>NZ_JBJHAQ010000007.1:0-169853 GCF_054051115.1 Modestobacter sp. SYSU DS0904 | reverse complement strand
TTTTTTGAGTATGTTTGATTATTTTTATTTTTTTTTTTATTTATGGAGCCGGCCCGCCCCCCCGCGCCCGGGCCCCCCCCCCCCCCCCCCCCCCGCCGATCACACGTCCTCGACGCTGGAGGGCTCGCGACGGCTGAGGTCGATGCCCAGCTCCTCCGCGGCCCGGAACACCTCGTCGTCGGTGTCACGCAGCTCGATCGCCTGGCCGTCGCCGGAGAGGACCTCCACGTTCAGGCAGAGCGACTGGAGCTCCTTGAGCAGCACCTTGAACGACTCGGGGATGCCCGGCTCCGGGATGTTCTCGCCCTTGACGATGGCCTCGTAGACCTTGACCCGGCCGAGGATGTCGTCGGACTTGATGGTGAGCAGCTCCTGCAGCGCGTACGCGGCGCCGTAGGCCTGCATCGCCCAGCACTCCATCTCACCGAAGCGCTGGCCACCGAACTGCGCCTTACCACCCAGCGGCTGCTGCGTGATCATCGAGTACGGGCCGGTCGAACGGGCGTGGATCTTGTCGTCGACCAGGTGGAGGAGCTTCAGGATGTAGACGTAGCCGACCGAGATGGGCTCGGGGAACGGCTCACCGGAGCGGCCGTCGAACAGCCGCGCCTTGCCGGTCTCCTTGACCATCCGGTTGCCGTCGCGGTTCGGGATCGTCGAGCCGAGCAGGCCGATGATCTCGTCCTCCTTGGCACCGTCGAACACCGGCGTCGCGGTACGGGTGCCCGGGCCGGCCTGGCGCGCGGCGCCCGGCAGCCGGGCCGCCCACTCCGGAGAGCCCTCGACCTCCCAGCCGGTCTTGGCGATCCACCCGAGGTGGGTCTCCAGCACCTGGCCGACGTTCATCCGGCCGGGCACGCCCAGCGGGTTGAGCACGATGTCGACCGGGGTGCCGTCCTCGAGGAACGGCATGTCCTCCTGCGGGAGGATCTTGGAGATGACGCCCTTGTTCCCGTGCCGGCCGGCCAGCTTGTCGCCGTCGCTGATCTTGCGCATCTGGGCCACGTAGACCCGGATGAGCTCGTTGACGCCGGCGGGGAGCTCGTCGCCGTCCTCGCGGGAGAAGACCCGGACGCCGATGACCTTGCCGGACTCGCCGTGCTTGACCTTGAGGCTGGTGTCGCGGACCTCGCGGGCCTTCTCACCGAAGATCGCGCGCAGCAGCCGCTCCTCGGGGGTCAGCTCGGTCTCGCCCTTGGGCGTGACCTTCCCGACCAGGATGTCGCCGGGGACGACCTCGGCACCGATGCGGATGATGCCGCGCTCGTCGAGGTCGGCGAGGACCTCCTCGGAGACGTTCGGGATGTCCCGGGTGATCTCCTCGGCACCGAGCTTGGTGTCGCGGGCGTCGACCTCGAACTCCTCGATGTGGATCGAGGACAGGACGTCGTCCTGCACGAGGCGCTGCGACAGGATGATCGCGTCCTCGTAGTTGTGGCCCTCCCAGGGCATGAAGGCGACGAGCAGGTTCTTGCCCAGCGCCATCTCGCCCTCGTCGGTGCACGGACCGTCGGCGAGGACCTGACCGACCTCGACCCGCTGGCCCTCCTCGACCACCGGGCTCTGGTTGATCGAGGTGCCCTGGTTGGAGCGGCGGAACTTCAGCAGCCGGTAGGTCTGCCGGGTGCCGTCGTCGGCCATCACGGTCACGTAGTCGGCGGTGGAGTCCTCGACCACACCGGCCTTCTCGGCCACCACGACGTCGCCGGCGTCGACCGCGGCGCGCAGCTCCATGCCGGTGCCGACCAGCGGCGCCTCGCTGCGCAGCAGCGGGACGGCCTGACGCTGCATGTTCGCGCCCATCAGGGCGCGGTTGGCGTCGTCGTGCTCGAGGAACGGGATCATCGCCGTGGCGACCGAGGTCATCTGCCGCGGCGAGACGTCCATGTAGTCGACGTTCTCCGGGGCGAGGTAGTCGACCTCACCGCCCTTGGTGCGGACCAGGACCCGCTCCTCGGCCAGGCGCCCGGTGGCGTCCAGCGGCGAGTTCGCCTGGGCGACGACGAAGCGGTCCTCCTCGTCGGCGGTCAGGTAGTCGATCTGCTCGGTGACCTGGCCGTTCTCCACCTTGCGGTACGGCGTCTCGATGAAGCCGAACGGGTTCACCCGGCCGAAGGAGGACAGCGAGCCGATCAGGCCGATGTTCGGGCCCTCAGGGGTCTCGATCGGGCACATCCGGCCGTAGTGGCTCGGGTGCACGTCCCGGACCTCCATGCCGGCGCGCTCACGGGACAGACCACCCGGGCCCAGCGCCGACAGGCGGCGCTTGTGGGTCAGGCCCGCGAGCGGGTTGGTCTGGTCCATGAACTGCGAGAGCTGGCTGGTGCCGAAGAACTCCTTGATGGAGGCGACGACCGGCCGGATGTTGATCAGCGTCTGCGGCGTGATCGCCTCGACGTCCTGGGTCGTCATCCGCTCGCGGACCACGCGCTCCATGCGGGACAGGCCGACCCGGATCTGGTTCTGGATCAGCTCGCCCACGGTGCGCAGCCGGCGGTTGCCGAAGTGGTCGATGTCGTCGACGCCGTGGTCGGGCTCGCCCGCGTGCAGGCGCACCACGTACTCGATGGTGGCGACGATGTCGTCCTCGGTCAGCGTGGTCGTCGCGGTGGGGGCCCCGACGCCGAGCTTCTTGTTGACCTTGTACCGGCCCACCTTGGCCAGGTCGTAGCGCTTCGGGTTGAAGAACAGGTTCTCCAGCAGCGCCTGCGCGGACTCACGCGTCGGCGGCTCGCCCGGGCGCAGCTTGCGGTAGATGTCCAGCAGCGCCTCGTCCTGCCCGGCGATGTGGTCCTTCTCCAGGGTGGCCAGCATGGTGGGCGACCACTGGAAGTGCTCGCGAATGCGGTCCTCGGTCCAGCCCAGCGCCTTGAGCAGCACGCTGACCGGCTGGCGGCGCTTGCGGTCGATCCGGACGCCGACGGTGTCGCGCTTGTCGACGTCGAACTCCAGCCACGCACCGCGGCTGGGGATGACCTTGGCGCTGAAGACGTCCTTGTCGGAGGTCTTGTCCAGCGACTTGTCGAAGTAGACGCCCGGGCTGCGGACCAGCTGCGACACGACGACGCGCTCGGTCCCGTTGATGACGAAGGTGCCCTTGCCCGTCATGACGGGGAAGTCGCCCATGAACACCGTCTGGCTCTTGATCTCACCGGTGGTGTTGTTCATGAACTCGGCGGTGACGAACAGCGGCGCCGCGTAGGTCATGTCCTTGTCCTTGCACTCCTCGAGGGACGCCTTGACGTCCTCGAAGCGCGGGTTGGAGAAGGACAGCGACATCGAGCCGCTGAAGTCCTCGATCGGCGAGATCTCCTCGAGGATCTCGGCCAGACCGCCGACGGCGCCGGCCTGCTCCTCGGGGGGGAGGGTGGCGCGCCAGACGGGGCTGCCGACGAGCCACTCGAAGGAGGCCGTCTGCAGGCCGAGCAGGTCCGGGACCTCGAGCGGCTCGTGGATCTTGGCGAACGAGACGCGGAGCGGCGCGCCGGGGATCTTCTGGTGGTCGGTGCCGCCGGTGCGGGGACCGGCCTGCAGCTCGACCGCGGCCGGGGTGCTGCTGGGGGACTCGGTGGTGCCGGGGGTGATGCTGGTGGGGCGAGAGCCTGCCAAGATGCGTCCTTTCGAGGACCTCACGACGTGCGGGCGGTGGGTGCAGTTCGTCCTGGGTCGTCGTCGTTGTCGGCGAGGCTGACCGCGGATGCCTGGCCCCGTCAGTACGGTCAACACAGGGTCGCCCGGAGCCGTTCCCGGGCACCCTTCGTGACCCGTCTCGGCGGGCTGGCAGTCAGAGGGCAGCGCAACAGGAGACCCTACCCCTGCTCCGCGCCCGTGTCCACGTCGGGCCGCCGGTGCGGCGCGGGACACACTCCGACGGGGTGTCCGGCGCCCACCGCGGTCCCCGACGCCCGACCGGGACGCCGTGCGTCCCGGGACTCGCGACCGTGCGGGTGGGGTGCTGCCGGCCCCGATGATGCCAGTGGAGCTGCTCGGTGCGAGCAGGCACGCCGGGCGCCGGTGGATCGGCCGACGAACGCCGCAGGGGCCGCCCTCCGCGTGGAGGACGGCCCCTGTCGGGTCGTGCAGGCCCGGCTCACGCCGGGCGGGGCGTCACGTGAGGGTGACGTACCCGGCGTCCGGAGACGCCGGGCAGGGGGTCACTTGACGGTGACGGTGGCGCCGGCGCCCTCGAGGGCGGCCTTGGCCTTCTCCGCGGCGTCCTTGGCGACCTTCTCCAGGATCGGCTTCGGCGCGTTGTCGACCAGGTCCTTGGCCTCCTTGAGGCCGAGCGAGGTCAGGCCGCGCACCTCCTTGATGACCTGGATCTTCTTGTCGCCGGCAGCCTCGAGGATGACGTCGAACTCGTCCTGCTCAGCGGCGGCCTCGGGAGCGGCACCGCCACCGGCGGGGCCGGCAGCCGCGACGGCGACGGGGGCAGCGGCGGTGACCTCGAAGGTCTCCTCGAACTGCTTCACGAAGTCCGACAGCTCCAGGAGGGTCATCTCCTTGAAGGCGTCGAGCAGCTCGTCGGTGGAAAGCTTGGCCATGGTGTCTCCTTGGTGGGTCAGGCGTCGCTGGCCGCGGCGTCCGCGGCAGCGTCGGTGGTCTCGGGGGTGGTGTCAGCAGCAGCTGCGTCGGCAGCAGGAGCACCCTCGGCGGGCTTCTTCTCCTTGAGCGCCTCGGCCAGACGGGCGACCTGCGACAGCGGGGCCTGGAACAGCCCGGCAGCCTTGGTCAGGTTGCCCTTCATCGCGCCGGCCATCTTGGCCAGCAGGACCTCACGCGGCTCGACGTCGGCGAGGCGGGTGACCTCGGAGGCGTCGACCGTGCGGCCGTCGACCACGCCACCCTTGATGACGAGCGACGGGTTGGCCCGCGCGAAGTCGCGGATGGCCTTCGCGGCCTCGACCGGGTCGCCGTCGATGAAGGCGATCGCGGTGGGACCGCTCAGGAGCGGGCCCAGGTCGGAGAAACCGACCGAGTCCGCCGCCCGCTTCGTCAGGGTGTTCTTGACGACGGCATAGCTGCTGCCCGCACCGAGGGAACGACGCAGCTCGGTGAGCTGCGACACGCTCAGCCCGCGGTACTCGGTGAGCACGGCCGCGCTGGATGCCTGAAAACGCTCGGTGATCTCCTGGATCGCGGCGTCCTTGGCCTGCGTGGGCATGGGCCTCCTCTCGCTGTCGGGCGACCACCGGCCGGTGCGCGCACGCAGCGATCGGGGCCCGGAGACGAGGAACGCCCCGGCGCAGGGCGCACGGGGCGAGGAGGGCCGGGGCTCGGGTCAGCAGACCCGGGTTCCGGCGCGATCATCGATCCGTCCACCTGCGCGGGCCGTCCGGGGATCCGGACCTTCGATCGCACGCGGACGTGCGACGACCATGCGGTCATGGGGGGAACAGCGGCCAGCGTACGCCATCGCCGGACCACCGCGCCAACCACCTCCGCCAACCACCTCCGCAGACGACGGAACGGCGCCGCCCCGCGAGGGGCGACGCCGTCCTGTGGCCTCGCGGCCCCGTCCAGAGGCTCACCCCGAGCTCGCGAGGGGTGAGGAGGACGGGGTCCTTCTTCAGGCGTTGGCCTCGTCGACCGTCAGGTTGCGCGTGCGGTTCGGGTCGACCGGGATGCCCGGGCCCATGGTCGTGGAGATGGTGACCTTCTTGACGTACCGCCCCTTGGCCGCGGACGGCTTGGCGCGGAGCACCTCGTCGAGGGCGGCGGCGTAGTTCTCCACCAGCTTGGTCTGGTCGAAGGAGGCCTTGCCGATGACCAGGTGCAGGTTGGCCTGCTTGTCGACGCGGAAGTTGATCTTCCCGCCCTTGATGTCGTTCACGGCCTTGGTGACGTCGGGGGTCACCGTGCCGGTCTTCGGGTTCGGCATCAGGCCACGGGGACCGAGGATGCGGGCGATGCGACCGACCTTGGCCATCTGGTCGGGGGTCGCGATCGCGGCGTCGAAGTCCAGGAAGCCGCCCTGGATGCGCTCGATCAGGTCCTCGGAGCCGACCACGTCGGCGCCGGCGGCCTCGGCCTCGGCGGCCTTGTCGCCGGTCGCGAAGACGATGACCCGGGCGGTCTTGCCGGTGCCGTGCGGCAGGTTGACCGTGCCGCGGACCATCTGGTCGGCCTTGCGCGGGTCGACGCCGAGCCGGATCGCGACCTCGACGGTCGCGTCGTACTTGGTGATCGACGTCTGCTTGGCCAGGCCGGCGGCCTGCAGCGGGCTGTACAGCGCGTCGGCATCGACCAACTCAGCGGCCTTGCGGTAGTTCTTGCCGTGCTTCGCCATGGTGGTGCTCCTTCCCCCCGGATCGGGGGTCGTGTGGTGCGCGGGCCCGGCGAGGCCCTCCCACAGTTGCTGTCCGGGTCCGTCGGACCCGGTGGTGGAACGCCGCCGTCAGCCGGCGGCTTCGCTCACTGGACCGTGATGCCCATCGACCGGGCGGTGCCGGCGATGATCTTCTCGGCGTGGTCGAGGTCGTTCGCGTTCAGGTCGGCCATCTTGGTCTGCGCGATCTCACGGACCTGGTCACGCGTGACCGTGGCGACCTTGGTCTTGTGCGGCTCGCCCGAGCCCTTCTCCACACCGGCGGCCTTGAGCAGCATGCGCGCGGCCGGCGGGGTCTTGGTGACGAAGGTGAACGACCGGTCCTCGAAGACCGAGATCTCGACCGGGACGACGTTGCCGCGCTGCGCCTCGGTGGCGGCGTTGTACGCCTTGCAGAACTCCATGATGTTCACGCCGTGCTGACCGAGGGCGGGGCCCACGGGCGGCGCGGGGGTGGCCGCACCGGCGTTGATCTGGAGCTTGATGACCGCGGTCAACCGCTTCCTGGGGGGCATGACTTCCTTCTTCTTCTGAGTGCGTTGATCAGTTCGGTTCGATGGCCCCGCTGCAGGGGCCCGCCGCGAGCTTGCGAGCGGCGGGGGGCAGCGGGGTCCTTCTCACAGCTTGGCGACCTGGGTGAACGAGAGCTCGACCGGCGTCTCGCGGCCGAAGATGGAGACGAGGACCTGCAGCTTCTGCTGCTCGGCGTTGATCTCGTTGATGGTGGCCGGCAGCGTGGCGAACGGGCCGTCCATGACGGTGACCGACTCACCGACCTCGAACTCGACCGTGCTGACCGGACCGGCAGCGGGCGAGCTGGTCTCGGTCGCCACCGCGGCGGGCTTGGCCGGGGTGTCGGCGACCAGCAGGTTGACGACCTCGTCGATGCTCAGCGGCGAGGGCTTGGAGGTCGCGCCCACGAAGCCGGTTACCCCGGGGGTGTTGCGGACCGCGCCCCAGGACTCGTCGTTGAGGTCCATCCGGACGAGCAGGTACCCGGGCAGCTTCTTGCGGTTGACCTGGGTCCGCTTGCCGTTCTTGATCTCGGTGACCTCCTCGGTGGGCACCTCGATCTGGAAGATGTAGTCCTCCATGTCCAGCGACGTGATGCGGGACTCCAGGTTGGTCTTCACCTTGTTCTCGTAACCGGCGTACGAGTGGATGACGTACCAGTCGCCGAACTGGGTGCGCAGCGTCGAGCGCAGCGCCTCCCGGGGGTCCTCGTCGGCCTCGTCGGCCGTCTCGAGCACCTCGGCGACCAGCGGGTCGTGGTCGGGCGCCGGCTCGGGCGACGGGTCGGCGGCCATGGTGTCCGGCTCGCCGGACTCCACCTCGGGGACGACGTCGGCGACGCCGGTCGCGGTGTCCTGGTCGGTGGTGTCACTGGACCCCTCGGCGGCGCCGGGCTCATCGGCTCCGGTCTCGAGGTCGGCGGTGCCGCGCACGTCGAACCGTGCGTCGTCGAGGTCGGTGCCCTCGACGGCGTTGTCGGTCTCGAAGGGCTCGCGGGGGTCTGTCACGTGGTCTCTTCCTCCTGGGTTCGGTGCAGCTCGCGGGGCGCTCAGCCGAAGACGGCGAGCACGCCCTGGGCGAAGACGATGTCCATGCCGGCGACGAGCGCGACCATGACCGCCACGAAGATGATCACCACGGTCGTGTAGGTGATCAGCTCCTTGCGGCCGGGCCAGATGACCTTGCGCAGCTCCGCCACGACCTCGCGGAGGAACCGGCCGATGCTGCGCTTGTCCCGCAGCTCCTCGGCGCGCGCCCGCTCGGCGGCCGCCCGCGAGCGGGTGCCCTCCCCGGTGCGCCCCTCGATCGGCCGACCGGCCGGGCGGCTGCCCGTTCGGCCAGTGCCGCGCTGACGGCGGGTGGGGGTGGCGACGACCTTGTCCTCGTCGGTCTCCGCCTCGTCGGCGATCTCCGCCTCGGCGGCCTCGAGCTCGGCGGCGTCGTCGACGCCCGGCGCCTCCCGGTCGAACTGCTCGGCGTCAGGCTGCTCGCCGTTCGGCTCGCCGTCCTTGTCGCTCACAACGCCTCGCTCTGCTCGATGGATGGTCTGCGCCGGCTCGACACCGGTCGTCGGTCGGTGGCAGGGGTGACAGGACTTGAACCTGCAGCCTGCGGTTTTGGAGACCGCTGCTCTGCCAATTGAGCTACACCCCTAGGAGCCCCGTCGGGCCACCCGTCCGGCCCTCCACGAGCATCGCTCGCGCAGGACACCTGGGACACCCTCAGGAACACCCGCCCGGGACCGGTCCGCGCCGCAGCGCTGCCGGGCCCCGGAGGGTCCCGGGGCACGCCGGTGGCGGGGTCATGCTGGCCCCAGGACGTCGAGTGTACGGGACCGGCGGGACCGCTGGCCAACACGGCCGGGCGGGACCCCTCCGGCCGGGGACCCGACCGGCTCGGCCGGGGAGGTCAGCCGGCTGGGGCACCCCGGCCCGCGGGCGCCGGCCCACCACCATCGGACCTGCTCGGGGTGCTCCCGGTCAGGCGAGCGCGACGACGGCGCGGGCCAGGGACAGCACCTTCTCGCCGCCGCTGGTGACGGTGAGGTCGACGCGGACCTGCCCGTCCTCCAGCAGGGCGGCGACCCGGCCGCGGACGGTGACCTCGGCGCCGGTTTCGTCGTCGGGGACGACGACCGGGCGGCTGAACCGGACCTGGTACTCGACGACCGCGCCCGGGTCGCCCGCCCACGCGGTGACCGCCCGGGCCGCCAGCCCGGCGGTGAGCATGCCGTGGGCGATGACCCCGGGCAGGCCGACCTCGCCGGCCACCCGGTCGCTCCAGTGGATGACGTTGAAGTCGCCGGAGGCGCCGGCGTAGCGGACCAGATCGGCGCGGGTGACCCGGGAGCTCTGCTCGGGGAGCTCGGTGCCGACGGCGACGTCCGCGGCGCGCAGCCGGCTCATGCGGTGCCCCGGGCGACGAGCATCGAGCGGGTGGTGCAGACCGGCTCGCCGTCCTCCGTGGCCAGGTCGACCCGGGTGGTCAGCATGTCGTTCCCGGCCACGGACCGCACCGCGTCGATGGTGGCGGTCGCGACCAGCCGGTCACCGGCCCGGACGGGGCGGTGGTGGGTGAAGCGCTGCTCACCGTGCACGACACGGCTGTAGTCGATGCCCACGTCCGGGTCCTCGACGACGACGTTGCCGGACCCCAGGCTGAGCACGATCGCGAAGGTGGGCGGTGCGATGACGTCGGGGTGCCCGAGCGCCTGCGCCGCGGCGGGGTCGCGGTAGGCCGGGTCGGGGTCACCGAGCGCGGTGGCGAACTCGGCGATCTTCTCCCGCCCGACCTCGTAGACGGCAGAGGGCGGGTAGCTGCGCCCGACCAGTCCTGGGTCCAGCGCCATGCTCCCACCCTCTCGCCTCGACGTCCGCTGGGGTCAGCGGGTCTCGCGGTGCACCGTGTGCTTGCGGTCGGTCGGGCAGTACTTCTTCAGCTCGATCCGGTCGGGGTCGTTCCGCCGGTTCTTGCGGGTGATGTAGTTGCGGTTCTTGCACTCCTGGCACGCCAGGGTGATCTTCGGACGGACGTCAGTGGCGGCCATGAGTGTGTCCTCGCCTTGTTCTGGTCAGTGGGTGGTACCCGTGTCCGGCAGGTGCCGGACACGCCGACGGACCCCGAGATCGGGGTCCGTCTGGAGTAGCGGTGACCGGACTTGAACCGGTGACACAGCGATTATGAGCCGCTTGCTCTACCAGGCTGAGCTACACCGCCGGCTGACCGCGCGGCCCGGTCTCGCGACTGGACCGGTGGTCGGTACTCGATCGTACGAGCCCCTTTACGGAATCGAACCGTAGACCTTCTCCTTACCATGGAGACGCTCTGCCGACTGAGCTAAAGGGGCGTGGTCGGACGGGAAGACTCTACCTGGTGTTCTCTCGCCCCTCGTCAGGGGGTCGGTCCCGCCGGTGTCGCCGCCCCGTTCCGGGCGCGGGAGAACTCTAACAGTCAGGTGCGGACGAACAACCGGCGGTGGGTGCCCCCCGGCGCGGCGGTGCGCACCCCGGTGCGGGCGAGCAGCCAGCCCTCCAGCCGGTCCTCCGGCAGCGGCCGGCTGACCAGGAAGCCCTGCACCTTGTCGCAGCCCATCTGGGCCAGCAGGTCGCGGGTCACCTCGTCCTCGACGCCCTCGGCGACCACCCGGAGGCCGAGGTTGTGCGCCAGCTCGACGATCGACCGGGCGATGAACGACTCGTTCTGGCTGGTCGACATGCCCAGCACGAAGCTCTTGTCGATCTTGAGCTCGTCGATGGGCAGCGCGCGGAGCTGGGACAGCGAGGAGTAGCCGGTGCCGAAGTCGTCCATCGACAGCCGCAGGCCGAGCGCGTGCAGGTCGGCCAGGACGGTGCCGTTGCGCACCGTGTCGTCGACGACGCTGCCCTCGGTGAGCTCGAGGGTGAGCAGCTCCCCGGGGACACCGTGGTGCCGCAGCGCGCGGCGCACCCGGTCGACCAGGTCCGGCTCGGCGAGGCAGTGCGCGGAGAGGTTGACCGCGACCGAGAGCGCGATGTCCTGGTCCAGCCAGCGCCGGCAGCGGTCCAGCGCCCGGTCGAGCACGTGGTCGGTCAACGACCCGATGCGGCCGATCTGCTCGGCCAGGGCGATGAAGTCGTCCGGGGGCACGTCGCCGTACCTGGGGTGGCGCCAGCGGACCAGCGTCTCGACCGAGACGATGTCGGAGGTGCGGGTCTCCACGATCGGCTGGAACACCACCGTGATCTGGCCGTCGGTGATCGCCGCTTCGAGCTCGGTGCCCAGCTGGAGCCGGCGCAGGCTCTGCTGGTCCAGGACCGGGTGGTAGGTGGCGACCCCGCTGGAGCCGTGCGCGGCCAGCAGCGCGACGTCGGCCCGCTGGATCAACGCGCCGGCGTCCGAGCCGTGCACCGGCGCGGCGGCGACGCCGATGGTCAGCGACACCTCCAGGTGCAGCCCGGCGACCTGGGCGCGGGTGGAGGCGGCCTCCCGCAGCCGGCGGGCGGCCCGCTCGGTGGCCGCGAGCGACAGCCCCGGCAGCAGGACGGCGAACTGACCACCCTCCATGCGGGCCAGCACGGCCTGCGGCGGCGCGTGCTCCCGCAGCAGCCCGGCGGTGACCATCAGCAGCTCGTCGCTGGCGGCGTGCCCCAGGGTGTCGGTGACGTTGGTGTAGCCGTCCAGCGCAGCCAGCACCAGGCCGACCCGGGCGGTCTCGGGCTCCGCCTGCAGCAGCGTGTCGATCTCCGCGGCCAGCCGCTGCCGGTTGGGCAGCCCGGTGAGCCGGTCGTGGTCGGCGTCGTGCCGGATCTGGCCGAGCAGCTGCTGCTGCCGGATCGCCGCGTTGACGTGGGTCAGCATCGACTCCAGCGCCGCCCGGTCGGCAGCGGCGAACGTCACGCTGTCGCTGCGTCGGTCGCACACCTCCAGGTAGCCCGGCTCCCCGGCAGCGGTGACCACGGCGGCACCGAGCACCTCCCGGGCGCCCCGGCGGCCCAGCGCCGCCAGCTCGTCCCCGGAGGCACGAGCGGTCGAGACCAGCACCGCGCTCGTGGCGCCCGGGGCGGTGGCCCGGCGGCGCAGCAGGTCGTCGGGGTCACCGGGGCCGTCGTACCAGGCCATGTCGGCGTCGGTGGCCTCGACGAGGAGCACCGGCCCGTCATCGAGGTAGGGCGGCAGCCAGAGCGCGACCCGGTCGGCGTTGAGCAGCTCGCGCACTGCCCGGACGATCTCCCGCGTGCCCGTCTCGTCCGGGCTGACCAGCTCCACCCGGCGGGCGAAGTCGTAGACGCGCTGCACCGTCCGCCGCTCGCGGGCCGCGCGCGCCGACTGCCGGAAGATGGCCAGGGCGCCCAGCAGCATCGGCAGGATCAGCACCCACGACCATGCGGTCTCCTCCACCAGCAGCAGGGCGATGACGGCGACGCCGACGCTCAGCGGCGCGAACAGCGCGTTGGGGAGCGCCGCGGCCCAGAACGCTCGGCTCGGGAAGCCCTCGGTGAGCGTGATGGCCAGGCAGACCCCGGCCATGCCCACGAGGCTGGCCGCCAGCACCGCCAGCACCAGGGACCCCCAGCTGACCGGGTCGTCGAGCTCCAGCGGCGGGAGCAGCGCGAGGACCGCGAGAGCCGCGCACAGCTCGATCACCGCGATGCCGGAGTTGAAGGCCAGCTTCGCCGGCGAGTTGCGCCGGACGCCCATCACCACCAGGACGGCCACCACCCGGCACACCGCGGTCCAGCCGCCGCCCACCACGACCAGGCCGACCACCAGGGGGATCTCGGTGGGCGACAGGGAGATGGTCTGCCGGCGGAACTCGACGTCGAGCTGGGCGGACTCGGTCAGCAGGGATGCGACGAGCAGGGCGAGGACCACCCACGGGGACGGGTCCCGCCAGGTCCCGGGCAGCACGACGGCGGCGACGACTGCCGCGGCCACCAGCGTGAGGACGCCGATCGACCCGGGACGGCGCAGGAGTGTGGGCCCCCGCCGCTCGGGGACCGGCTGATCGGCCAACGTGAGCCTGTCTCTAGGGGAGGCTGGTCCGCCGACGGTAACAGCGCGCACGGCGTCTGGAAGGGCGCACTCACCCGTTGGGGCGGCCCGGGACCGGGCCGCCCCGACGTCACAGGTGCGTCGTCAGCGGGTCCACTTCCAGCCGCGGGTCCACTTCCAGCCGCGGTCGGCGGTGGCGGTGCGGGCGACGGACGAGCTGATGGCGGTGGACATGGTGTCTCCTCGGGGCATGACGGTCTGCTCTGTCAGTTCTCGCTGAGCGGCAGCGGCCCACGCGGGGGCAGAGCGTCATCCGGCAACACACCGCAGTGATCACATTGCAGAAGGTCACTCGTTCGAGCAAGCCTGACACCCTTCGTGTCGGCGAGTTTCGTAGTGTCGTCACTTTGCGTCACCGATGTCGCGGAGCGTCGTCATCGTTCGGGTGAATCGACCGGGGGAACGGCTCACCGCGGTCCGCGCGGCGGGCGTTGCTGGCGGTCCCGGTCCGGTGGGGGCCCGGAGGCATCGTCGACCAGCCCCTCCACCACGTCCTCGACCAGCGCGCCGACGGTGCTCCCGGTGTACCGGGCCGGGAACGACGGCAGCGTCAGCACCCCCGAGGTGCGCGCGAACGCGGCTCCCCCGGCGTCGACGGCGGCGCGGCCGGCCGGCGTCCCGACCCCGGACGGCCGCACCCCGGCCGCGCCCGTGACGACGATCGCCGCCAGCCGTCCGGCGTCCTCGGCCGTACGGACCGGGCCGTCGTCGGGCTCGATCCGGATCCGGCCGTCGGCACGGAACAGCACCGCGCCGGCGTCGACGAGGACCCCGAGGCCGGGCACCACCTTCTTCCCCCGGACGAGGTCCGCCGGCGCGGTGAGCAGGTCGTAGAGGCCCGCCCGGCCGTGGGTGTCCACGAGCACCTGGGCGAAGCGCAGCGCGTACCGGGCACGGTGTCCGTACTCCTGGACCGCCACCAGCGCGCCGGCCGTCTCGGCCCGGTGGGCACCGCCCGACGCCAGCCCGCCGACCAGGCTGCTGGTCACCCGCTGCTCGGCCACCGGCTCGGTGAGCAGCAGTCCGAGCCCGCGCAGCGCGGTCTCCCGCGCCGGTGACAGCTCCTCCCCGGTGCCCGCAGCGGCGAGCTCGCGGCCGAGCAGCTCCGACCGCCCGGCCAGCAGACCGCCGATCCCGTCGGCCAGCTGCCCGAGCGCCGCGAGGTCCACCGGCTCCCCGGCGTCCGGGTCGGATCCGGCACCGGCCGGGTCGGGTCCGGCACCGGCCGGGTCGAGTCCCTGACCCAGTGCCCGCAGCGCACCGCGCGCGACCTGGTCGGCGTCGGCCGAGTCCTCGGCCAGGCCGATCAGCGCGCCGGCGTCCCGGCCGCCGTCGTCCCAGACCCGGCGCAGCAGGACGTCCCAGGCCAGCGACGTCCCCAGCAGCCGGCCCGCCGCAGCCGGGTCGCCGGCGCGGAGCACCGCGTCGATCGCCGCCGCCACGGGGTCGGGCCGACCGCCGGTGAGCCGGTCGACGGCGCGGACGCCCTGCACCGCCTCGCGCTCCAGCAACCGCCGGCCCCACGCTGCGGCCAGCGCCGGTCCGGCTCCCGGTGCGGCGAGCACGACCCCCATGCCGACCGCGGTCTCGTCGTGCCGCGGGTCGCGGTCGTGCACCGGCAGCGCTGCCGCGCCCAGCACCTCGCGCACCCGGGGAACGGGCCCTGCCCCGACCCCGGCCGCGGTGAGCGCGACGGCCAGCAGCCCGGCGAGCGGCACCTCCTCCCCCGTCCCGGCCTGCTGGTGGAGCTGGGCGAGCAGGAAGGTGAGGCCCTCCGCGCCGAGCGCGGTGACGAAGGTTTCGGCCACCGCGGGCACCGCGACGGCATCGGCCCACCGGACGGCGGCGGCGCGCACGTCGGCGGCGGTGCCGGGCCCGGTGAGCTCGGCCGCCGCGGTGACGCCCATCGTGGTCAGCGCCCCGCGGCCCCACCCGGGCAGGAGACCGGCCAGGTGCACCGTGACGCCGGTGACCGACCCGGGGCCGTCGCTGCCGCCCAGGTCCCGGCTCGCGGTGGCCAGCAGCGCGGCCGCGCCGTCCGCGTCCCGGGCGAGCTCGGCGAGGAGCCCGGCGTGCTCGGCTCCCCGGGCGTCGTCCGCGGCGGCGAGGCGGGTCGCCAGCGCCTCGGCCTGCGGCCGGGCCGAGGCGTCGCCGCCGTGGGCGGCAGCGAGCAACGCCCCGTACTGCGCGCGGGCCCGGGCGAAGTCGGCGCTCTGGTCCTCGCGGAGCGCATGCAGCCGGCCCCGGACGTCCAGCCACAGGTCGCGGTGCTCGCCCAACCGGTCCAGCGCGACGGTCAGGCACCGGTGCAAGCCGTCGGCGACCCCCAGGGCGGCCGCCACCTCACCCGCGGCGACCCGCGCGTCGGCGCCCTGCCAGCCGGTCAGCACCCGGGCGGGTTCGAGCAGGTGGACGGCCAGGCCGGCGGTGAAGGCGGCCGACGCGAGCTCGTCGAGGACCGCATCGAGCGCCGTCGCCGAACCCGGTGGGTCGGGGAGCTCGACCGGCCTCGGCAGCGCGACGGTCACCGGGGCGTGCCCTCCCCGCGCACCGCCAGCACCGAGCCGTCGAGGCCGAGCCAGGAGTCGGCCGCGGCGGCCACGGCACCGCCGAGCCAGGTGAGCTCGGCCGCCAGGCACCCGGCAGCGGTGCGGACGGTCTCGGCGTACCCGGTCACCGCCGGCCCCACCGGGTCACCGACCCCACCCCCGGAGACCAGCTGCCGGGCGCCGTCGACCTGCCCACCCGCCGCCGCCAGCACCTGCGCCAGCTCGTACAGCCGGGCAGGGACCACCTCGATCGACATGGGGGCAGTCTGCGGGCCCCGCGGCGCCGGCCCCGGCGTCGTCCACAGGCCCGGCCGGACCGCCCGGGGACGGAGCGGTCGTCGTCCACATCGTCCACAGGCGTCGTCCACAGCCGGTGGACAACGGTGACGTGCCGCCGCCCGGGCCCTACGCTGCCCGCGTGCGTGCCCACCCACCCGGCGTCGACCGGGCCCGGCCCGACCCGGAGGACGGCTCCACGCTGCCCTTCGTGCTGGTCTGCTGGCTGGTCGCCGCACTGATGGTGCTGGGCGCCGTCGCCGCCTCCGACGCCTTCCTGGAGCAGCAGGAGGTGCAGTCGGTGTGCGACGGAGCCGCGCTCGCGGCGGCCAACCAGGCCGACGAGGCGGTCGTGTACGCCCGGGGCGTCGGCACCGAGCTGCCGCTCACCCGGGCGGGCGCCGAGGCCGCGGTCGCCGACCAGCTCGCCGACGCCGGGGCGCGGCTGGACGCGTGGTCGGCGGTGACCGACGGCGTCGAGGTGACGGTGCGCTGCACTCGGGTGGTGGAGATCGCCTTCGGCTGGCTGTTCCTGGCCGGGGAGCCGCTGGAGCGCACCGCGGTGGCGAGCGCCCGGGCCCCGACGGCGCCGTGAGCCGACGACCTGCCGGGGAGACGGAACGGCCCCCGACCGGTGGTCGGGGGCCGTTCGTACCAGGCGTGGCGGGTGAAGGATTCGAACCTTCGTAGGCTAAGCCGACGGATTTACAGTCCGCTCCCATTGGCCACTCGGGCAACCCGCCGTGGTGGTACGGGAGAGAGAGTACAAGACGAGGGTCGACCACCTGCCGGGGCACCGGTGGGCGGTCGACCGCGGCAGAGGAGGAACCGAGATGGCCGATGCGTCCTTCGACGTGGTGAGCAAGGTCGACCGGCAGGAGGTCGACAACGCCCTGAACCAGGCCGGCAAGGAGCTCTCCCAGCGCTTCGACTTCCGGGGCGTGAACGCCTCGATCGCCTGGGCCGGCGAGGAGGGCGTCACGCTGACGGCCGACACCGAGGAACGGGTGGTGGCGGCGCTGGACGTCTTCAAGGAGAAGCTGGTCAAGCGCGGCATCTCGATGAAGGCGCTGGACGCCGGGGAGCCGCAGGCCTCCGGCAAGAGCTACAAGATCTCCGCGACGATCCAGCAGGGCATCGCCTCGGACAAGGCCAAGCAGATCGCGAAGATCATCCGCGACGAGGGCCCCAAGGGCGTCCAGGCGCAGATCCAGGGCGACCAGCTGCGGGTCAGCGGCAAGAAGCGCGACGACCTGCAGGCGGTGCAGCAGCTGCTGAAGGGCAAGGACCTCGACGTCGCCCTGCAGTTCGACAACTACCGGTGAGGTGAGGGCACGGCCCCCTGGCGACGTGCTGGAACGGCCCCCTCGCAGGGACCCGCGGTGCGCGAAGCGTGCCGTGGGGGCGAGGGGGCCCTTCTACTGACCGAGCTGGCGGGCCATCTCCTCCAACCGGGCGATCCGCTCCGGCATCGGTGGGTGGGTGGCGAACATCGACGCCATCCCCGACCCGCGGAACGGGTTGGCGATCATCAGGTGGCTCTGGGTGACCAGCCGGTCGTCCTGCGGCAGCGGGCGGACGGCGACCCCCCGCTCGAGCTTGCGCAGTGCGCTGGCCAGCGCCAGCGGGTCCTGGGAGAGCTCGGAGCCGGAGGCGTCGGCCTGGTACTCCCGGCTCCGGCTGACCGCCATCCGCACCAGGCCCGCGGCGACGGGACCGAGGAACACCAGCAGCAGGCCGCCGAGGGCACCGCCGCCCTCCCGGTCCTCGGAGCGACCGCCGAACAGCGAGGCGAACATCGCCATGTGCGCCAGGTAGGTGATCACCGTGGCCATCGCCCCGGCCACCGAGCTGATCAGGATGTCGCGGTTGTAGACGTGCGACAGCTCGTGGGCCAGCACCCCACGCAGCTCGCGGCGGTCGAGCAGCTCCAGGATCCCCTGGGTGCAGCAGACCGCGGCGTTGCGCGGGTTGCGCCCGGTGGCGAAGGCGTTCGGCTGGTCGGTGGGGCTGACGTAGAGCCGGGGCATCGGCTGGCGCGCCTCGGTGGCCAGCTCCCGCACGATGGCGTACAGCTGCGGCGCCTGCGTCTCGGTGACCGGGAAGGCGCGCATCGCCCGCAGGGCGAGCTTGTCGGAGTTGAAGTAGGCGTAGCCGTTCACCCCGAGGGCGACCACCAGGGCGATCAGCAGCCCACCCCGGCCGAAGAAGCTGCCGACCAGCAGGATCACCCCGGCCATCAGGCCGAGCAGCACTGCCGTCTTCACACCGTTGTTCCACCGTTGCACGACCATCAGAACGGAAGGGGCCCGGCACCCGTTCCCCGGTGACCTGGGCAGCTGCTGCGAGATCAGGCAACCCTGTGTGCGGTGCCTCACGTTCGTCCGCGACCGGTCCGGTGCCGGCAACCCGCACGTAACCTGGCGAGCCGGAGGTACCTCACAGATGACTGGCACCACTCCCGGAATCAGCCCCGCAACGGATGACGTTGCCCCCGGCATGCACCCCGCCGTGGACCCGACCGTGCCCAGCTCCGCCCCTGGCGGCCTGGTGAAGAGCGTCGTCGAGCTCGACCGCGTCGTCATCCGCCTCGCCGGCGACTCCGGCGACGGCATGCAGCTGACCGGCGGCCGCTTCACCAGCGAGACGGCGTCGTTCGGCAACGACCTCTCGACGCTGCCCAACTTCCCCGCCGAGATCCGGGCGCCAACGGGCACCCTGCCGGGCGTCAGCTCCTTCCAGCTGCACTTCGCCGACCACGACATCATGACGCCGGGCGACGCGCCCGACGTCCTGGTCGTGATGAACCCGGCGGCGCTGAAGGCCAACCTCGTCGACCTCCCCGGCGGCGGACTGCTGATCGCCGACTCCGACGAGTTCACCCCGCGGAACCTGGCCAAGGTCGGCTACGCCGCGAACCCGCTCGAGGACGGCTCGCTGGACAAGTGGCAGCTGGTCAGCGTGCCGCTGACCTCGATGACCACCGAGGCGCTCGCGGACTCCGGCCTGGGCAAGAAGGAGGCCGAGCGGAGCAAGAACATGTTCACCCTCGGCCTGCTGAGCTGGATGTACCACCGGCCGACCGAGGGCACGATCCGCTTCCTCGAGCGCCAGTTCCGCCGCAAGCCGCAGATCGCCGCGGCCAACATCGCCGCGTTCCGGGCCGGGTTCAACTACGGCGAGACGACGGAGGCCTTCGCGGTCTCCTACGAGGTCAAGCCCGCACCGATGGCCCCGGGCAAGTACCGGCACATCTCCGGCAACCAGGCGCTGGCCTACGGCCTGGTCGCCGCCGGCCAGCGATCGGGCCTGCCGGTCTTCCTCGGCGCCTACCCGATCACCCCGGCCAGCGACATCCTGCACGAGCTGTCGAAGCACAAGTCGTTCGGCGTCCGCACCTTCCAGGCCGAGGACGAGATCGCCGGCATCGGGGCCGCCCTGGGCGCCTCGTTCGGGGGCGCGCTCGGTGTGACGACGACGTCCGGCCCGGGGGTGGCCCTCAAGGCCGAGACCATCGGCCTGGCCGTGATGACCGAGCTGCCGCTGCTGATCGTGGACGTGCAGCGGGGTGGTCCCTCCACCGGCCTGCCGACCAAGACCGAGCAGAGCGACCTGCTGCAGGCGCTGTTCGGCCGCAACGGCGAGGCGCCGGTCCCGGTGATCGCGCCCCGCTCCCCCGGCGACTGCTTCGACGCGACGCTGGAGGCGGTGCGGATCGCGCTCACCTACCGCACGCCGGTGATCCTGCTGTCCGACGGCTACCTGGCCAACGGCGCCGAGCCGTGGTCGATCCCGGCCGTCGACGAGCTGCCCGACCTGCGGGTCGAGTTCGCCACCGCGCCGAACGGCAGCGCGGAGGACGGCACGGAGGGTGAGTTCCTGCCGTACCTGCGCGACCCGGAGACGCTGGCCCGCCCGTGGGCCGTGCCCGGTACCGCGGGGCTGCAGCACCGGATCGGCGGGCTGGAGAAGGCCGACAAGACCGGCAACATCTCCTACGACCCGGCCAACCACGACTTCATGACCCGCACCCGGCAGGCCAAGATCGACGGCATCGCCGCGTCGATCCCGGCGACCGAGGTCGACGACCCCGACGGGAATGCCCGGGTCGCGGTCATCGGTTGGGGTTCCACGTACGGCCCGATCGGGGCGGCCTGCCGGCGGATCCGCGCCTCGGGCCGGTCCATCGCCCAGCTGCACCTGCGCCACCTCAACCCGCTGCCGGCCGACCTCGGCGAGATCCTCGCCCGGTACGACCAGGTGGTCTGCCCCGAGATGAACCTGGGTCAGCTGGCGATGATCCTGCGGGCCAAGTACCTGATCGACGTGCACAGCCACACCCAGGTGCGCGGGCTGCCGTTCCGCGCCGCGGAGCTGGCCGCCGTCTTCCAGGACGTCATCGACGGGACCACCGGGACGGTCGCCACCCTCGACACCGGCTCCGACACCCCTGCACAGACGGGAGCGACCCTGTGACCGCCATCGAGTCCACCAACGCCCACGTGCACGACCTCGGCATGCCCGCCGGGGGCCCGGACGTCACCACGATCTCCGGCGCCATCGACGCCTCGGTCGCCGCGAACGGTCCGAAGCAGACGGCGCTGAAGGCCAAGGACCTCAAGACCGACCAGGAGGTGCGCTGGTGCCCCGGGTGCGGTGACTACGTCATCCTCAACGCCGTCCAGAGCTTCCTGCCCAGTCTCGGCATCGCCCGCGAGGACATGGTCATCGTCTCCGGCATCGGGTGCTCGAGCCGCTTCCCGTACTACATGAACACCTACGGGATGCACTCCATCCACGGCCGCGCCCCGGCGATCGCGACCGGCCTGGCCGCCTCGCGCCCGGACCTGTCGGTGTGGGTCGTGACCGGGGACGGCGACGCGCTGTCCATCGGCGGCAACCACCTGATCCACACCCTGCGCCGGAACGTGAACCTGACGATCCTGCTGTTCAACAACCGGATCTACGGGCTCACCAAGGGCCAGTACTCGCCGACGAGCGAGGTCGGGAAGGTCACCAAGAGCACCCCGATGGGCTCGCTGGACCACCCGTTCAACCCGGTCAGCCTGGCGCTGGGCGCCGACGCGACCTTCGTCGGCCGGGCGATGGACTCCGACCGCAAGGGCCTCACCGACGTGCTGCGGCAGGCCGCCGAGCACCAGGGCACGTCGCTGGTGGAGATCTACCAGAACTGCAACATCTTCAACGACGGCGCGTTCGAGCTGCTCAAGGACCCGGCCACCGGCCCGATGTGGACCATCCCGCTGGTGCACGGCGAGCCGCTGGTCTTCGGCCCCGGCGGCGCCTCCTGCGTCGTCCGCGACGACTTCGGGGGCCTGCGGATCGCCGAGACCAACCAGGTCGACGCCAGCCAGATCGTGGTGCACGACGCGCACCGGGACGACCCGTCGTACGCGTTCGCGCTGTCCCGGCTCTCCAGCCAGGACCTGCGCTACAGCCCGATGGGCGTCTTCCGGTCGGTGGCCAAGCCGACCTACGACCGGATGATGGCCGACCAGCTCGAGGACGCCGCCGCGCAGCAGCCGGCCGACCTCGACGCGCTGCTCGCCGGCAGCGACAGCTGGACGGTCGACGCCTGACCCGAGCACTGCACGCCAGTGGCCCAGAACCCCCCGGGTTCTGGGCCACTGGCGTTCAATGTGCCTGAACGCATCCGGGGGACGTCCGGGGGTGAGCAGGGATGGACGACCGTCTGGCCAGGCTGCGGACCGACACGGGACTCGGGCTGCGCATCGGCGCGCTGCGCACCGGCGGGCTGGCCCTCGCGGTCCGCGGCGACCGGGTGGCCCGCCTGCTGCACCGGCCGTGGCGGCTGGACCCCTACCCGGTGTACCAGGAGATCCGCACGGCGCAGACGCGGCCGGGCGGTGGGCCGGTGCGCAGCCGCACCGGGATCACCGCCGTGGCCACCCACGCCACCTGTGCGGCCGTCCTCCGGGACCGGCGGTTCGGCGTGCGGCTGGCGGACGGGCGACGCCGGATGGAGGAGGGCGGCGCGGGCAGCACCGCCGCCGCGATGTTCGAGCCGGTGGACCTGTCGCTGCTGACCCTGGACCCGCCCGACCACACCCGCCTGCGCCGGCTCGCGCAGCCCGCCTTCTCCCCCCGGCGGCTGGCCCAGTACCGCGCCGTCGCCGAGGACGTCGCCGGCCGGCTGCTGGACGACGCGCTGGCCCGCGGGCGCAGCCGGGGCGCGTTCGACCTGGTACACGACCTGGCCTCCCCGCTGCCCATCACGGTGATCTCCGCGCTGCTGGCCGTGCCGGCGGTCGACCGGGACCGCTTCGCCCGCTGGGGCCAGGTGCTGGGCAGTGCGCTGGACGGCCTCCGGTCCCCCGCCCACGCCCGGCAGCTGGCCGACACCACCGCGGACCTGCGAGAGCTGTTCGGCGAGCTCGTCGAGCAGCGTCGCCGGGCCCCCGGGGACGACGTCGTGTCCGCGCTGGCGGCGGCCGTCGACGACGGCGGTGCGACCGTCGACGAGGTGCTGGCCCTGGCCCAGCTGCTGCTGGTCGCCGGGTTCGAGACCACCACGAACCTGATCGGCAACGCGGTGCGCGCCCTGCTGGCCGAACCGGGGCAGTGGGCCGCCCTGACCGAGGACCCGGCACTGGCCGCGGCGGCCGTCGAGGAGACGCTCCGGTTCGACCCGCCCGTGCAGCTGACCGCCCGCATCGCGCACGAGGACGCCGAGCTCGACGGCGCGCGGCTGCGCCGGGACAGCAGCGTGCTCGTGCTGCTCGCGGCTGCCGGCCGTGACCCGGCGGCGCACCCCGATCCCGACCGCTTCGATCTCCACCGGGTGCAGACCTCGTCCCACCTGGCCTTCTCCAGCGGGGTGCACCACTGCCTCGGTGCACCGCTGGCCCGCCTCGAGGGCGAGGTCGCGCTCCGATTGCTGGCGGAGCGGGCACCCCGGCTGCGCGCCGCGGGCCGCCCGGTGCCCCGGGTGGCGACCGTCCTGCGCGGGCCGCTGCGCTTGCCGGTCACCGCGTGAGGCACCCCGGGCACGAACGGGCCGGCCGGGCACCACTGCAGCTGCCGCCCGCCGGGAGCTCGCGCCGGTACGGCGGGGTCAGCTGCGGGGCGTGACCCGGAGCACCCGGTCCTGCCCGTCGCCGTTGTCGGTGGTGACGTAGAGCGCCCCGTCGGTGCCCTGCTCCGGGGTGCGGAGACGGCCGTAGGTGTCCTCGAGCTCGGGGACCCGGAACTGCTCGAGCAGCTCGCCGTCGTCGTCGATGCGCAGCCCGAGCACGCCGGTGTCCTTCTGCACGCCGATCATCAGCACCCCCTCGTAGCCGCCCCACTCGTCGCCGCGGAGGAACGTCGCCCCGGACGGTGCGATGGTCGGCTCGCCGGAGGACCACACCGCAGGCACGGCGCCGGGGGCGGTCATCGGCACGCTCTCGTCGTAGGTGCCCGCCCCGACCGGGTCCCAGCCGTAGTCGGCTCCCGGCCGGAGCAGGTTCACCTCGTCGTCCCGGTCGGGCCCGTGCTCCACCGCGTACACCTGCTCGGAGTCCGGGTGCACGGCCAGGCCCTGCACGTTCCGGTGCCCGTGGGTCCAGATCCGGTCCGCGGCGGCGGGGTCGTCGGTGAACGGGTTGTCCGGGAGGGCCTCCCCGGTGTCCGGGTCGATCCGGAGGACCTTGCCGGCGAGCGTTCCGAGATCCTGCGGGTTGGTCCCGACCGCGTTGTCCCCCGTGCCGACGTACAGCGCTCCGCCGGGGCCGAACTCGACCCGGCAGCCGCCGTGCCGGCCGCTGCGCTCGTTGACCGGGATGCCGCCCAGCAGCGGGTCGTCGACGCGGGTCGCCGCGGTCCACTCCTCGTCGACGGTCCAGGCGATCACCTGGATCTCCGCGCCGCCGCCCTCCTGCACGCCCTGGCAGGTGTAGAAGCGGCGGTTCTCGGCGAAGGCCGGGTCCAGGGTCAGCCCCATCAGGCCGGTCTCACCGACGGCGAACAGGTCGTCGAAGTCGGCGTCGAGCGGGCGCACCTCGCCGTCGGGCAGCACCGCGGTCAGGCCGCCGCTGCGCTCGTCGAGCAGCAGGGTCCCGTCGGGGGCCTGGGCGACGTCCCAGGGGTGGTCCAGCCCGTCGGCGACGACCGCCACGTCCAGGGCCGGCACGCCCGTCGTGGGGTCGGCCGCGTCGTCCGGGGCGCCGGTCCCGGGCTGCGCGCCCGGTGCCGCGGCCCCGGACTCCTCGCCCGGTGCGGCGGGCGAGCTGCTGCAGCCGGCCAGCGCCAGGAGGCCAGCGAGGAGGGTGGCGGTCCGGAGGCGGCTGGTCATCAGCCCAGCATCCCCGGCCCGCACCGGTCGCGCAGGCTCAGCTGCTGCGGGTGACCACGTAGGTGCAGAGGGCGGACAGCGCCTCCCGCACCGGCCCGTCCGGGACGTCGTCCAGCCGGGCGCGGGCCCGGTCGGCGTACTCCTCGGTGACGGCGGTGGCGCGGGCCAGCGACGCCGAGCCGCGCAGCAGGGCCAGCGCCTCGGCGTGCGCGGCGTCGTCGACCACCGGGCCGGAGACCAGCTCGCGCAGCCGGGCCTCCGCCGGGTCGTCCCCGGCGAGGGCGAAGAGCACCGGCAGGGTGGCGACACCCTCGCGCAGGTCGGTGCCGGGCAGCTTCCCGGAGGCGCCGTCGGTGCTGACGATGTCGAGCAGGTCGTCGGACAGCTGGAAGGCGACGCCGACCTCCTCACCGAACGCGGTGAGCGCGGAGACCAGCTCGGCGTCCGCGCCGGCGAACTCGGCGCCGAAGCGCGCGGAGGTGGCCACCAGCGACCCGGTCTTGTCGGCCAGCACCGCGAGGTAGTGGGCGACCGGGTCCTCGCCCGGCTGGGCGCCCACGGTCTCGCGCAGCTGGCCGGTGACCAGCCGCTCGAAGGTCTGCGCCTGCACCCGGACGGCCTCGGGGCCGAGATCGGCGAGCAGGTCGGAGGCGCGGGCGAAGAGGAAGTCGCCGGTGAGGATGGCGACGCTGTTGCCCCAGCGGCTGTTGGCGCTGGGGGCACCGCGGCGCACGGAGGCCTCGTCCATCACGTCGTCGTGGTAGAGCGTGGCCAGGTGGGTCAGCTCGCAGACGACGGCGGCCTCGACCACCCCGGACGCGTCCGGGTCGCCGAGCTGGGCGGCGAGCAGCGCGAGCAGGGGCCGGAACCGCTTGCCGCCGGCGGCCATCAGGTGGCCGGCGGCCTCGTTGACGAAGGCGTTCTCGCTGGCCACCGCGGTGGCCAGCGCGTCCTCCACCCGGACCAGCCCGGCGGCCAGCGCAGCACCCAGCTCACCCTCGGGCAGCCAGGGGCCGATCGTCGAGGCGGGGCTGGAGGGCCGGTGCCAGGCGGTCTCCCGCTCGGTGTCGTGCCCCCCGCCACGCGGGCTGGTGGTACCGGCTCCGGTCATCAACAGCCGAAGATAGCTGCCGCCGGGCGGGCGCGGCGCACCGGGCGGTGCATCGGGCCGTGCACCCGGCCGTGCACCCGGCCGGGGGCCCCGGTCAGCCGACCAGCACGGCGGCGGAGTCGGCCAGGTCCAGCACCGCGCCGGGGATGACGCCGAGCACCAGGGTCGCGGCCGCGGTCAGGCCCAGGACGGTGGTGGTCGGCAGCCCCGGCACCCCCACGGTCGGCCCGTCCGGCGCCGGCTCGGAGAAGTACATGAGCACCACGACCCGCAGGTAGAAGAAGGCCGCCACCGCGCTGGTGAGCAGCGCCACGAGGACCAGCGGCCAGGCGCCGTCCTCGATGGCGGCCCGGAAGACCGCGAACTTCCCGGTGAACCCGCTGGTGAGCGGGATGCCGGCGAGGGCCAGCAGGAAGAAGGTCATCAGCGCGGCCACCATCGGGGAGCGCTGGGCCAGGCCGGCCCACTGGGCGAGGTGGGTGGCCTCGCCGTCGCCGTCCCGGACGAGGGTCAGCAGCCCGAACGCCCCGAGGGTCATCAGCCCGTAGGTGAGCAGGTAGAACATCGTGGCCGCCAGGCCCGAGCCCTCCCCGGCGCCCAGGCCGATGACGCCGGTGAGCAGGAAGCCGGCGTGCGCCACCGAGGAGTAGGCGAGCATCCGCTTGAGGTCGGTCTGGGTGAGCGCCAGCACCGCACCGATCACCATCGAGGCGATGGCCAGGCCGTAGACCAGCGGCCGCCACGCCCACACCTCGGTGCCGAAGCCGACGTAGAGCACCCGCAGCACCGCGCCGAAGGCGGCGACCTTGGTGGCCGCGGCCATGAAGGCGGTCACCGCGGTGGGGGCGCCCTGGTAGACGTCCGGCGTCCAGGTGTGGAACGGCGCGACGCTGGCCTTGAACATCAGCCCGACGATCAGCAGCCCCAGGCCCAGCACGAGCAGGGTGCCGGCGCCCTGGCCGGCCACGGCGTCCCGGATCCCGGCCAGCTGGACGGTGCCGGTGGCGCCGTAGACCAGCGCCAGCCCGTAGAGGAAGAAGGCGGAGGAGAAGGCGCCGAGCAGGAAGTACTTGACCGCCGCCTCCTGGGACAGCAGCCGCCGGCGGCGGGCCAGCCCGGCCATCAGGTACAGCGGGAGGCTGAGCACCTCCAGTGCGATGAAGAGCAGCAGCAGGTCGTTGGCGGCGGTGAACAGCATCATGCCGCCGATGGCGAAGGAGGCCAGCGGGTAGATCTCGGTCTGCACCCGCTCGTCGGTGGCCAGCTGCCGGTCGCGCACGCTGCCGGCGGGGACCGCGGCCGCGGCGACGAACGCCGAGCGGGCCGGGTCCAGCGACCGCTCGGCGAACAGCAGCACCGACAGCGCGCCCAGGACGGCGATGGTGCCCTGCAGGAACAGCGCCATGCCGTCGACGGCCAGCGCGCCGACGGCGGTGGTGGTCGCCTCGCGGCCGGCCAGCAGCAGGACGGCGACGAACGCACCGACCGTGCCGGTCAGCGCCAGGACCACCTGCACCTGCTGCCGCACCGCGCGGGGCACGAACGCCTCCACCAGCACCCCCAGGCAGGCCGCCCCGAAGGTGAACAGCAGCGGCGCGAGCGCCGCGAACGACAGGTCCGGTGCCGCGAGCTCGCCCATCACTCCCCCGTTCCCTCGGTGGCCGGCACGATGCCGTCCGGGTCGCCGCCGACGTCGGCGACGGTCGCCTGGACCGCGGGCTCCACCAGGTCGATCAGCGGCTGCGGGGCGAACCCGAGCACCAGGATCAGCGCCACCAGCGGGGCGACGACGGCCAGCTCACGCCGGCTCAGGTCGGCCACCCGCAGGGTGCGGGTGCGCTCCGGCGCGGTGAGCACCGCGGTGGCCCCACCGGCGCCGTCCGGCCCCGGGGGGACGGCGGCGGGCTGGTCAGTGGCGTGACCGGGGTCGTCGTCGACCAGCAGCACGCCGCGGGGCGGGCCGTGCATGGTGCGTTGGTAGACCAGCAGCACGTACAGCGCGGCGAGCACGATCCCGGCGGTGGCCAGGATCGTGAACACCGGCCACACCGGGAACGACCCGATGAGCACCAGGAACTCGCTGACGAAGCTGTTGGTGCCCGGCAGCGCCAGCGAGGCCAGCCCGGCTATCAGGAAGGCGCCGGCGAGCATCGGCGCCTTCGCCGCGACCCCGCCGTAGTCACCGATCCGCCGGGAGCCGCCGCGGGCGATGAGCATGCCGACCACCAGGAAGAGCAGCCCGGTCGCGATGCCGTGGTTGACCATGTAGAGCACCGCGCCGGTGACCGACTCGGTGGTGAAGGCGAAGATGCCCAGCGCGATGAAGCCGAAGTGGGCGATCGAGGTGTAGGACACCAGCCGCTTCATGTCGCTCTGCCCCATCGCCACCAGCGCCGCGTAGAGGATGCCGACGACCGCGAGCACCAGCACCACCGGCGCCAGGTCGCGGGAGGCGTCGGGGAACAGCGGCAGGCAGTAGCGCAGGAAGCCGAAGGTGCCGACCTTGTCCAGCACGCCGACCAGCAGCACCGCGCCGCCGATGGGCGCCTCGGCACCGGAGTCGGGCAGCCAGGTGTGGAAGGGCACCAGCGGTGCCTTGATGGCGAAGGCGATGAAGAACCCGGCGAACAGCAGCTTCTGCACGCCCGGGTCGATCTCCAGCTGCCGCAGCGCGTCGAAGGCGAAGGTGCCCTCGCCGAGCTGGGAGTTGCTGACCACGTAGAGGCCGATGACGGCGGCGAGCATGACCAGCCCGCCGAGCAGGCTGTAGAGGAAGAACTTCACCGCCGCGTACTGCCGGTTCGGTCCGCCGAAGCCCCCGATCAGGAAGTACATCGGGATGAGCATCGCCTCGAAGAAGACGTAGAACAGGAAGACGTCGGTGGCGGCGAAGACGCCGACCAGGGTGGCCTCCAGCACCAGCAGCCAGGCCCAGAAGGTGCGCATCGACCGGCGGCCGAGCGCCACGTCCCGCCAGGAGGCCAGCACGACGACCGGCACCAGCACGCCGACCAGCAGCAGCATCGCCAGCGCGATCCCGTCCACGCCGAGGGCGAACTCGACCCCGAAGTCGGGGATCCAGGCCACCGAGGTGGTCAGCTGGAACCGGGGGCCGGCGGTGTCGAAGGCCACCGTGGCCAGCACGGCCAGCAGCAGCACCAGCAGGCTGATCCCCAGGGCCAGCAGCCGGGCGAGACCGGCCCGGGCGGGCGGCAGCGCGGCGACGACGGCCGCCCCCAGCGCGGGGACGGCGATCATCGCCAGCAGGAACGGGAACTCGCTCATCGGGCGTCCTCCAGGACGGGTCCAGCGCTCACGCCGTCGTCACCGCCACCAGCGCACCGGCGACCAGCACCGCGCCGCCGAGCACCCCCAGCGCGTAGCTGCGGACGAAGCCGGTCTGCACCCGGCCCAGCCGCGACGAGGAGCCGCCGAGCGCGGCGGCGGTGCCGTTCACCAGGCCGTCGACGCCGCGGTTGTCGACGAAGACCAGCGCGCGGGTCAGCCAGACGCCCGGGCGCATGAAGACCGCCTCGTTGACCGTGTCGGCGTAGAGCGCGCGGCGGGCAGCGGTGACCACCGGCGAGACCCGGGCCGGAGCGGTGGTGGGCACCTCGCGGCGGCCGACGAACAGCCAGGCCGCCAGCACCCCCACCACCATCACCGCGGTGACGACCAGCCCCACCACGGCCGGGGCGACGACGTGCGCGGCCTCCGCCGGCTCCCCGAACACCGGGGCCAGCCACTCGGCCAGCGGGAAGACCTGCACCAGCAGGAACCCCGCGGCGACCGAGCCGACGGCGAGCAGCACCATCGGCGCGGTCATGGTGGGTGGCGCCTCGTGCGGGTGGGTGCCCTCCTCCCAGCGGGCCCGGCCGAAGAAGGTCATCAGCATCAGCCGGGTCATGTAGAACGCGGTCAGCCCCGCGCCGAGCACGGCGACCCCGCCCAGCAGCCAGCCCGACCAGTCGCCCCGGTCCAGCGCGGCCTCGATGATCGCGTCCTTGGTCCAGTAGCCGGACAGGAACGGGAAGCCGATCAGCGCCAGGTAGCCCAGCCCGAAGGTGACGAAGGTGACCGGCAGCCGCCGGGCCAGCCCGCCGAAGCGGCGCATGTCGGTGCGGTCGCCCATCGCGTGCATGACCGAGCCGGCGCCGAGGAACAGCCCGGCCTTGAAGAAGCCGTGGGTGAGCAGGTGCGCGATCCCGGCGGCGTACCCGGCCGGGCCGAGGCCGACGGCGAGGAACATGTAGCCGATCTGGCTGACCGTGGAGTAGGCCAGCACCTTCTTGATGTCGTCCTGGGCGCAGCCGGCGATCGCACCGATCAGCAGGGTGACCGCGCCGACGGCGAGCACCACGGTGCGGGCGGTGGGGGTCGCGTCGTAGAGGGGGGCGCTGCGGGCGATCAGGTAGACCCCGGCGGTGACCATGGTGGCCGCGTGGATGAGCGCGGAGACCGGGGTGGGCCCCTCCATCGCGTCGGGCAGCCAGGCCTGCAGCGGGAACTGGCCGGACTTGCCGCAGGCACCCAGCAGCAGGAGCAGCCCCAGCGCGGTGACCACGCCACCGGCCAGGGCGCCGACCGAGCCGAGCACGCCGGCGTAGGACGTCGTCCCCAGCTGGGCGAACATCAGGAAGATCGCCAGCGCCAGGCCGACGTCGCCGACCCGGTTCATCACGAAGGCCTTCTTCGCCGCGGTGGACGCCGCCGGGCGGGTGTACCAGAAGGCGATGAGCAGGTAGGACGCCAGCCCGACGCCCTCCCAGCCGACGTAGAGGGCGACGTAGCTGTTGCCCAGCACCAGCAGCAGCATCGCGGCGACGAAGAGGTTCAGGTAGGCGAAGAACCGGCGGCGGCCGGGGTCGTGCGCCATGTAGCCGATCGAGTAGACGTGGATCAGCGCGCCCACGCCGGTGATCAGCAGTGCGAAGACCACCGACAGCGGGTCGAGCAGCAGCCCCGCGGTGACGTCGAGGGTGCCGGTGCTGATGAAGGTGTACAGGTCGATGCTGGCGGTGTGCCCGGCCCGGCCGGTGAGCTGCACGGTGCACGCCACGGCGAGCGCGAACGCGGCGACCACGGTCGCCGTGCCCAGCAGGTGGCCCCAGCGATCGGTGCGCCGGCCGCCGAGCAGCAGCACCGCGGCGCCGGCCAGCGGCAGCGCGATCAGCAGCCAGGCCACCGACAGCAGCCCGTCGACGGGCAGCGACGCCGGTACGACCTCGTTCATCTCGGCCCCGTTCCGCTCAGTACTTCAGGAGGTTGGCGTCGTCGACCGACGCCGAACGGCGGGTCCGGTAGATCGACATGATGATGGCCAGCCCGACGACCACCTCGGCGGCGGCGACCACCATCACGAACAGGGCGATGACCTGGCCCTCGACGGTGCCGGTGGCCCGGGCGAAGGTGATCAGGGTGAGGTTCACCGAGTTGAGCATCAGCTCGACGCACATGAAGACGACGATCGCGTTGCGCCGCACCAGGACGCCGACCGCGCCGATGGTGAACAGGATCGCCGCGAGCACCAGGTAGTTGGTCAGCGTCACCGGTCGCCACTCCCCCCGTCGAGCGTCCCCAGCGCGGCGTCCGGCCCACCGGCGTGCGGCAGCCCCTCCCGCTCGACGCCGGTGCTGCCGGCCGGGGGCAGCGGGTCGACCGGCTGCGGGTCGACCCCGGTCAGCAGGGTGTCCGGGGCCCGGCGGCCGTCGGGCAGCCGGCCGGGCGCGGCGACGGAGTTGGCCCGCGCGTACACGCCGGGGCCGGGCAGCGTCTGCGGCCGGTCGGTGAGGAACCGGGCGCGGGAGAGCTCCTTCTGGCTGCGCCGGTCGCCGGGGTCGCGCTCGGCGTGGGTGAGCAGCAGCGCGCCCACCGCGGCCACGATCAGCAGCGCGCCGGTGACCTCGAAGGCCAGCACGTAGCGGCCGTAGAGCACACCGGCGATCGCCTCGACGTTGCCGGCGGCCGGCCCGCCCTCGGTGCCCTGCACGGCGGTGAGCCCGGTGACCGGGAGGTCCTGGGTGGCCCGCGCGATCCCGGCGCCGACCAGCGCGGCGAACCCGGCGCCCAGCACCAGGGCGGCCACCCGCTGCCCGCGCAGCGTCTCGACCACCGAGTCCGAGGAGTCCCGGCCCACCAGCATGAGCACGAAGAGGAACAGGATCATGATCGCGCCGGTGTAGACGATGATCTGCACCGCACCGAGGAACGGCGCCTCCTGGACGACGTAGAACACGCCCAGCACCAGCATCGTGGTGACCAGCCAGAGCGCGGAGTGGACCGCGTTGCGGGAGAGCACCATGCCCAGCGCCCCGGCCAGCGCGACCGGCGCGAGCAGCCAGAACACCACCGTCTCGGCGGTGCCCAGCCGGACGGCGGTGTCGGCGGCGGCCGCCACGACGTCCATGGGCAGCGCGTTCACGCCCGCTCCCCGACGACCGGCTCGGCGGCCGACGAGGCCTCCGGCTCGCGCACGTAGTAGTCCTGCTCGTCGGCGCCCAGCCGCATCGGGTGCGGCGGCTGCTCCATCCCGGGCAGCAGCGGGGCCATCAGCTGTTCCTTGGTGTAGATCAGCGCCTGGCGGTCGTCGTCGGCGAGCTCGAAGTCGTTGCTCATCGTGAGCGAGCGGGTGGGGCAGGCCTCGATGCACAGCCCGCAGAAGATGCAGCGCAGGTAGTTGATCTGGTAGACGGCGCCGTAGCGCTCACCCGGGGAGAACCGGGCGTCCTCGGTGTTGTCCCCGCCCTCGACGTAGATGGCGTCGGCCGGGCAGGCCCAGGCGCACAGCTCACAGCCCACGCACTTCTCCAGGCCGTCGGGGTGCCGGTTGAGCACGTGCCGGCCGTGGTAGCGCGGCTTGGTCTGCTTGGGCACCTCCGGGTAGGACTCGGTGGTCACCTTCTTGAACATCGTGGCGAAGGTGACGCCGAAGCCCTGCGCGGGGCCGGGCAGCCAGCTGCGCCGGGCCGGTGCCCCGCCCTCGGTCCGCGGGGCCGCCGCGTCGGTGCTCAGGGCCGTGCCGTCGGTGCTCAGGGCTGTGGCGCCGCTGCGCCGGGCCGGGGCCTGCTCAGACATCGCCGTCCTCCTGCTCGGTGGGTGGGGTGCCGCGCCGGCCGGTGCCGACCACGGCGCCGGCGCCGACGGACTCCCGACGGCCCAGCCGCGGGGAGGGCGGCACGACGAGGTCCATCGGGGGCACCGGGAAGCCGCCCGCGGCTGAGCCCTGCCCGGCCGGGGGCAGCACGTCCGGTTCGGTCGGGTTGAGCGCGCCGGCCGCGGCGGCGCGGGCGGCCACCCGGGTGTCCCGGTTGCTCCGCCGGGAGACGAGGAGCAGCCCGCCGAGGATCAGCAGCGCGACCGGCACGCCCACGAAGACCGCGACCTGGCCGCCGTCGACGTCGGCCTCGCGGGCCACCGCCCGCATGGTGGCGACGGCGAGGATCCACACCAGTCCGACCGGGACGAGCACCTTCCAGCCGAAGCGCATGAACTGGTCGTAGCGCAGCCGGGGCAGCGTGCCGCGCAGCCAGACGAAGACGAACAGCGCGATGACGACCTTGGCCAGGAACCACAGCACCGGCCACCAGCCGGTGTTCGCGCCCTCCCAGATCGAGATCGGCCACGGCGCCCGCCAGCCGCCGAGGAAGAGCGTCGCCGCCAGCGCCGAGACGGTGACGATGTTGATGTACTCGGCCAGGAAGAACAGCGCGAACTTCAGCGACGAGTACTCGGTGTGGAAGCCGCCGACCAGCTCGCTCTCGGCCTCGGGGAGGTCGAACGGCGCCCGGTTGGTCTCCCCGACGACGGCGATCACGTAGATCACGAACGAGACCGGCAGCAGGACCGCGTACCAGCTGGGCCCGGTGAACTCGAGCCCGAAGAGGGAGAGCTCGGTGCCGTCGGCCTGGGCGGCGACGATCTCCGAGGTGGACATCGAGCCGGCGTAGAGGAACACCGCCACGATCGACAGGCCCATCGCGATCTCGTAGCTGACCATCTGGGCGGCGCTGCGCAGCGAGCCGAGCAGCGGGTAGGTCGACCCGGAGGCCCAGCCGCCGAGCACGATGCCGTAGACGCCCATCGCCGAGCAGGCCAGCACGATGAGCACGCCGATCGGGGCGTCGGTGAGCTGCAGCGGGGTGGGCTCGCCGAAGATGCTGACCGTCGGGCCGAGCGGGATGACCGAGAACGCCAGGAACGCCGGGATGGTGGCGATGACCGGGGCCAGGAAGTACACCGGCTTGTCGGCCAGCGCCGGCATGATGTCCTCCTTGAACGCCAGCTTCAGGCCGTCGGCGAGGCTCTGCAGGTAGCCGCGCGGCCCGACCCGGTTGGGGCCGATCCGCTGCTGCATCCGCGCGACGACCTTGCGCTCGAAGACGATGGCGAACAACGTCATCAGGACCAGCACCCCGAAGATGCCGACGATCTTGATGAGCACGATCCACCAGACGTCGGACCCGAAGTCCTCCAGCGTCGGCTGGTCGGCGGCGGCGAACACGGTCATGCCTGGGCTCCCCGCAGGCTCGAGACCGACGTCGCGCCGGCCGGGGTGGGGGGCGGGCCGGCCAGCCGGACGACGGCGCCGGGCCCGGCGCCGAGCTGGCTGCGCACCTCGCTGCCCGGCGAGCGCATCGGCAGCCAGACCACCCCGTCGGGCATGTCGGTGATCCGCACCGGCAGGGTGGTCGCCCCGGCCGGCCCGGTGACGGTGAGCGGGTCACCATCGGCGACGCCGAGCCGGCCGGCGGCGTCCTTGCCCAGCCGGGCCACCGGTGGGCGGGCGGTGCCGGCCAGCGCGAGCTCGTCGCGCTGCAGCGTCCCGACGTCGATCAGCTGCCGCCAGGAGGCCAGCACGGCCTGGTCGTCGGCCAGCTCCGGCAGCGGGGCCGGCGCGACGCCCGGGACCACCCCGGCGGGGGCCTGCGCCGCACCGCCCAGCGCCATCAGCTCGGCGCGCACCTCGGTCACCGAACCCAGCCGCAGGTCCAGGCCCAGGTGTTCGGCGACCCCCTGCAGCACCCGCCCGTCGCTGAGCTGGCCGGTGCCGTGCAGCGTGGCGTCGAACGGGCGGACCCGGCCCTCCCAGTCCAGGTAGGCGCCGGCCTTCTCCGGCGCGGCGGCGACCGGCAGGACGACGTCGGCGTGCGCGGTGACCGCGGACGGGAAGAGCTCCAGGCTGACCACGAAGCCGGCGGCGGCCAGCGCCTGCTCGGCCAGCAGCGGGTCGGGCAGGTCGGCGGGGTCCACGCCCCCGACGAGCAGGCCGGCCAGGGCGCCGTCCCGGGCGGCGGTGAGGATGCCGGTGAGGTCGCGGCCCGGGGTGGCCGGGACGTCGGCGCCCCAGCGCTGGGCCACCGCCGCGCGGTCGGCGGCGTTGGCCACGGTGCGGCCGCCGGGCAGCAGGGTGGGCAGCGCACCGACCTCGACCGCACCCCGCTCCCCCGCCCGGCGCGGCACCCAGCCGATCCGGGCACCGGTCTCACCGGCGAGCGCGGTCAGCGCGGTGAAGGCGCCCGGCACCTCGGCCAGCCGCTCGCCGGCCAGCACGACCGCCCCCGGCCGGAACAGCGCCGCCGCCACCTCGGCCAGCACGCCGTCCACCGGGTGCGCGGTGAGGTCGCGCAGCAGCCGGGTCTCCTGCCCCGGGACCGTCGGCAGCACGGTGGCCTGCAGCTTCTCCGCAGCCCGGGTGGCGAACGGGGCGACGTCGAACACCTGCAGGCCGGCCGTGCGGACCGCCCGGCGCAGCCGCAGGAAGACGATCGGCGACTCCTCCTCCGGCTCGAAGCCGACCAGCAGCACCACCGGGGCCGCCGACAGGTCGTCGTAGCTGACGGCCCCGGCGCCGGGGGCGGTGCCGGCGACGTGCGTGGCGAGGAAGTCCAGCTCCTCGGCGGAGTGGGCGCGGGCCCGGGCGTCGACGTCGTTGGTGCCCAGCGCCACCCGGGCGAACGCGGCGTAGGCGTAGGCGTCCTCGACGGTGAGCCGGCCACCGGGCAGCACCCCGACCCCGCCGGCCGCGCGCGCGGTGGCCAGGCCCGCGGCCGCGGCGGCCCACGCCTCCGGCCAGGAGGCCGGCTGCAGCTCCCCGTCGCGCCGCACCAGCGGCGTCATCAGCCGCTCGTTGCTGCTGGCGTAGCGGAACGCGTAGCGGCCCTTGTCGCAGTTCCACTCCTGGTTGACCGCCGGGTCCTCGCCGGCGAGCCGGCGGGTGACCGTGCCGCGCCGGTAGTCGGTGCGCTGGGCGCAGCCGCTGGCGCAGTGCTCGCAGACGCTGGGCTCGCTGCGCAGGTCGAACGGGCGGGCCCGGAACCGGTAGGTGGCGCTGGTGAGCGCGCCGACCGGGCAGATCTGGGTGGTGTTGCCGGAGAAGTAGGACTCGAACGGCTCGTCCTCGTAGATGGCGACCTGCTCCAGCGCGCCGCGCTCGAACAGCTCGATGAACGGGTCACCGGCCACCTGCTGGCTGAACCGGGTGCAGCGGGCGCAGAGAACGCAGCGCTCGCGGTCGAGCAGCACCTGCGAGCTGATCGGCAGCGGCTTGGGGTAGGTGCGCTTGGTCTCGACGAACCGGCTCTCGGCGCGGCCGTTGCTCATCGCCTGGTTCTGCAGCGGGCACTCCCCGCCCTTGTCGCAGACCGGGCAGTCCAGCGGGTGGTTGACCAGCAGCAGCTCCATCGTGCCCTGCTGGGCCTTGTCCGCGACCGGGCTGGTGAGCTGGGTCTGCACGACCATGTCCGGGCTCACCGGCGTGGTGCAGGAGGCCACCGGCTTGCGCTGGCCCTCCACCTCCACCAGGCACTGCCGGCAGGCGCCGATCGGGTCCAGCAGCGGGTGGTCGCAGAACCGGGGGATCTGCACGCCGATCTGCTCGGCCGCCCGGATGATCAGCGTGCCCTTGGGCACCGCGACCGGGAAGCCGTCGATGGTGCAGTGCACGGCGTCGGGCGGAGTGTGCGGGCCCGGGGCGCCCGGCGGCAGCGCCGGCGCGGGCTCGGGGGTGGCCGGGGTGAGGGTCATCAGGCTGCTCCAACCGGCTCGAGCCGCAACGACCGGCCGAGGCGGGTCTGCTCCTCGGCGGGCAGCAGCGCGACGTAGTCGTCCTTGAAGTACTTCAGCGAGCTGGCGATGCAGCTGGTGGCGCCGTCTCCGAGGGCGCAGAAGGAGCGGCCCAGGATGTTGTCGCAGGTGTCGGTGAGCAGGTCCAGGTCGGCGGCCCGGCCCCGCCCGTGCACCAGCCGCTCCAGGATCTGGACCAGCCAGTACGTGCCCTCCCGGCAGGGGGTGCACTTGCCGCAGCTCTCGTGCGCGTAGAACTCGGTGAAGCGCAGCGTCGCCTCGACGATGGAGTCGGTCTCGTCGAAGACCATCAGCGCGGTGGTGCCCAGCATCGAGCCGGCCTTGGCCACCGAGTCGAAGTCCAGCGGGACGTCGAGGTGCTCGGGGGTGAAGTAGGGGGTCGAGGAGCCGCCCGGCGTCCAGAACTTCAGCCGGTGCCCGGGACGGACGCCGCCGGCCATCTCCAGCAGCTCACGCATCGTCGTCCCCATCGGGGCCTCGTACTGACCGGGGCGCACCACCCGGCCCGACAGCGAGTAGATCTTCGGCCCGGGTGACTTCTCCGGGCCGAACTGCTTGAACCACTCGGCGCCGCCGCGGACCACGTAGGGCACGGTGGCCAGCGTCTCGACGTTGTTGATCACCGTCGGGGAGCCGTAGAGGCCGGCGACCGCGGGGAACGGCGGCTTGAGCCGCGGCTGCCCCCGGTAGCCCTCCAGCGAGTCCAGCAGCGCCGTCTCCTCGCCGCAGATGTAGGCCCCGGCGCCGGCGTGCACGACCAGCTCCAGGTCGTAGCCGGTGCCCAGGACGTCGCGGCCCAGGTAGCCGGCGGCGTAGGCCTCCTGCACCGCGGCGACCAGCCGGCGGTGGGCGTGCACCGCCTCCCCGCGCACGTAGATGACGGCGAAGTGCGAGCGGATCGCGTAGGCGGTGATGATCACCCCCTCCACCAGGGAGTGCGGGTCGGCCATCATCAGCGGGAGGTCCTTGCAGGTGCCCGGTTCGCCCTCGTCGGCGTTCACCACCAGGTACTTCGGCGCCGCCGCGGGGCCGGTGGGCTCCTCCCCCGGCTTGGGCTGCGGGATGAAGCTCCACTTCATCCCGGTGGGGAAGCCGGCGCCGCCGCGGCCGCGCAACCCGGAGTCCTTGACCAGCGCGACGACGTCGTCCGGGGCCATCGCCAGCGCCGAGCGCAGCGCCCGGTAGCCGTCGAGCCGCTCGTAGGTGTCCAGCGTCCAGGAGCGGGGCGCGTCGAACCGCGCCGTGAGGACGGGGGTCAGGGGCATGTCAGGCCTCCCGCTCGATCGAGCTCTGCTGGCCGGCGCCGGTGCCGGTCGGCGGGGTGTCGGTGCCCTCGTCGCCGCGCTCGGCCGGCTCGCGGCCGGCGGGCTCGGGGGTGTCCGGGTGGTGCTGCGCGGCGCCGGCCCGCTCGGCGGGGGTGTCGGCGGAGGCGACGGCGGTGTCGGCGGCCTGCTCGGACGGCGTCTGCCCCGGCCCTGCCGCGGGCTCGACGTCCGGCTCGGGCGCCTGTTCGGGCTGGGCGTCGCCCATCGGCGGCGCGGTCTCCCCGCGCTCGGCGGCCAGCCGGACGCCGGCCAGGGTGGGCGCCCCGGTGGACGGTGCGTCGATCGCGGCCCGCTCGGCGGCGGGGTCGGCGTGCTGGCTCAGGCCGGCGAGCTGGCGGGAGATGCCGCGGAAGTCGGTCAGCGGGGCACCGCGGGTGGGCGGCGGCTTCTCCCCCATCCGCAGGGCGGTCACCAGCGCGCGGGCCGACGCGACGTCCTGCTGGTCGTAGAACTCGTAGTCGATGGTGACCACCGGCGCGTAGTCGCACGCGGCCAGGCACTCGGCGTGCTCCAGGGTGACCGAGCCGTCGGGGGCGGTCTGGTCGTGGCCCACGCCGAGGTCGGCGGCGATCGCGTCGTAGATGCGCTGCCCGCCGAGGACGGCGCACAGCGTGTTGGTGCAGACGCTGACCAGGTGCCGGCCGGTGGGGTGCCGCTTGTACATCGTGTAGAACGTCGCGACCGCGCCGACCTCGGCCTTGGTCAGCCCGAGCAGCCGGGCGCAGAACCCGACGCCCTCCGGGGAGACGTAACCCTGCACCGACTGGACCAGGTGCAGCATCGGCAGCAGCGCCGAGCGGGCCTGCGGGTAGCGGGCCATCAGCTCACGGGCCTCGGCCTCGGTCTGCTCGGTCAGCGGCGGCAGGTCCGGGCCGGCCGGCTCGACCGGGCTGGAGTCCAGCCCGGTGACCGCCGTCCCCTCCTGCGATCCAGGCAGTGCGCTCATCGGTCGACGCCTCCCATCACGGGGTCGATGGAGGCGATCGCGGCGATGACGTCGGCGATCATCCCGCCCTCGCTCATCGCCGCGGTGGCCTGCAGGTTCACGAAGCTGGGGTCGCGCACGTGCACCCGGAACGGGCGGGTGCCGCCGTCGCTGATCACGTGGTAGCCGAGCTCGCCGCGCGGGCTCTCGATCGGCACGTACACCTGGCCGGCCGGCACCCGGAAGCCCTCGGTTACCAGCTTGAAGTGGTGGATCAGCGCCTCCATCGACTGGCCCATGATGTGCCGGACGTGGTCGAGGGAGTTGCCGAGCCCGTCGGCGCCCAGCGACAGCTGCGCGGGCCAGGCGATCTTCTTGTCCTCGACCATCACCGGGCCGGGCTCCAGCCGGTCCAGCGCCTGCGCGATGATCTTGAGCGACTCGTTCACCTCGCTCATCCGCACCAGGTAGCGGCCCCAGGCGTCGCAGGTGTCCGCCGTCGGCACCTCGAAGTCGTAGGTCTCGTAGCCCAGGTAGGGCTCGACCTTGCGCAGGTCCCACGGCAGCCCCGCGGCGCGCAGCACGGGACCGGTGACGCCGAGCGCGACGCAGCCGGTCACGTCCAGGTAGCCGGCGTCCTTGAGGCGCCGCTGCCAGATCGGCTGGCCGGTGAGCAGCCGGTGGAAGCCGGTGACCCGCTCGGGCATGACCCGCAGGAACTCCCGGATGTGCTCGACACACCCCTCGGGGAGGTCCTGGGCCAGGCCGCCGGGGCGGATGTAGGCGTGGTTCATCCGCAGCCCGGTGATCTCCTCGAGCAGGTCGAGGACCAGTTCGCGCTCGCGGAAGCCGTTGGTCATCCCGGTGAGCGCGCCCATCTCCATGCCGAAGGTGGCCAGCGCGACGAGGTGCGAGGCGATCCGGTTGAGCTCCATGACCAGCACGCGGATCGTCTGCGCGCGGGGCGGGGCCTCGATGCCCAGCAGCTTCTCCGCGGCCAGGCAGTAGCCGGCCTCGTTGAACAGCGGGGACAGGTAGTCCATCCGGGTGACCAGCGTCGTCCCCTGCACCCAGGTGCGGTACTCGGTGGTCTTCTCGATGCCGGTGTGCAGGTAGCCGATGACCACCCGGGCCTTGGTGACCGTCTCGCCCTCGAGGTCCAGCACCAGGCGCAGCACCCCGTGCGTGGAGGGGTGCTGCGGGCCCATGTTGACCACGAGCCGCTCGTCCTCGTGCGTGTCGGCGCCGAAGGTCTGGTCCCAGTCGCCGCCGGTGACCGTGTAGATCCGGCCCTCGGTGGTCTCCCGCGACCCGGCGTAGGGGTCCTGCGTCGTCGTCATCGGTAGCTCCGCCGCTCGTCGGGGGGCGGGATCGTCGCGCCGTGGTACTCCACCGGCACGCCGCCCAGCGGGTAGTCCTTGCGCTGCGGGTGGCCGTCCCAGTCGTCGGGCATGAGGATCCGGGTCAGCCCGGGGTGGCCGTCGAAGACGATGCCGAACATGTCCCAGGCCTCGCGCTCGTGCCAGTCCGCGGTCGGGTAGACGCCGGTGACCGAGGGGACGTGCGGGTCCTCGGCGGTCACCGCCACCTCCAGCCGGATCCGGCGGCGGTAGGTCATCGACGTCAGGTGGTAGACGGCGTGCAGCCGGGGGCGCCCGGGGCCGACCTCGGGACCGCCGCTGTCGAGGTAGTCGACGCCGGAGACGCTGGAGAGCAGCTCGAAGCGCAGCGCCTCGTCGTCCCGCAGGGCGCGGACGAAGGCCAGCAGGTGCTCGCGCTCGAGGAACCAGGTGATCTCGCCGCGGTCGACGAGCACCCGTTGGACGGCGGCGTCGTAGGTGGCCTGCCCGAGGGCGTCGACGAGCGCATCGGCGACCTCGTCGAACCAGCCGCCGTAGGGCCGCTCGGTCGAGTGCAGGGCGATGGCGCCGCCGGGCTCGACCCGGACCAGGCCGCCGAAGCCGGAGGTGTCGCCGCTGCCGGTGACGCCGAAGGCACCCTTGCGGAACCCGCCGCCCGGTGCCGTCGCCGCCCCGAAGCCGGCCTCGTCGCTCACCGTCGCGCTCCCGGCTCGGCGCCGGGCAGGGCGACGGCGTTGCCGCCGCGCTGCTCGATGGCGAACTGGCCGGTGCGGCCGGCGGCGGCGGCCTCCTCGTAGGCGCGCCGCCGCTCCTTGTCGACCCGCACGCTGGAGGGCATCTCGAGGTGCAGGTCGGGAGCGGTGCCGTCGGCGCGGGCTGCGGCCATCTCCCGGGCCCGCTTCGCGCCCAGCGGCTGGTGCTGGATCTTGTGGTGCAGCTTGAGGATCGCGTCGGTGAGCATCTCCGGGCGCGGCGGGCAGCCGGGCAGGTACATGTCGACCGGGACGACGTGGTCGACGCCCTGCACGATCGCGTAGTTGTTGAACATGCCACCGGAGCTGGCGCAGACGCCCATGGCGAGCACGTACCGCGGCTCGGGCATCTGGTCGTAGATCTGGCGCAGGACCGGGGCCATCTTCTGGCTCACCCGGCCGGCGACGATCATCAGGTCGGCCTGGCGCGGGGAGGCGCGGAAGACCTCCATCCCGAAGCGGGCCAGGTCGTACCGGCCGGCCCCGGAGGCCATCATCTCGATCGCGCAGCAGGCCAGCCCGAACGTGGCCGGCCACAGCGAGGACTTGCGCGTCCAGTTCACCAGCTTCTCGACGCTGGTGAGCAGCACTCCGCTGGGGAGCTTCTCCTCCAGGCCCATGTCAGCGGCCCCCGTCCCTGGTCGGTGTGATGCGGGTCAGTCCCATTCGAGGCCTCCGCGGCGCCACTCGTAGGCGAAGGCGATGAAGACGGTGGCGATGAAGACGACCATCGCGACGAGGCCCCACAGGCCCAGCGCGTCGTTCGCGACCGCCCACGGGTAGAGGAAGACGATCTCGATGTCGAAGACGATGAACAACATCGCGGTCAGGTAGTACTTCACCGGGAAGCGGCCACCGGTGAGCGGCTGGTCGACCGGCTCGATGCCGCACTCGTAGGCCTGCACCTTCGCGCGGTTGTAGCGGCGCGGGCCGACGAACGGGGCCACGGTGACCGAGAAGAGCGCGAAGCCCGCGGCGAGGACGAAGAGGCCGACGATCGGCGCGTAGGTCGACAGCATCAGCGCGCCCCCGCCGGGACGGTCGGCGGCGTACGCGCCATCGAGCGGACCACTGCGACGACCTCCCCGTGCCTGCGGCGACCGGACTGATGCCTGTGAGCTGCTTCACCTGGTGCTTGTGAACAAGTTCACAAACTTGAGTGATCGAAGCCTATGCCGAGGGGTGCCGGAACACCAGGACCCCCGGTGATCGAGTTCACACCGGGGGTCCTGACAGGCCGCGTGGGGCGGCTCACGGGCTCACTGTGGCCCGGGCGCCGGCGCGGGCGGCGGTGCCGTCGGGTCGGTCGGGTCCGGGCTGGGGACCGGTGCCGGGGCCGGTGGGGAGATGGGGTCGGTGGGCGACGGGGACGGCGAGGGCGGCTGCGGCCCGGGCGTGGGCGGCTGGGGCTCCGGCGTGGGCTGGGGGTCGGGCGTGGGCGGCTCGGGCGTGGGCGGGGTCGTCATGCCCCGAGCCTGCTCTCCCTGGCGCGGACGGGGAACACCCAACGGCGCTCCCCGAGTGACGAGCTGCGCACCCCTGCCCCGGGCACCAGGCGTCGACGAGTCGACACCGGACGCCTGCCGACCCGGCGGGGCCGTCGCCCCTAGCCGCGGGTGCCGCGGTGCAGCGCGACGACGCCGCCGGTCAGGTCCCGCCACGCGACGTCGAGCCAGCCGGAGTCCTGCAGCCAGGTCGCCAGCTCCGGCTGCGCCGGCCACGCGCGGACCGACTCCGCCAGGTAGACGTAGGCCTCCGGGTTGCTGCTGACCGTCCGGGCGATGGAGGGGAGCGCCCGCATCAGGTACTCGGTGTAGACCGTGCGGAACGGCGCCCACGTCGGCCGGGAGAACTCGCACACCACCAGCCGCCCCCCGGGCCGGGTGACCCGGCGGAACTCGCGCAGCGCCTGCCGCGGGTCGGCCACGTTGCGCAGCCCGAAGGAGATGACCACCCCGTCGACGCTCTCGTCGGCCAGTGGCAGGGCCATCGCGTCACCGGCGACCTTCGGCACCGGACGCGACGCCCCGGCCCGCAGCATCCCCTGGGAGAAGTCGCAGGCGATCGCGTGCACGCCCCCGGCCGCGAGCTCGACCGTGGAGACCGCCGTCCCGGCCGCGACGTCGAGCACCGTCGACCCCGGTCGCGCGCCGAGCGCCTCCCGGGTCGCCCGCCGCCAGCCGCTGTCCAGCCCACCCGAGAGCACGGTGTTGGTCAGGTCGTAGCGCCCGGCGACCCGGTCGAACATCGCCGCGACGTCGGCCGGGCGCTTGTCCAGCCCGGCGCGCAGGCCCACCCCGTCAGGTCGTCCACCGGTCGCCACGTCGGGGACGCTACCTGCGCGCCTCCTACCCTGGAGCGGTGAGCCCGGCCGCGCCCTCCCCCACCACAGCGGCTGTCGTCACCACCACCGCCCTGGGCAGGCGGCACACCCCGCTGCTCACGCTGGTCCCCTCCGACGGCGCGCTGGCCTGGGTGCGCCGTGGCGAGGGGCTGGTCGGCTGGGGCGAGGCCGACCGGCTGGAGGTGTCCGGGCCCGACGCACTGGCCACCGCCGCCGCCTGGTGGGCCGACCGGTGCGCCCGCACCGAGGTGCACGACCCGGTCGGCGTCCCCGGCTCCGGCCCGGTGGTCTTCGCCTCCATCGCCTTCGACCCGGCGGCGTCGAGCTCGGTGTTCATCGTCCCGGAGGTGGTCGTCGGGCGGCGGGACGGCGCCACCTGGGTCACCGTCACCGGGGACGCCGGCGCCGAGGAGCGCGCGGTCGTGGAGACCTCGCCGGCGGTGACGACCACGTCCATCGGCCAGCTCCGCTACGCCGACGGCTCGCTCGACCCGGCCACCTGGTGCGCCTCCGTCGAGGCGGCGGTGGCCCGGATAGACGCCGGCGCGCTGGACAAGGTGGTGCTCGCCCGCGACCTGCTGGTCAGCGCCGACGAGCCGATCGACCCCCGCCGGCTGCTGCTGCGCCTGGCCGAGCGCTTCCCCGACTGCTGGACCTTCGCCGTCGACGACCTGCTCGGCGCCACCCCCGAGCTGCTGCTGCGCCGCACCGGCGACCAGCTCTCCGCCCGGGTGCTGGCCGGCACCGCCCCGCGCGGCGCGGGCGCCGAGGACGAGCGGCTCGCCGCCGCCCTGCAGCGCTCGGCCAAGGACCTCGCCGAGCACGGCTACGCCGTCCGCTCCCTGGTCGACGCCCTGCGCCCGTACTGCGACGTCATCGACGTGCCGACCGGGCCCTCGCTGCTCACCCTCCCCAACGTCCGCCACCTCGCCACCGACGTGCGCGGCCGGCAGCGGGGCGGCGCCGACCTGCTCGAGCTGATCGCCGCGGTGCACCCGACGGCGGCGGTCTGCGGCACCCCCACCGACCGCGCGGCGGCCCTGATCGGCGAGCTCGAGGAGATGAACCGCGGCCGGTACGCCGGCCCGGTCGGCTGGCTGGACGCCCAGGGGGACGGCGAGTTCGGGCTGGCGCTGCGCTGCGCCCAGCTGACCGGGGCCGAGGGCGGCCGGCAGGCGCGGCTGTTCGCCGGCTGCGGGATCGTCTCCGGTTCGGACGCGGCGGCCGAGCTCGCCGAGACGCAGGCGAAGTTCGCCGCCGTCCAGGCCGCCCTGGAGGACTGAGTTCCCCCTCGGGTCACCCGGAAGAGCAGAGCCGGCCCCAGTTCCGTCAAGACAACGGGCGTCCCGGCCGACCATCCCCTGGTGATGCCCGCCGCCCCGTCCCCGTCGCCGGTCCGCCGGCGACGCGTGGTGGCCGGCGCCCTGGCCCTGGGGACGACGGCCGCGATCGCGACCGTGCTGCTGCTCTCCGGCACCACCGTCGCCAGCTGCGCCTTCCTGCTGGTCAGCACGGGGGCCGCGGCCGTCGCCTGGTACGCCGACCGCACCCGCCCGCAGAACCGCCGCACCCAGCTGCCGTGGGTGCCGGTCGCGCTGACCGGCAACGCCCTGGGCGACCTCGCGTGGCAGCTGGAAGTGTGGCTGACCGGCTCCGCCCCGGAGGTCTCTGTGGCCGACCTGGGCTGGCTGAGCAGCTACGTCGCCCTCGGCGCCGCCTGTCTCACCGCCCGGTTCGGTGGCCGCCCCCGTCCCGGGGCCCGGATGTACGCGGTGCTGGACGGCACGGCGGCCCTGGCGGTGGCCCTGTTCGTCGTGCACCACAGCCGGGTGGCGGAGACGCTGACCGACCACGGTGTGCCCGCCCTCGCCCGGTTGACCTGGATCGGCTACCCGGTGCTCGACGTCGTCGTCGTCGGGCTGATCGCCTGGCGGGTCATGCTCAACGGCCGGGTGCGCGCGGTCGGCGCGCTGGTGCTCGGCGGGGCGCTGTGCTGGCTCTGCGCCGACCTGGGCTGGCTGCTGCTCGCCTCCCCGGACACCGTCAGCGGCTGGCTGGACGCCGCCTGGATGGCCGGCGTGACGCTCTTCGCCCTGGTGCCATGGGTGCCACCGCCGTCCGGACGCGACGCGGAGGCGGCCATCTCCCGGCCGGGGCACGGTCCCTGGCGGGTGGCGATCACCATCGCCCCGTTCACCGCTCCGGCGCTGGTGCAGGTGCTGGCCTGGCGCCACGAGGCCACCGTCAACCCCGTTCCCGGGCTGCTGGTGTGGAGCGTCCTGCTGGTGATCAGCACCATCCGCACCCGCATGCTGGTCACCGACAGCGAGCGCGCCTGGGCGGCGGTCCGCACCCAGGCCCGCCGCTTCGAGGCGCTGGCGCTCAACTCCTCCGACGCGGTCGTCGTCGTCGACCCCACCGGGCGGCTGGTGGCCGACTCGCGGTCGATGGCCGAGCTGCTGGGCCAGCCCGGCGTCGCCGGCGACTCGCTGACGGCGATGCTCGCCACCATCGGCGTCGACCCCGCCGACGTGCTGGCCGTGCTGGCCCGGGCCCGCGCCCAGCGGGGCACCGCCTCCGACCTGGAGCTGCAGGGCGGGCACCCCGCCGGGGGCACCGTCTGGCTGGGCGGCCGCGCCGTCGACCTGCTCGACGACCCGGACGTCGGCGGCATCGTGGTGAGCGTCTACGACATCACCGCCCGCAAGCTCGCCGAGCAGGAGCTGGCCCACCAGGCGTTCTACGACGCGCTGACCGGCCTGGCCAACCGCTCGCTCTTCCTGGACCACACCGAGCAGGCGCTGCGCCGCGCCGGCCGCACCGGCACCCCACCGATCGTGCTGTGCCTGGACCTGGACGGCTTCAAGGACGTCAACGACAGCCTCGGCCACCTGGCCGGCGACGAGCTGCTGCGCACCGTCGGGAGCCGGCTGCTGGGCGCCGTCCGCACCGCGGACACCGTCGCCCGGCTGGGCGGTGACGAGTTCGCCGTCCTGGTCGACGACACCCGCGGCGGGCTGCCCGAGGCCGCCGCGCTCGCCCAGCGGCTGCTGGACGTGATCGAGGCCCCGATCGACCTCGGCGGACACCGCGTCTCGGTGGCCGCCAGCATCGGCATCGTCGCCGCCGAGGCCGCGGCGACGCCGCTGTCGCTGTTCCGGGACGCCGACATCGCCATGTACCGGGCCAAGTCCGCCGGCCGCGCGCAGTCAGTGGTCTTCGACCCGGAGATGCGCGCCGCCGCCTTGGAACGGATCGAGCTGGAGCGCCAGCTGGCCGGGGCCCTGGACGCCGGGCAGCTGCGGCTGGTCTACCAACCCGTGGTCGACCTGGCCACCGAGCGGGTCGTCGGGTTCGAGGCGCTGCTGCGCTGGCAGCACCCGGTGCTCGGCCCGATCGGGCCGGACCGGTTCGTCCCGATCGCCGAGGACTCCGGGCTGATCGTGCCGATCGGCCGCTGGGTGCTCGCCGAGGCCACCCGCACCGCCGCCCGCTGGCAGCGCGCCCACCCCCGCGGCACGCCGCTGTCGATGGCGGTCAACGTCTCCGCCCGCCAGCTGGCCGGCGGCACGCTGGTCGGGCACGTCACCGAGGCGCTGTCCGACAGCGGCATCACGCCCTCGTCGCTGGTGCTGGAGGTCACCGAGACGGCGCTGGTCACCGACCGGTCCGCGGTCGCCGAACGGCTCGCCGAGCTGCGCGGGCTGGGCACCCGACTGGCGCTGGACGACTTCGGCACCGGCTACTCGTCGCTGAGCTGGCTGCGCCAGTTCGACGTCGACGTGCTCAAGATCGACCGCTCGTTCGTCAGCCTGCTCGACGGCTCCCCGGACGACGCGGCCATCGTGCACGGCCTGGTGCAGCTGGGCCGCACGCTGCGCCTGGAGGTGGTGGCCGAGGGGGTCGAGACCGCCGCCCAGCGCGACCGGCTGCGCGCCGAGCGCTGCGACCTGGCCCAGGGCTACCTGTTCGCCGAGCCGCTGGAGGAGGCGGCGGCCGACCTGCTGCTGCTGGACGAGTCGTCCGCGCTGCGCCCGCCGGTGCCCGGCGCCCGGGCCTGAGCCGGCCGGTCAGCCCCGCGCGGTGCGCAGCACCGCCGCCGCCGTGGCACGCAGCTGCCCGGCCAGCTCGGCCTCCGCCGCGGCGTCGGTGCGGACGACGACGACCCGCGGCCCGCCGGCGCCGAGTGCCGCGACCAGCTGCTCGGGATCGGTGACCGCGGTGGCCGCCCAGCCCAGCGAGCGCGCCACCGCCACCAGGTCCCGCCCGTGCGGGGTGCCGAACACCCGCCGGTAGCCCGCCGCGTACTGCGGCTGCCCCGGCTCGAGCTGGGCGAAGATCCCGCCGCCGTCGTTGTCCGGGACGACGACGGTCAGGTCCGGCCGGGGCTCCCCCGTCCCGGTGAGCAGCCCGGTGAGGTCGTGCAGGAACGTCAGGTCGCCCATCAGCGCGAACGCCGGCCCGCCCCCGGCCCCCTGGTGCGCCAGCGCGGCCCCGACGGCGGTGGAGATGGTGCCGTCGATCCCGGCGACGCCGCGGTTGGCCAGCACCGTCAGCCCGGGACGCGGCACCGCCAGCCGGTCGACGTCGCGGACCGGGGTGGACGACCCCAGCACCAGCAGCGCCCCCGCCGGCAGCGTCGCGACCACGTCCCGGGCCAGCCGCGCGGCGGTGAGCGCCCGGCCGGGCCGGTCGTCGAGCAGCGCGTCGACCGCGGCGCCCACCCGCTCGGCCGCCGCCGACCACTCCGCCGCCCAGCCGCCCACCGGGCGCGTCCCGCCCTCGCGCAGCGCGCTGCCCGGGTCCAGGTGCGCACTGCCGACCAGCGCACTGCCCCGGCCGGGATCGGCCCAGCGGGGTGCCGGGGCGTAGGTCTCCACCGTGACGTCCGGGTCGGCGAGCAGCGCGGACACCGGGCGGGACAACGTCGGGCGGCCCACCACCAGCACCCGGTCGGGCCGGTGCGCGGCCAGCCACTCCGGCGCCCCGAGCAGCAGCGCCGGCCCGCGCAGCGCCCCGGCGGCGCCCCACGCACCGCTGCTGGGCTCGGCGAGCACCGGCCAGCTCCGCTGGTCGGCGAGGACCGCGGCGGCCCGGCCCACCGCGGAGGGGGCGTCCCCGGCGATCAGCAGGGTGCGCGACCCCGCCGGGTCGGGTCCGGTGAGCGGCGCCCCCCGCGGCGCTCGGTCGCCGGGCACCGCGGCGGTCCACGGCGCACCGTCCGGGCGGCCGGCGAACGGGCCGGTGGGCAGCGGTGGGCGGACGTCAGGGGTGACGTCGTCGGGCAGCAGCGGCTCGCGCAGCGCCAGGTTCAGGTGCACCGGGCCCGGGTCGCCGGACAGCTCGCCCCGGGCGACCAGCAGCGCCTTGGCCACCAGCGAGCGCCAGTACCGGTTCTGCGCCGCCTCGCGCCCGGCCTCGGGCACGCCGACGTCGGCGGCCCAGCGGACCGCCCGCCCGTAGAGGCCGGGCTGTTCGATGGTCTGGTTGGCGCCGGTGGACCTCAGCTCCGGCGGCCGGTCGGCGGTGAGCGCGAGCAGCGGCACCCCGCTGGCGTCGGCCTCCAGCACCGCGGCGTGCAGGTGTGCCGTCGCCGTCCCGGAGGTGGTGAGCACCGGCACCGGCCGCCCGCCGGCCTTGGCCAGCCCCAGCGCCAGGAACGCCGCCGTCCGCTCGTCGATGCGCACGTGCAACCGCAGCCGGCCGGCGGTCTCCGCGTCGGCGAGCGCGAGCGCGACCGGGGCGGACCGGGAGCCCGGCGAGACGACGGCGTCGGTGACCCCGCCGCGGACCAGCTCGTCGACGAGCACCCGGGCGAAGGCGGTGGCCGGGTTCACGGCGCCTGCACCGCGGCCAGCCGCTCGCGCCAGCGCCGCTCGGTGCCGGGGTCGGCGGCGGTCTCGGCCAGCCGGTCGGGCACCGGGCGGGTCACCGGCAGCGCGCCGTCGACCGGCAGCAGCGGCTCGCTGGCGACGTCGGAGGTGAACAGCGCGACCGTGGCCAGCCCGCAGGCGAACGGCAGCTCCGGCAGCGCCGCCGCCAGCGCCACCCCGGCGGCGATGCCCACCGAGGTCTCCAGGGCGGAGGAGACCACGCACGGCAGCCCGTGCTCCTCGGCCACCTCGAGGGCGGCCCGGACCCCACCCAGCGGCTGCACCTTGAGGACGACGACGTCGGCGGCGTCGGCCAGCGGCACCCGCCGCGGGTCCAGCGCGCGGCGGACCACCTCGTCCGCAGCGATCCGCACGTCGACCCGGCGACGCAGCGCGGCCAGCTCCTCGACCGTGGCCACCGGCTGCTCGGCGTACTCCAGGCCGACCAGCCGGTCCAGCGCGGTCAGCCGGTCGGCGGCGGTGTCGACGTCCCAGGCGGCGTTCGCGTCGACCCGGATGGCGCCGGAGGGGCCCAGCGCGTCGCGGACCGCCTCGACCCGGGCGAGGTCGTCGGCGGCGGTCTGGCCGGGCTCGGCGACCTTGACCTTGGCGGTGCGGCAGCCCGACGCCCGGACGATCCCGTGCGCGCGTGCCGGGCCGACCGCGGGCACCGTCACGTTGACCGGCACGGTGCCGCGCACCGGGTCGGGCCAGCCGACCACCGCGGCCTCGTGGGCGCTGGCCCACCAGCGCCGGCTCTCGGCGACGTCGTAGTCCCAGAACGGGGAGAACTCGCCCCAGCCGGCCGGGCCGCGGACCAGCACGCCGTCGCGCACGTCCAGGCCGCGGAACCGGTTGCGCAACGGCACGCGGTAGACGTACGCCTCCAGCGCCGTACCGGCGCCGCCGGCTGCCGGGGCGATCACCGGCCCAGCGTAGAGCGCACCCCGGGCGCCCGGGTGCCGCGCAGTACCGTGGCTCCCCGTGGCCCGGCAGCTGACCCTCGTGCCGGCGCCCTCCCCCACCGGACCCGCCGCCGCGCTGGGCACCGTCTGGCCCGCCCTGCGGGCCGCGCTGGAGGGGGACGCCCCGCTGGCCGTGCTGCCCGCCGGCGCGGGGCCGGCCGCCGCCGCCCGCGCGGTGCTGCGCCCGGACGAGCCGCTGGAGCCGGGCACCGACCTGGTCGTGGTGACCTCCGGTTCGACCGGCGGCCCGAAGGGCGTGCTGCTGTCCGCCGCGGCGCTGCGGGCCTCGGCGGCCGCCACCGCGACCCGGCTGGGCGGCCCGGGGAGCTGGCTGCTGGCGCTGCCGGTGTCCGCCGTCGGCGGGCTGCAGGTGCTGGTGCGCAGCGCGCTGGCCGGGCGGGAGCCGGTGGTGCTGGGCCGTGGCGAGCCGCTGGCGACCGCCGCGGCCCGGCTGCCGGCCGGTGACCGTCGGTACACCTCGGTGGTGCCCACCCAGCTGCGCCGCCTGCTGGCCGAGGAACCCGCGGCGCTGGCCTCCTTCGACGCCGTGCTGGTCGGCGGGGCCGCCACCGACGCCGCACTGCTGGCCCGGGCGCGGGCCGCCGGGGTGCGGGTGCGCACCACCTACGGCATGAGCGAGACCGCCGGGGGCTGCGTGTACGACGGGCAGCCGCTCGACGGCGTGTCCGTGCGCATCACCGACGGCGGGATCGAGCTGGCCGGGCCGGTGCTGGCGCACGGCTACCGACTGGACCCCGCGGCCACGGCCGAGGCCTTCGGCCCTGATCCGGACGGCCGGGTCTGGTTCCGCACCCGGGACGCCGGTGCGCTGTCCCCCGACGGCGCCCTCGCGGTGCACGGCCGGCGGGACGACGTGGTGATCAGCGGCGGGGTGAACGTCGTCCCGCAGGCGGTGGAGGCGGTGCTGCGCGAGCACCCGCAGGTCGCCGACGCCGTCGTCGCCGGGCTGCCCGACCCGGAGTGGGGCCAGCGCGTCGTCGCCGCCGTCGTCCCCGCCCCCGGGGCCGCGCCCGCGCTGCCGGAGCTGCGCACCTGGGTGACCGACCGGCTCGGCGCCGCGGCGGCGCCGAAGGGCCTGCACCTGATCGACGCCGTCCCGACCCTGCACACCGGCAAGCCCGACCGGCGCGCCGTCCTCCACACCCTGGGAGAGATCTAGTGGCCACCCCCGCCCAGTGGCTGGCGGGCGCCCGGCCCCGCACCCTGCCCGCCGCGCTCGCGCCGGTGTTCGTCGGTACCGGCGTCGCGGCCGCGCTGGACGGGTTCCGGCTGGCACCCGCCCTGCTGGCCCTGCTCGTCGCGCTGTCCCTGCAGGTCGCGGTGAACTACGCCAACGACTACTCCGACGGCAGGCGCGGCACCGACGACGACCGGGTGGGCCCGATGCGGCTGGTCGGCTCCGGCGCCGCCACCGCCCGGCAGGTGCTGGTCGCGGCGATGACCGCCTTCGCCGTCGCCGCGGTGGCCGGTCTCGCGCTGGCCGCGCTGTCCAGCTGGTGGCTGGTGGTGGTCGGCGCGGTGAGCATCCTGGCCGCCTGGACCTACACCGGCGGCCCGATCCCCTACGGCTACCGCGCGCTGGGCGAGGTGTTCGTCTTCGTCTTCTTCGGCCTGGTCGCCGTGGTCGGGACGACGTTCGCCCAGACCCGTTCGCTGGACGGGCTGGCGTTCGCCGCCGCGGTGCCCATCGGGCTGTGCTCGGTGGCGCTGCTGGTGGTGAACAACCTCCGCGACGTGCACGGGGACGCCGCCGTCGGCAAGCGGACCCTGGCGGTGCTGCTCGGGGAGGCCCGCACCCGGCTGTTCTTCACCGGGCTGCTCGTCGTCGTCTTCGGCGCGATCGTGCTCATCGGGCTGGCCCGGCCCTGGGCGCTGCTGGCCCTGCTCGCCGTGCCGCTGGCCGTGCCCCCGGTGCGCACGGTGCTCTCCGGCGGCCGCGGGCCGGCGCTGATCGACGCGCTGAAGGGCACCGGCCGGCTCACCCTCGCCGTCGGGGTGCTGCTGGGCGTGGGGCTCGCGCTCAGCTAGCCCTCAGGCGGCGGGGTCGTCCTCGCCGCGCAGGTCGGCCCGGATCTGCTGCTTGCGCAGGCTCCGTGCGGCGATCGCCTCGGTGAGCCGCTCGCGCATGGGGCGCAGCGCCAGGTAGGCCACCGGCATGCCCAGCAGCAGGCCGAACAGCAGCGCGGGGAAGCCGGGCAGCCCCAGCACCCAGATCAGCGCCACCAGCGCCGCCACGATCGCCAGCCGGGCGAAGGTGTAGGCCAGCAGCCAGGGGACCAGCGGCGGCGGCTCCGCCGGCGCTCCGGTCGGCCCGACCGGGGTCACCGGTGCCTGTGCGTCGTCAGCCACGACGTCCCTCCCACTTCGTAGACAGGACAACCGTCGTCCGGGTGCGGGCCACGCCCCGGATCCGGTTGATCGCGCTGATGGTGTCCTCCAGGGCCGGGATGTCGACCACCCGCACCTTGAGCAGGTAGCCCTCGCTGCCGGCCACCCGCCAGCAGTCCTCGACCGGGGTCAGCGCGGCCAGCGCCTCCTCCAGCCCGACGTCGTCGACCTGGTCGCTCTCGATCACGCCGACCAGCGCGGTCACCCCGAGCCCCACCGCGGCCGGGTCGACCACAGCACGGTAACCGGTGATCACCCCGGCGGCCTCCAGCTTGCCCACCCGCTCGTGCACCGAGGGCGCCGACAGGCCCACCTGCCGGGCGAGTTCGGCGTAGCTGGCCCGCCCGTTGGCCTCCAGCAGCGCGATCAGCTGCTCGTCCACCGCGTCGATGACGCCCTCCGGTCCTGCCGTGGTCGCACCCGGTTCCTGAGAGCCCGCTGTGCCCGGTCTGTGGGCCGCGCACCCCGGGCGCGCGATCACCGGGTCCCAGTATCGGCGCGGTCGTACATTGGGTGCAGACGAGGGGGGTGGACCGATGGTCTTCCTGGTGATGCTGGTGATCGCTGCCGTGGTGGTCGTGCTCGTGATGCGGGCTGCCGCGGCTCAGAGCGGGGGTCCCGGCGGCTCGGGTGGGATCGGCCGGCCCGGTGCCGGACCCCGGCCGCCACGGCCGCCGCGGGCGCAGCGCCCGCCGGTCCGGCCGGTGGCGCCCGACGACGACCCGGAGTTCCTCCGGGAGCTCGAGCGCCGGGCCAAGCGGGACGACGGCAGCATGAGCTGACCCGACTCCCCCGCCGAGACGACGCGAGCCGTCAGCCCCGATCGAGGGGCTGACGGCTCGCGCTGTTGCAGGGGACGTCAGGCAGCGGTGCGGGAGCCGGCGAACAGCCGGCGCCAGCCGGCCCGTCGCGGGGCAGCAGGCCGGCCGGCGACCTCGTCCCGCGCGCCGGCCTGGTCCGTGCCCCCGCCGGTGTCTCGATCGGTGTCCCGGTCGCCGGGCCAGCCCAGCCCGGTCCCGTCGGCCGGGTCGCCCGGCCAGCCGAGCCCGCCCTGACCGGCGGCGTGCCGGGGACCGGACGGCTCCGGGCGCTGGTCCAGTGCTGCCGCGACCAGCGGGTGCACCGACGCGCCGTCGGCCGCCAGGTGCCTACCCACAGTGAACTCCACCGGGTTCAGTCATGAGCTGAGGATGACATGTCCGCTGGCCCGGTCGCGAGCCGCCGTCGTACTGCCGGACCGGTTTCACCCGATCGTGACGCTGGGTGACCAGCGGATCAGCTGACCCCGCCGTAGCTGTGCAGCCCGGTGGAGACCAGGTTGACGAAGAGCAGGTTGAAGATCATGACCACCAGGCCCACGATGTTGATCCATGCGGCGGGCCGGCCCCGCCAGCCCGAGGTCGTACGGGCGTGCAGGTAGGCGGCGTAGACCACCCAGGCGATGAACGCCCAGGTCTCCTTGGGGTCCCAGCCCCAGAAGCGGCCCCAGGCGCTCTCCGCCCAGATCGCCCCGGCGATGACCGCGAAGGTCCAGATCGGGAACCCGAAGACGACGGTGCGGTGCGCGGTGCGGTCGAGCGCGGCCGCGGAGGGCAGCCGGTCGAGCAGGGAGGGGGCCAGCGCCTCCCCGGCCGCGGCCCGGGACTCCCGGCGGCTGCGGACCAGGAACAGGATGCTGGCGATCCCGCTGACGAAGAAGATGCCGAAGCCCAGCGTCGCGGTGCTCACGTGCACCGCGAGCCAGCTGGACCGCAGGGCGGCGACCAGCGGGCCGGTCTGCACGTAGAGGAACAGCCCGATCAGCACCAGCGAGAGGACGACCGGCCCCAGCACGAAGGCACCGATGTGCCGCAGCGCCGGCGCGCGCACCGCCAGCACGACGTAGGCGACGACCGCCACGAGCACCACCGCGGTGGAGAACTCGTACATGTTGCCCCAGGGCAGCCGGTCGGCCGCCATGCCGCGGGCGACCAGCACCCCGGTGTGGGTGAGCGCGCCGGCGATGGTGAGGGCCATCGCAACCAGGCCGAGCCGGCGGGCCCGCCCGGTCTCCGGCGCGGATTCCGCCCCGGGGACGGCGCCGGCCGGGGCGCTCGGGGCGTTCCCGGCGCCGACCAGCTCGCGGGCCCGCGCGGGCCGGCCGAAGGCCAGCTCGGCGCAGAACGCCACCATGGCCAGGGAGTACAGCCCCACCGTGATGGAGAAGAGCGTGTCGGACAGCGCGGCGAGCGACTCGTCGATCACGACGGCGGGGCCTCTCTCTCGGGGGACGGGGGCGGTGCCGGTGCGGCATCGGCCAGCGCGCGACCGACGTCGTCGGTCAGCGCGGTGAACCGGGGGCCGGTGTCGGCGCTGCCCCGCGTCAGCGAGCCGATCGACAGCACCGTACCCCCGCCGTCCGGCCCCGGGCCGACCCGGGCGAAGACCCGTTCCCGGCGCACCAGCAGCATGCCGAGCAGGCCGACGAGGACCGCGATCGCGGCGGCGAGAACCCAGATCTGGCCCGGGTCGTGGGACAGCTGCAGCGCGGCGAACTGCCGGTAGCCGCTGAAGGTCACCACGGTGCCGTCGGGCAGCGTGGTCGACTCCCCCACGGCCAGGTTCGCCCGGCCGACCTCGGTGAGCCGCTCCTGGTCGATCAGACGCTGGTCCAGCGAGTAGACCGACTGCGGCAGCCCGGAGTCCAGCCCCAGGTAGCCGGTGTAGACGATGACCCCGACCATCGGGTTCAGCGGCCGCGGGTCGGCCGAGGTGACCACCCCGGCATCCAGCACCCCGGTGGGGGCGAAGAAGCCCTCGATCGCCAGCTGGTCGGTGCGGTCCGCGCCGAGATCGGGCAGCTTGAGCACGCCCTGGCTGAGCATGGTGGCCTGGTCCCCGGGGAGGAACGGCACCGACAGGTCGGTGAACGTCGTCCCGTCGGGGAGCGCGACGCTGAACTCGGGGCTGTAGCCGTGGCCGGTCACGTAGACCCGGTCGCCGTCGGTCCGCAGCGGGTCGTTGACCCCGATCGTGGTCTCCCGGTCGGCGCTCCCGCCGGCCGGGCCGTAGGTGATGTCGGCGGTGTACGAGGCCGCGGTCCGGTCCTCCTCGTAGGTCGCCTGGAAGTCGTCCAGGTCCACGCAGAGGTCCGACATCGCGCCGTTGTCGACGAGCGGGCCGGCGGAGTAGGTGTCGTACTGCTGGAAGGTGTTGCAGAAGCCGCCGCCCTCGGTGACCAGGATGCTGCCCTCGTAGCCCCAGAGCTTCCCGCCGGCCAGCCCGACCAGCAGCGCCAGCAGGGACAGGTGGAACAGCACGTTGCCGGTCTCGCGCAGGTAGCCCTTCTCCGCCGAGAGCTCGGGGCCCGCCCCGCTGGACCCGGCGGTGTGTCCTCGGCTGTCGCGCCGGACCACCCGGAAGCGGCGGACCCGCAGCTCCTCCTCCACCACGTCCAGCGCCGCCGGTCCGGCCAGCGGGGTGGGCAGCGCGGCGGACTCCGGCAGCCGGTGCAGGTGCCGGGGCGCCGAGGGCGGCGGGGTGAACAGCGAGCGGCCGTGCTCGATCGCCCGGGGCAGCACGCAGCCGATCAGCGAGGTGAACAGCAGCAGGTAGACCGCGGCGAACCACGGGGAGCTGAAGACGTCGAACAGGTAGAGCCGGTCCAGCCACGGCGCGAGCGTCGGGTTGTCGGCGAAGTACTGGGTGACGGTGCTCTGCGACAGCGACCGCTGGGGCAGCAGCGAGCCGGGGATGGCGGCCAGGGCCAGCAGGAACAGCAGGATCAGCGCGGTGCGCATCGCGGTGAGCTGGCGCCACCAGCGCAGCAGCCGGTTGAGCACCCGCCGACCGGCCGAGGGGCGGGGCGGCGGGGCGGGTGCGGCGGCTGCGCGTGGTGGGGCGGTGATCGTCACAGCGGGGCGCCCTCGGCCAGCCCGGTGGCGGCCAGCCAGCCCTGCAGCCAGCGCATCATCTCGGTCCACGCGCCGGTGACCAGCAGCAGCCCGACCAGCACCAGGACGGCGCCACCGAACCGGGTGACCGAGCGGGCGTGGCGCTTGAGGAAGGACATCGCGCCGACCGCCCAGCGGGCGCCGAGGGCGACCAGCACGAACGGCACGCCCAGTCCCAGGCAGTAGGCCAGGCCCAGCAGCGCGCCGCGGGCCGCGGTCGCCTCCTGGAAGGCGAGGTTCTGCACCGCGGAGAGGGTGGGGCCCAGGCACGGGGTCCAGCCCAGACCGAAGACGACGCCGAGCAGCGGGGCGCCGGCCAGCCCGGCGGCCGGGCGGGTGTTCAGCCGCGCCGTCCGCTGCAGGAACGGCAGCCAGCCGAGGAAGCCGAGCCCGACCAGGATCGTGACCACGCCCATCACCCGGGTGATGACGTCGTTGTACTCCAGCAGCAGCCGCCCGAGGCTGCCGAACGCGCTGCTCAGCGCCACGAAGACGACGGTGAAGCCGAGCACGAACAGCAGCGCCCCGAGCACCATCCGGCGGCGGGGGGCGCGCTCCGGGGTTTCCTCCCGCACCACCGTCGCCACCGCGCCGCCGGGGGCGGGGGACGGGGCCGGGGCAGCGGCTGTCGTGCGGGCCACGGCGCCGGTACCGACCAGGCCGGTGACGTAGGAGAGGTACCCCGGCACCAGCGGCAGCACGCAGGGCGAGGCGAAGCTGATCAGCCCGGCCAGCGCCGAGACCAGCACCGCGACCAGCAGCGGGCCGTCGGCGATCAGCTCCCGGACCGCGTCGACCACGTCACGCCTCCCCGGTGAGCTGCGCCAGCCCCGCGCGCAGGTCGTCCTGGCGCACCTCACCGGTGTACACCGCCGCGACGCGGCCCTCGCGGTCCAGCACGATCGTCGACGGGATCGCCGCCGCCGGGTAGTCGCGGAACGCCAGCGCCACCTCACCGCGCGGGTCGTAGAGCGAGGGGAAGGTGATGCCGTACTTCTCCTCGAACCGGACCGCCAGCTGCTCGGTGTCCTTCACGTTCAGCCCGAGGAACTGCACCCCGTCGTCGGCGACCTCGGTGTAGACCTCCTGGAACTGCGGCGACTCCACCCGGCAGGGCGCACACCAGGAACCCCAGAAGTTGAGCACCGTGACGTCACCGGCGAGCTCGCCGGAGTCCCACTCCCCGCCGCCGAGCAGGGTGCCGGAGAACTCCGGGGCGCTGGCCCGCTGGTCCTCCGGGATGACCCCACCCGCCGGGGTGCTCTGGACGAACCGGAACTCACCGCCGTTGGTCACGTCGACGGCGTCGTCGCCGGTGGTGCACCCCGCCAGCAGGGCGCCGGTCAGCGCGAGCGCGGCCGCCAGGGTCTTACGCACCGGGCACCGCGTCCGGGTCGGTGGCGCCGGCCGGCTCGGCGTAGGCGATGCCGACCAGCCGGTCACCGGAGTAGGTGAACGAGGTGACGCTGGCCAGGCCGCACTCCCGCCGGCGTGGGTCGTGCAGGTAGCGGCGCCCTTCCAGGTGCAGCCGCAGCGTCCAGATCGGCAGCTGGTGGCTGACGCAGACCGCGGCGTGCCCCCGGGCGGCGTCCCGGGCGGTCGCCACCGCGCCGAGCATCCGGGCGGCGATCTCCCGGTACGGCTCGCCCCACGACGGCGTCCACGGGTTGCGCAGCCGCCACCAGTTGCCGGGGTGCTTCAGCGCGCCGTCGCCGACGCCGAAGGCCGTGCCCTCGAAGGAGTTGGCGGCCTCGATCAGCCGCTCGTCGGTGGCGACCGGCAGCCCCAGCGCGTCGCTGATCGGCTGCGCGGTCTGCTGTGCGCGCTCCAGCGGGCTGGCCACCAGGTGGGTCACGCCGCGCTCGGCGAACCACGCCGCCGCGGTGCGGGCCATGCCCTCGCCGGCCTCGGACAGCCGGTAGCCGGGCAGCCGGCCGTAGAGCACCCCGGTCGGGTTGTGCACCTCACCGTGCCGCATCACGTGCACGACGGTCGTCTCGCCCGAGTGGCCACTTCGGCGCGGAGTCGGGTCGGTCACGGCTGCAGCTCCTGGGCGTCGGTGGACGACGGCGACGGCGCGGGTCCACCCGCGGCCTGCGCGGCGGCGGCGGCCGCGGCGGGCAGCGCGGCCAGCACGTGCTCGACGGCCTCGTCGTCCAGCGCGGCGCTGACGAACCAGGCCTCGAACGCCGACGGCGGCAGGTACACCCCGCGGGCGAGCATGGCGTGGAAGAAGGCGGTGTGCGCGGCGACGTCCTGGGTGCGGGCGTCGGCGTAGTCGCGCACCTGCCGCTCGTCGGGCACGAAGAACACCGAGAACATCGACCCGGCCTGCTGCACCCGGTGCGGCACCCCGGCGGCGAACAGCGCGGCGCTGGCCGCCCCGCGCAGCGTGGCGGCCACCTCGTCGCAGTGCGCGTAGACCTCGTCGGTGCACAGCCGCAGCGTGGTGAGCCCGGCGGCGACCGCGACCGGGTTCCCGGCCAGCGTGCCCGCCTGGTAGACCGGCCCGGACGGGGCGAGCTGCTCCATCACCTCGGCGCGGCCGCCGAACGCCGCGGCCGGCATGCCGCCGCCCATGACCTTGCCGAAGGTGAACAGGTCGGCGTCGACCGGGTCCAGGCCGTACCAGCCGGCGCGGGACACCCGGAAGCCGGTCATCACCTCGTCGACCAGCAGGAGCGCGCCGTGCGCCGCGGTGATCCGCCGCAGGTGCGCGTTGAAGCCGTCCAGCGGCGGGACGACGCCCATGTTGCCCGGCGCGGCCTCGGTGACGACGACGGCGATCTCGTGCCCGCGCTCGGCGAAGACCGCCTCGACCGCGGCGACGTCGTTGTAGGGCAGCACGATGGTGTCGGCGGCCGCGCCGGTGGTGACGCCGGGGGTGTCGGGCAGGCCCAGGGTGGCGACGCCGGAGCCCGCGGCGGCGAGCAGCGCGTCGACGTGGCCGTGGTAGCAGCCGGCGAACTTGACCACCAGCGGCCGACCGGTGACGCCGCGGGCCAGCCGCAGGGCCGAGAGCACCGCCTCGGTGCCGGAGTTGACCAGCCGCACCCGCTCGACCGGGGCGACCCGGCCGGCGATCTCCTCGGCCAGCTCGGCCTCGGCCGCGGTGGGCGTGCCGAAGGTGAACCCGTTGCGGGCCGCGGCGGTGACGGCGGCGACCACCTCGGGGTGGGCGTGGCCCAGGATCATCGGCCCCCAGGAGGCCACCAGGTCGACGTAGCGGCGGCCGTCGGCGTCGGTCAGCCACGGTCCGGACGCCGAGGCCATGAACCGGGGGGTGCCACCGACGGCGCGGAAGGCGCGCACCGGGGAGTTGACCCCACCCGGCGTCACCCGCCGGGCCCGGTCGAACAACTGCGCCGACGCCGGCGCCTCGTACGGGTAGGGCTCGGTCACGGCTCCACTCTCCCAGGCCGATCGGTGGGAGCGCCGCCCCCGGGGTGTCCGGCCAGGATGGCGGCGGTCACAGCCTGCGGCGCGCGGGTCGGCACCAGCACGGTGCCGCCGTCGTTCCGCCGCAGCGGCAGCCCGGTGCGGCCCCGGGGCAGTGACCAGCCGCCGCCGAGGACCGGGGCGCCGGCGTCCACCCCCGCCGTCCCGGCGCGCACCGCGCGCAGGTGGTCGGCGTCGACGTCGGCCAGCGGGACCCGCTCCCGGCCGACGCTCAGCGCGGCGTCGGAGCCGCGGCCACCGACCCGCACCGTCCACGCCCGGCGCGCGGACAGGCAGCCCGCCGCCACCACCCCCAGGACGAGGACGGCGAGCGCCGCCCAGGCCCCGGCGGGCAGGTCCGGGCCGGGCAGCACGGCGGCCAGCGCGATGACCACCGCCAGGCCCGCGGCGGCCAGCCAGAACGGCCGCCACGAGCCCCCGGGCTCGACGTAGGTCGCGTCGTCCGGGGGCTCTGGGCTCATGGGCGTGGGCTGCTCAGCGCAGCCAGCGGGCGGCCTCGACCGCCCAGTAGGTGAGCACCGAGCCCGCCCCGGCGCGGCGGATCGCGGTCAGCGTCTCCAGGACCGCCCGCTGCCGGTCGACCCAGCCGTGGGCCGCGGCCGCCTCGACCATCGCGTACTCACCGCTCACCTGGTAGGCGCTCACCGGGACGTCGACGGCGTCGGCGACCCGGGCCACGATGTCCAGGTAGGGCAGCGCCGGCTTGACCATCACCGCGTCCGCGCCCTCGGCGAGGTCCTGCGCGACCTCGCGCAGCGCCTCGTCGGCGTTCGGCGGGTCCATCTGGTAGGTCGACCGGTCACCGAACTGCGGCGCGCCCTCGGCGGCCTCGCGGAACGGGCCGTAGAAGCCGGAGGCGTACTTCGCGGCGTAGGCGAGGATCGGCGTCTCGGTGTACGCGGCGCCGTCCAGCCCCCGCCGGATCGCCGCGACCTGACCGTCCATCATCCCGCTGGGGGCGATCACGTGCGCCCCGGCCCGGGCCTGGGCGATCGCCACGGCGGCGTAGCGGTCCAGCGTGGGGTCGTTGTCCACGATCCCGGCCGGGGTGACCACGCCGCAGTGCCCGTGGTCGGTGTACTCGCACAGGCACAGGTCGGCCATCAGCACCAGCTCGTCGCCGAGGTCGGCGCGCAGGTGCTGCAGCGCGCGGTTGACCACGCCGTCGGCGGCGTCGGCCTGCGAGCCCACCGGGTCCTTGTCGGCCGGGATGCCGAAGAGCATCAGCCCGCTGATGCCGGCCTCGGCCGCCTCGGCGGCGGCCTTCCGCAGCGAGTCCTGGGTGTGCTGGACGACGCCGGGCATGGAGCTGATCGGCTGCGGCTCGGTGATGCCCTCCTTGACGAAGACGGGCAGCACCAGGTCGGCCGGGGCCAGCCGGGTCTGCGCCGTCCACCGGCGCATGGCCGGCGTCGACCGGAGCCGGCGCCCCCGGGCGAAGCCCGGGTTGGCGCCGGCCCGGCGTACGTCGGGGTCGGTCACTTCTCGCCGCCCTCGGCCTCGGCCCGGCGGGCCTCGGCGAACGCGGCCAGCGCGTCGACCAGCGGGCCGACCGCGGCGGTCTCGGGCTGCACGTCCACGCGCAGGCCGAACTCGGTGGCGCTGGCGGCGGTGGCCGGGCCGATCACCGCGACGACGGTCTTGGCGTGCGGCTTGCCGGCGATGCCGACCAGGTTGCGCACCGTGCTCGAGGAGGTGAAGCAGACCGCGTCGAAGCCGCCGCCCTTGATCGCCTCGCGCACCGTCGCCGCCGGCGGAGCCGCCCGGACGGTGCGGTAGGCGGTGACGTCGTCGATCTCCCAGCCGCGCTCGACCAGGCCCGCGGCCAGGGTCTCGGTGGCGATGTCGGCGCGGGGCAGCAGCACCCGGTCGATCGGGTCGAAGACGTCGTCGTAGGGCGGGAAGTCGGCCAGCAGCCCCTCGCTGGACTGGTCACCGGTGGGCACCAGCTCCGGCACGATGCCGAAGTCGCGCACCGCCTGGGCGGTCTGCTCGCCGACGCAGGCGACCTTCACGCCGGCGAAGGCGCGGGCGTCCAGGCCGAGCTCGACGAACTTCTCCCGCACCGCGCGGACGGCGTTGGTGGAGGTGAACACGATCCAGCCGTACCGGCCGGTGACCAGGCCCTTGACCGCCCGGTCCATCTGCGCGGGGCTGCGCGGCGGCTCGACGGCGATCGTCGGCACCTCGACCGGGACGGCGCCGTAGGCGCGCAGCCGGTCGCTCATCTCCCCGGCCTGCTCCTTCGTCCGCGGCACCAGCACCCGCCAGCCGAACAGCGGGCGGCTCTCCCACCAGGAGAGCTTGCCGCGCTTGTCGACGGCGCTGCCGATGGTGACCACGACCGCACCGGTGAGGGACTCGAGCCCGGCGGACTTCTCCGCCACCGCCGCCAGCTTGCTGGCCACGCTCTTCTGCGCCGTGCCGCTGCCCTCGGTGGTGACCAGGACCGGGGTCGAGCCCGGGAGCCCGCCCTCGACCAGGCCGGCGGCCACGGTGGGCAGCTGCTCGGCGGTCGCCTGCAGCACCAGCGTGGCGCCGGTGCCGGAGGCGGCAGCGGCCAGTGCGGCCAGCTCGGCCGGGGCATCGGTGCCCGGGCGGAGGTCGGCGGTCACCGACGTGCCACCCAGCGGGACACCGGCGTAGCCGGGCACCGCGGTGCTCACCGCGACGCCGGGGACGACGTCGAACGGGATGCTGGTGCGGGTGACCGCCAGCGCCTCCTTGACGACGGCGTCGCTGGTGAACGGGTCACCGGCGACCAGCCGGACCACCACGTTGCCGTTCTTGGCCGCGGCGACCGCGCCCTTGGCGACGTCGGCCGGCTCACCGCTGACCGGGGTCAGCTCGAGGTCCGAGTGCGCCTCGCGCACCGCCTCGGTGATGGCGGCCGAGACGTCCGGGTCGACCAGCACCGTGTCGGCACCGGCGATCGCTGCGCTCGCCCGGGCGGTCAGCAGCTCCGGGTCGCCGGGGCCGGCACCGACGAACACCACGGTGCCCTTGCTGCTGCCGTTCTGCTTGCGTGAGCGCGTCATCGCGTGCTCCTGTTCCTGCCCCCGGAGGGGGTCGCTGCGGGTGGTACGGGGTCGTGGGGGCGGGCGGGCGCCCGCCCGGGTCGGCGCGTCACCGGGCTGCCGCCATCAGCGCGGCGGCGCCGCGGTCGAGCAGCTCGGCGGCCAACTGCCGGCCCAGCGCCTCGGCCTCGGTGGCCGGTCCGGTGAGCGAGCCGCGGATGCCGTCGCTGCCGTCGATCGCGGTCACCGAGGCGCGCAGGTAGAGCTCGCTGGCGCCGTCCTCGTCCTCGGCCAGCTCGGCGGCGGCGGCCACCGGGGCGCTGCAGCCGGCCTCGAGGGCGGCGAGCACGGCGCGCTCGGCGGCGACGCAGGCCCGCGTGCCCGGGTCCTCCAGGACGGCGAGCAGCTCGCGCACCCGGGCGTCCTCGGCGCGGCACTCGACGGCGAGGGCGCCCTGAGCGGGCGCGGGCAGCACCTGGAGCGGGTCGAGGACCTCGGTCACCACGGCGAGCCGGTCGATCCGGGCCAGCCCGGCGCGGGCCAGCACGACGGCGTCCAGGTCGGCGTCCGCGCCGAGGGCGCGGGCCATCCGGGTGTCGATGTTGCCGCGGATCGGCACCACGTCCAGACCGAGCCCGAGCGCGCGCAGCTGCGCCATCCGCCGGGGAGCCCCGGTGCCCACCCGGGCGCCGGGGGGCAGCTCGCCGAGGGTGAGCCCGTCCCGGGCGACCAGTGCGTCCCGGGCGTCCTCCCGGGGCGGGACGGCGGCGAGCGTGAGCCCCGGCGCGGGCGCGGTCGGCAGGTCCTTGTAGCTGTGCACCGCGAAGTCGACCTCGCCGCGCAGCAGCGCCTCCCGCAGCGCGGCGACGAAGACGCCGGTGCCGCCGAGCTGGCTGATCGCCTCGGTGGACCGGTCGCCGTAGGTGCTCACGTGCACGAGCTCGACCGGCACGCCGGTGGCCGCGGTCAGCGCGTCGGCGACGTGCTGGGACTGCGTGAGCGCCAGCTGGCTGGCCCGGGTGCCCAGCCGCAGCGGGACGGCGGCGGTCACGGGGCACCCCCGGTGCGCCGGTCGCGGGCGGCAGAGCCCCCGCCGCGCCCGTCGCGGGCGGCCTCGATCCGCGGGTCCAGCGCCGACAGCGGGGTGCCGGCGGGCAGCTGCGGGTCGAGGGTGACGGCGTCGGAGAGGGTGGCCCGGTCACCGTCGGTGGCGCCGGACAGGCCCAGGCCGAACAGGGCCCGGAGCGCGTCGGCGTAGTCGGTGCCGCCGGGGGCGCTGGCCAGCTCCTTCACCCGGACGGTCGGCTCGTGCAGCAGCTTGTCGACGACGCGGCGCACGGTGCGGGCGATCTCGTTGCGGGCCTTGGCGTCGAGGTCCGGCAGCCGGGTGGACAGCCGGAGCAGCTCGGCGTCGACGACCTCGGCGGCCTGGCTGCGCAGCGCGGAGACGGTGGGGGCGACCGCGGCCGCCTGCCGCTCCGCGCGCAGCAGCGAGGTCTCCAGCTCGACCAGCGCGTGCGCGGCGGCGATGTCGTCGGCGGCGACCGAGCCGGCCACCGGCTGCCCCGGGTGGGCGGCCCGCTCGCCCTGCAGCATCGCCAGGTCGACGACGTGCACGCCGGGCAGGCCGGCGACCGCGGCCTCGACGTCGCGGGGCAGCGCGAGGTCGACGACGACCATGCGCCGGTCGCCGCGGCCGGCCATCGCGGTGCGGACCAGCTCCTCGCCGATCACCGTGCCGGTGGCGCCGGTGCAGGTGACCAGCACGTCGGCGGCGGCGACCTCCTCGGGCAGCCGGGCCAGGTCGGCCTGGCGCCCGCCGACGGACTCCGCCAGCCGCGCGGCGCTGGCCGGGGTGCGGCTGCTGACGGTGACGGCGGCGCCGCGGCGGGCCAGCGTGGTGGCCGCGAGGGCGCCCATCGAGCCGGCGCCGACGACGAGCACCGGGCGGCCGGCGAGGTCACCGAGGACGTCGCTGGTTCGGTCCAGCGCGACCGACACCAGCGAGGCGCCGGCCCGGTCGATGCCGGTCTCGGCGTGCACCCGCTTGCCGACCCGCAGCGCGCGCTGGGCGATCGGGTGCAGCTCGCGCCCGACCGTGCCCTGCTCCTGGGCCAGCGCGTAGGCGGCGCGCAGCTGCCCGAGCACCTGGGTCTCCCCCACCACCATCGAGTCCAGGCCGGCGGCGACCGTGCACAGGTGCCCGATCGCCTGGTCCTCGTAGTAGACGGTGACGTAGGGCGAGAGCTCCTCGACCGTGGCACCGGCGTGCCGGGCGAGCACCCGGCTGACCTCGGTGACGCCGCCGTGGAAGCGGTCGACCTCGGCGAAGACCTCGATCCGGTTGCAGGTGGCCAGCACCATCGCCTCGCTGACGTGGTCGCTGTCGACCAGCTCGTGCAGCGCCTTGACCGTCTCGTCGCCGTTCATGCTGACCTGCTCGAGCAGGGCTACCGGAGCGGTCTGGTGGCTGATGCCCACGGCGAGCAGGCTCATCTCGCGATCCCCGCCGTCCGCAGCTCGCCCGCGGGCACCGGGAGGTCGCCGCGCTGCTGGTCCAGGAAGGCCAGCACCTGCAGCTCCACCGACAGGTCGACCTTGCGGACGTCGACCCCCGCGGGCACGGACAACGCCACCGGCGCGAAGTTCAAGATGCTCCTCACCCCGGCCGCGACGAGCCGGTCGCAGACCGACTGCGCCACCTCGGCCGGTGTCGTGATGACCCCGATCGTGGCGGCGGTGGCACCCACCACCGCCTCGAGTTCCTCCACCGGGCGGACCGTGCACCCGCCCACCAGCGTGCCCACCGTGGCGGGGTCGCTGTCCAGCAGCCCGACGAAGGTGAAGCCGCGGCTGGCGAAGCCGGTGTAGTCGGCCAGTGCCGAGCCCAGGCGGCCGAGCCCGACCAGCACGCACGGCCGCGCCCGCTCGCCGCCCAGCGCCTCCGAGAGCCGGGCGCGCAACCCGGCCACCGAGTAGCCCACCCCCCGCACACCGCAGGGCCCCAGGTGCGAGAGGTCCTTGCGCAGACCGGCCGGGTTGACCCCGGCGGCGTTCGCCAGCTCGCCGGAGGAGACGTGACTCCGGCCGTCGTCGGCGAGACCGGCCAGCACCCGCAGGTACACGGCCAGCCGGGCGACGGTGGCCTCCGGGATGTTCCGGGGCCGCGACTGGGTCACGGGCAGACTCCACAGCGGTCCGAACGCGGCCCGGCCGGGACCGGACGTTCGGGAGACTCAGGGCAGGGGCACTCGGGAAAGGGCACTTCAGGGTTTCGGCACTCGACGGACCTGGGCGCGTCAGCGCCCGGCCACCTCACGGTAACCGCTTGTGAAGTCCTGAACAAAGTCGCCGAACCCGTCTGCGCAGGTCAGGGGGGTCCGCTGTGGCGGATGCCACGCCGCGCGCCACCCGGTCGGGTGCGGCCGGTGGCTCAGCCGGTGCCGAGGTCGCGCCGCAGGCGCGGGACGTCGACGGTGAAGTAGCTGTGCTCCCGGCCGTCGAGCAGCACCACCGGGACGCGGTCACCGTACTCGGCACGCAGCTCCTCGTCGGCGTCGACGTCGACGAGGACCGGCGTCAGGCCGGCCTCGCCCCCGATCCGGGTGAGCGTCTCCTCGGCGACGGTGCACAGGTGGCAGCCGACCCGGGTGAGCAGCTGCAGGCGCGGTGCCGGCTCAGTCACCGGTCTCCTCCTCCCCTCCCCGGGCGGCGCGCGCCGCCCGTTCCATCCCGAGCTCGCGGAGCCGGGCCCGGCTCACCTTGCCGGTCAGCGAGTACGGCAGCTCGGGCACCACGTGCACGGCCACCGGCACCTTGAACCGGGCCAGCGAGGCCGCAGCGTGCGCCCGCAGCCCGGCCTCGTCGAGCGCGACGTCCGGCGAGGCCACCACCACCGCGTGCACCGCCTCACCGGTGCGCGGGTCGGGCAGCCCGATGACCGCGCTCCCGGCCACCCCCGGGTGCGCGTCGAGCACCCGCTCGACCTCGCCCGGGTAGACGTTGAACCCGTTGACCAGGATCAGGTCCCGCCGGCGGTCGACCAGCACCAGGTCGCCGTCGCCGTCCCGGTAGGCGATGTCGCCGGTGGCGAGCCACCCCCGCGCGTCGGGCCCGTCGGCGCCGTCGGGCCAGTAGCCGCTGAACAGGTTCGGCCCGCGGGCGCAGATCTCCCCGGCCTCCTCCGCGTCGTCGTCCACGTCGTCGGCCGGACCGTCGTCCGCCGGGTCGTCGCCGGCCGTCGGGCCGCCCGCGGTGTCCCGCAGCCGCAGCTCGACCCCGGGCAGCGGGCCGCCGATGCTGCCGGGCTTGGACCGACCGGTGACCAGGGTGCTCGCCAGCACCGGGCCGGCCTCGGTCAGCCCGTACCCCTCCCACACGGTGACCGCGGCGCGCTCGCGCATCGCGGCCAGCACCGCGGGCGGCAGCGGGGCGGCCCCGGAGCTGGCCGTGCGGACGGCGGCGAAGCCGCGCCGCAGCACCGCGTCGGAGCCGGCGGCGTCGGCGGCCGCCAGCCAGGCGGCGTACATCGGCGGGGCGGCGGGGACGGCGGTCACCCCCTCCTCGGCCATCAGCCGGAGGGTGTCCAGCGGGTCGAACTCCTCGACCAGCACCGCGCAGGCACCGGTCGCGGCGGTGAGCCCCCAGCCGCTGGTGGAGCCGTAGACGTGGAACAGCGGGAGCGCCACCAGCACCCGGTCGCCCGCGCGGACCGGCGGCGGGTCCAGGGCCAGGCACTGCTGCTGGTTGGCCAGCAGGGCGGCGTGCGTGAGCATCGCGCCGCGCGGCCGGCCGGTGGTGCCGCTGGTGTAGGCCAGCAGCGCCAGCGCGGTCGGGTCCTCGGGGTCGGCCGGTGGCAGACCGTCGTCGTCCGGCGGGCCGACCTGCGCCGGCACCCCGGCGAGCTCCGCCCGCGCCGCCGCGGTGACCAGCAGTCGCGACCCGGAGTCGGTGAGCAGGTACGACACCTCGGGGTCGGTGTAGGCGGTGTTGACCGGGACGACGACCAGCCCGGCCCGCAGCGCGCCGGTCACCGCCACCACCCAGTCGACGCCGTTGCGCAGCTGCACCGCGACCCGGTCGCCGGTGGCCAGCCCGCGGGCGCGGTACCCCGCGGCGGCCCGGTCGACGAGCCCGTCGAGCTCGGCCCAGGTCAGCCGGCGCGCGCCGTGCACCAGGGCCGGGGACCCCGCGGAGGTCGCCGCCGCCCGGCGCACCAGCGCCGCCAGCGATCCCACCGGCGCGATCGGCGCCGCCGGGGCGTCCTGTTCTGTCACACGGACCTCCCTGGACCCACGGACCGCCCCCGAGCAGCGGCGGCGGCGCCACCGGGGCACGATGGTGTCATCCCGGTGGGCCGCCCGCAGCGGGTCTCGACACGTCGGGCGAGCCGGCCGGACCGGGGGTGGAGGAGGTGCACGGCATGACCCGCCCCCGTCCCGCCGCACCCCCGACGGCCCCGCCCACCCCGGCGGTCGGCCGGCGCCACCAGCCGGTGCCCCGCCCCCGGCCCGGGCAGCCCGCGGCCACCCCCGCGCCCCCGGCCGACGAGGCGACGCAGCCCGCGCCGGCTGCCGTCGCCGCGGACCCGGACGACGTCTGGGAGTTCGTCCGCCGGGCGCAGCAGGGCGACGCCGAGGGCTTCGGCCTGCTCTACGACCGGTACGTCGACGTGGTCTACCGGTTCCTGCTCGTGCGGGTCGGTGACCGGACGACGGCGGAGGACTTCACCAGCGAGACGTTCGTGCGGGCGCTGCGCCGGATCGACTCGCTCAGCTTCCAGGGCCGCGACGTGGGCGCCTGGCTGGTCACGATCGCCCGCAACATCGTGCTGGACCACGTGAAGAGCAGCCGCCACCGGCTGGAGGTCACCACCGGCGACATGGGTGACGCCGACCGGGCGACCGAGGGCCCGGAGGACACGGTCGTGCAGCGGCTGACCAACGCCGAGCTGGTCGCCTGCATGCAGCAGCTGTCCGCTGACCAGCGCGAGTGCCTCGAGCTGCGCTTCCTGCAGGACCTCACCGTCGCCGAGACCGCGGCCGCGATGGGCAGGAAGGACGGCGCGATCAAGGCGCTGCAGCACCGCGCGGTCCGCCGGCTCGCCACGCTGTTGCCCCCGGGACTGCGGTGACAGGTGTGACCGTCCAACTGCGCTGCGTAACGCCAGGGCCGGCCCCGTCGTTGACCCGGGCGGGAAGCCGCGCCGATCGGCGACGCGGGACCCGGGCGGTCCACGGAGGGCGGCGGTGACGGTGCAGCAGGACGACGCGACGGGTCCGGCCCGCCGTTCCGCCGGCCCACCACTCACCGCCGAGGACCTGGTGCTGGCCCGGCTCGAGGGCCTGCCGACCGAGTACGCCGCCCAGCCGGACCCGGCGTTCCGCGCGGCCACCCGGACCCGGCTGGTGGCGATGGCCGCCGTCCGTGAGCCCGTGCCGCGGCGCCGGGGTGTGTGGCGTCGGCTGCACGCCGGCGGGCCGGCGTCGCGGGGCCGGCTCACCGCCGGGCTCGCCGGCGCCACCCTCACCCTGGCCGCCCTCGGCGGCCTGCTGGCCGCCGCCCAGGGCGCGGCACCCGGTGACCTGCTCTACGAGGTCAAGCGCGGCGGCGAGGCGACCCAGCTGGTGCTCGCCGGTGACAGCAGCCGCGGCACGACGCTGCTGGACTTCGCCGACACCCGGCTCGTCGAGCTGACCGAGCTGGCGCGCGCCGCCGACGCCGCGGCCGTGCTGGAGACGCTGCGGACCATGGACCAGCAGACCACCGAGGGCGTCGCCTGGCTCACCACCCGGGCGGTCGACGACGCCGATGCCGCGGCGCTGCGGGCGCTCACCGCGTGGACCGCCGCGCAGCGCGCCGGGCTGGACGCGCTGGCCGACGACGTCCCCGCCGACGCCGCCGCGGCGCTGGGCAGCTCCCGGGAGCTCGTCTCCGCCGTCGCCGACCGCGCCGCGTCGCTGGGCACCGCACTGACCTGCACCGGCGGACCGGCCGTCGCCGGCGGCGACGAGCTGGGCCCGGTGCCGGTCCCCTGCCCGGCCGACCGGCCGACGACGGTGAGCCCCGCGCCCGGGACGCCGTCGGCGCCCCCGGCCGGCGTCCCGGCGACGCCGGGCGGCGTGGCGCCCCCGGCGCCGTCCCCCGCCCCGGCGACCACCCCACCGCCCGCCGCGGAGAGCAGCGCGCCCGTCCCTGCCCCAGCCCCCGTCCCGGCGCCCCCGCCCGCCCCGGCACCCGCGGCCCCGGCTCCCGGCGGCCCGCCGTGGTGGGTGCCGCCCGCGCCCGTTCCGCCCACCACGACGGCACCGACCCCGCCGGGCACGGTCATCGAGCTGCCGCCCGTCGTCCCGGGGCTCCGGGTGTGCCTGCCGCCGCTGATCTCCGTCAACTGCCGACCTGCCGCCGACTGAGCGGTCCGGCTCGCTAGGGTCGGGTGACCAGCGCAGCCCAGACCGGGAGGTCACCCGTGGTCCGAGTTCCCTTCCGGGGGCGGGCTGCGCGCCTCCCCGGCGGGCTGGCCGACGAGGAGACCCGCGCCCTCGTCGCCGGCACCGCGTCGGCCGCGGCCGCCGAGACCACGCCGGCACCCGCGCCGCACCCCGACCCGACGGGCGCGGCCTTCTTCGACGTCGACAACACGATGATGATGGGCGCCTCGCTGTTCTGGTTCGCCCGCGGGCTGGCGGCCCGTCAGTACTTCACCACCCGCGACGTGGCGTCCTTCATCTGGCAGCAGGCCAAGTTCCGGATCGCGGGCACCGAGAGCAGCATCGACCTGCCCACCGTGCGGGACAACGCGCTCGCCTTCGTCGCCGGCCGGCCGGTCGAGGAGATCAAGCAGGCCAGCGAGGAGATCTACGACGAGCTGATGGCCGACCGCATCTGGTCCGGCACCCGGCTCCTCGCCCAGCAGCACCTCGACGCCGGGCAGCGGGTCTGGCTGGTCACCGCGACCCCGGTCGAGCTCGCCTCGATCATCGCCCACCGGCTCGGGCTCACCGGCGCCCTCGGCACCGTCACGGAGGTGGTCGACGGCCGCTTCACCGGGCGGCTGGTCGGCGAGCTGATGCACGGCGAGGCGAAGGCGCAGGCGGTGCGGGTGCTCGCCGAGCGGGAGGGGCTGGAGCTGGCCCGCTGCACCGCCTACAGCGACTCGAGCAACGACCTGCCGATGCTCAGCCTGGTGGGCACGGCGGTCGCGGTGAACCCCGACTCCGAGCTGCGGGCCGTCGCCCGCTCCCGCGGCTGGACGATCAAGGACTTCCGCACCGGGCGCAAGGCCGCGAAGATCGGCGTGCCCACGGTCGGCGCCGCAGCCCTGTCCGGTGGCGTCGTCGGCGGCCTGGTCGCGCTGCGCCGCCGCAACCGCTGGCCCTTCTAGCCCTCGGCGGCGGCCAGCCCGCCGTCCGCGCCGTCCTCGCGCAGCGGGTCGAGCAGCACCAGCCGCAGCAGCATCTGCTGCCATGCGGCCCGGACGCTGTCGGGCTGGTCGGCGACGGCGTCGGGGGTGGGCCCGCGGGTGCCCCGCACCTGGCTCACCATCTCCTCGAAGGCCAGCCGGAAGAGCAGGTCACGCGCCTGGTCCACCGACAGGCCGGCGCCCAGCAGCGGCGCCAGCACCCAGCCCAGGTCGTCCCGGTCCAACTCCTCCACGAACGGTCTTCGGGCCGGCCACCCCGTTCGGATGCACCGCCGGGGAGGTCGTTGCGCGAGAAATCCCACGGTCGGGCGGGAAGGAGCTCAGACCCCGTACTCGTCGACCAGGAAGTCGCGCAGGAACCGGTGGCCGGCCAGCTGCTCCAGCAGGCCGGCGTCCGGTACGTGGCCGTGCCGGGCCGCCTGCGCCACGTCGTCCTCGAGCCACGCGAGGAAGGCCTCGGCGTAGGCCGCCAGCGCGGCCACCTGCTCCCGGGGGAGCGCCGGGGCCGCCGGCGGGAACGGGCGCTCCCCCGGCTCCTGACCCGCACCGGGCATCAGCTGAAGACGGACCGGCGCTGCAGGAGGAGCCGGTAGATCGAGTGCTGGATCGTCTCCCGGACCTGGTCGGTGAGGTTGAAGACCACCATCGGGTCGTCGGCCGCGGCCGGGCCGTACGACGCGGTCTCGATCGGCTCGCCGAAGGCGATGAACCACTTCGAGGGCAGCGGCACCGCGCCGAGCGGGCCCAGCAGCGGGAAGGTCGGGGTGATCGGGAAGTAGGGCAGGCCGAGCAGCCGGGCCGCGGTCCTCGCGTTGCCCAGCATCGGGTAGATCTCCTCGGCGCCGACGATCGCGCACGGCACGATCGGCACCCCGGTGCGCAGCGCGGCGCTGACGAAGCCACCGCGGCCGAACCGCTGCAGCGTGTACCGCTCGCTGAACGGCTTGCCCACGCCCTTGAAGCCCTCGGGGAAGACGCCCACCAGCTCACCGGCCGACAGCAGCCGCTCGGCGTCCTCGTTGCAGGCCAGGGTGACGCCGAGCTTGCGGGCCAGCGACCCGATGAACGGCACCTGGAAGACCAGGTCGGCGCCGAGCAGGCGCAGCCGCCGTGCCGCCGGGTGGTGGTCGCGCAGCGCCACGGTCTCCATCAGCGCGTCGACCGGCACGGTGCCGGAGTGGTTGGCCACCACCAGTGCGCCACCGGTGTCCGGCACGTGCTCCAGCCCCTGCACCTCGACCCGGAACCAGCGCTCGAACCACGGCCGCAGCAGCGGCAGGAACAGGTGGTCGGTGAGGTCGGGGTCGAAGCCGAACTCGTCGGTGTCGTACTCACCGGTGAGCCGGCGTCGCAGGAAGTCCAGGCCGCCGGCCACCTCGTCGTCCCAGCCGGGGCCGGCCGTGGGCGGCGGGGGGACCGGCTCGTCGTCCGGGCGCAGCGGGATGACCCGGGCCTCAGGCATCGTGGACCGCCCGCAGGCCGGGCACCGACGGCGCGGACCGCTGCCGCGGGGTGAGCACGGTGGTGACGGCGGCGAGCCCGCCGGCGAACCGGGTCACCGCAGCGCGCGCCCCACCGGTGACGCCGTCTACCAGTTCGGGGCGGACGACCGGCAGCAGCGTGCGGCCGTAGTCGGCCAGCGCCTCGGCGGTCGAGTAGTGCGGGGTGTGCCCGAACTCCTCCCGCAGCACGCGGGTGTCGACGACCCGGCCGAAGTTGAGGAAGCGCATCTGCTCCGGGGACCAGTCGACCAGCCCGGGCCGGCGGGTGAGCCGGCCCAGCGAACCCATCGCGGCCTCGGGCAGCGGCAGCTGCACCCGGCCCAGCCGGCGGATGGCCTGGGAGAGCAGGACGGTGCCCTGGGCGCCGACGTTGACCGTGCCGACGAACTCACCGGTGGCCGCCCGGGCCAGCACCGCCACGGCGTCGTCCTCGTGCAGCAGCTGCACGCGGGCGTCGTAGCCGAGGGCGGTGGGGATCACCGGCATCCGGAAGAAGCCCGACAGCAGGGAGTCGATGCGCGGGCCGATGAGGTTGGTGAACCGCAGCACCGCCACGCCGACGTCGGGACGTCGCCGGGCGAACGAGCGGACGTAGCCCTCGATGTCCAGGCTGTCCTTGGCGAAGCCCCCACCGGGGACCCGCCGGGCCTGCATCGTCTCGGTGAAGACCGCCGGGTCCCGGGCGCTGGCCCCGTAGACCGCGCTGGTCGACTTCAGCACCAGCCGGCGCACCCGGGGCGACCGCTGGCAGGCGGCCAGCAGCTGCATGGAGCCGATGACGTTGAGCTCCTTCATCGACACCCGCCCACCGGCGCTGGCCGGGGTGGCGCTGATGTTCATGTGGACCACGGTGTCGACCGCGGCCGACTCGATCACCTTCCCGATCAACGGGTTGCGGATGTCGGCGCGGACGAACTCGGTCCGCCCGAGGCGGCGGAGCACCTCGGGGGCCGGGGGGACGGTGTCCACCCCGATGACCCGGTCGATGGCCGGGTCCGCGGCGAGCTCGGCCGCCAGCGCGCCGCCCAGCCACCGGCTCACACCGGTGACCAGGACGACCGCAGGCGGCACGAGCGTCAGCTCACTTCTTGTTGCGGCGCTGCACGCGGGTCTTCTTGAGCAGCTTGCGGTGCTTCTTCTTCGCCATCCGCTTGCGGCGCTTCTTGATGACCGAACCCATGTCCTGCTCCCGACGTCGTGGTCACGCGGCGCCGGGGGCGGTGACCGGGTGGTCACGCGGTTCCTGATCCGGGCACCGTGCGAGGTGTTCAGCTCGAGCGCGGGCCACCCCCGGAAGGGGCGGCACCGCTCAGCGCACGAGACTACCTGGTGCCCTTCTGGAACGGCCCCGCTGCAGGATTTCGCCACGAGCAGGTGACGTGCTGGAGCGGCCGCCTCGCAGGGGCCCACCCTGAGCTTGCGAAGGGTGGGGGGCGAGGTGGTCGTTGCTCAGGCGATGTCGGTGTAGGCGTCGCGCAGGTAGTCGTGCACGGCCCGCTCGGGCACCCGGAAGGAGCGGCCGACGCGGACGGCGGAGAGCTCGCCGCCGTGGACGAGGCGGTAGACGGTCATCTTCGAGACCCGCATGAGGGCAGCGACCTCGGCGACGGTCAGGAAGGCGACCGCGGCGCGGGGGGCCGGGACGGCGGCGGGGCGGCCGACCGGCGCGGCGGCCGGGTGGGCGGCCGGGACCGGACGCGACATCGAGGCGGCGGACATCGGCCGGCCCATCGGTCGCGGCGCCGGGACACCCGGGCGAGAGGTCTGCTGGAGCGGTGCGCGGTAGGGCGTGGTCACGTCGATCATCTCCGGTATCAGCACGCATCGGGCCACCGGCTTCCCCACCGGCGGACGGGACACGCACGTGCTGGGAAGGACCATATGGGGACCTGTGTGACAGAAGCGATGGGTGAAACGGACAGGCGGACCGGTCCGTCCTGGGCACAAGTGGACAGAGACACCGCGTGACACACCCGTCACGGCGTGTTGTCCCCAAGTCGACCCATCCGCACCATGCCCTGTCCACAGGAACTGTGGAAAACAACAGGCATGTGATTCGTGCCGGATCCGCCGGGACCACCGCCGCTGGGGACGCCCTGGGGAGCGGGTGTGGGGAGTGCGCGACCCGGTGGGGCGCCGCCCGGCGGTCGGGGCGGGCGGCGGGTCCCGCCCGGTGGACACATGTCGACAAGGCGACGTGTCGCCGGGTCGCCGGGTCGGCTCAGCCCTGGGAGCGGCCCAGCTCGACCGAGCGCTGGTGCGCGGCCTCGATCGCCGCGATGAGGGCCGCCCGCACCCCGTGCCGTTCGAGCTCGCGGATCGCGGCGATCGTCGTCCCGCCGGGGCTGGTGACCGCCTCGCGCAGCTGGACCGGGTGCTCGCCGGAGTCGCGCAGCATCACCGCCGAGCCGTAAGCGGTCTGCACGATCAGGTCCGCGGCCACCGACCGCGGCAGGCCGAGCAGGATCCCGGCGTCGATCATGGCCTCGACCAGGAAGAAGAAGTACGCCGGACCGCTGCCCGACAGCGCGGTCACCGCGTCCTGCTGGTTCTCCGGCACCCGCCGGACCTGACCCACCGGCGCGAGCAGCGCCTCGGCCTCGTCCAGGTGCTCCTCGGAGGCGTGCGCGCCCGCGGAGAGCACGCTCATCCCGGCGTCGACCAACGCGGGCGTGTTGGGCATGACCCGGACCACCGGGGTGCCGTCGGGCAGCGCCGCCTCGATCCGCGCGGTGGGCACCCCGGCGGCCACGGAGACGACCAGGTGCTCGTCGGCGGCCACGTGCGGGGCCAGCAGACCCAGCAGCGCGTCGACGTCCTGCGGCTTCACCGCCAGCAGCAGCACCCGGGCACGCGCGGCGGCCTCGGCGAGGTCGACCGTCCCGACGCCGTACTGCGCGGCCAGCTCGGCGGCCCGCTGCGGGCTGCGCTCGACGACCCGGATGCCGTCCCCGCTGCCCGCCTGGCGGACCAGGCCGGCCAGCAGCGCCTCGCCGATCTTCCCCCCACCGACGATGGCCAGACCGCGACGACTCCCACTGATCATGCCCGCGACGGTAGCGCCCACCCCGGGTGTGGCCCGGGAGGACCGGGGTAGCCAGCGGCCGTGACCGCAGAACTGAACGGCAAGCGCGTGGCCGTGCTGGCCACCGACGGTGTGGAGCAGGTCGAGCTGGAGCGCCCCTGGCAGGCACTGGTCGACGCCGGCGCCCAGCCGCAGCTGGTGAGCCTGGAGCCCGGGTCGATCACCATGTACCAGCACATCGACCCGGGCGACGCCAAGGACGTCGACGCGGTCGCGTCCCAGGCCGACCCCGGCGACTTCGACGCCCTGGTCCTGCCCGGCGGGGTCATCAACGGCGACTTCGTCCGCGCCGACGCCGGCGCGGTCGCCTTCACCAAGGCGTTCTTCGACGCCGGCAAGCCGGTCGCCGCGATCTGCCACGCACCGTGGGTCCTCGCCGAGGCCGACGTCGTCCGGGGCCGGCGGATGACCTCCTGGCCCTCGCTGCAGACCGACCTGCGCAACGCCGGCGCGGAGTGGGTGGACGAGGAGGTCGTCGTCGACGGCAACCTGACCACCAGCCGCAAGCCCGACGACCTCGACGCCTTCAGCAGGACGCTCGTCGAGCAGTTCGCCCGCGCCTGAGCCCGGCGGGTGCCGGCCCGGCCGCCGGGCGGCCGGGTCAGGAGCCCGCAAGCAGCCCGGCGGCCGGGGCGATCACCAGGACCGTGCCGGCCAGCAGGAGCCCGGCCAGCAGCCGGACCGGGAGCGGGCCCTGGCCCTGCCGTTGCCGCCACGCGGCGGCCCCCGCCACCAGTCCGGTCACCACCAGCGGTGCGGCGACCAGGGCGGCGTAGGGCATCAGCTCCCACAGCAGCGTGAAGGCGAAGTACAGCCCGATCCCGACCGCCAGGGCCACCACCAGCTCACCGACGAACCGCACCCAGGCCAGCGCACCCTGCGGGCCGCTCACCGGCTCGGCGTCCCCCTCGCCCGGCACCGCGGGCTGCGGCCCGGTGCGGTGCGCACCCGAGCGCCGCTCGCCGGTGGCCCGCGAGGCGGACGTCTGCAGCGCCGGGATGGCCGCCGTCGACGGTCCGCGCGGCACGCTCCCGGTGGCCGGCGACGGGGTCGGGGCCGCCGTGGCCGGCGCCGGCGCCGCAGGAGCCGGGGTCGGCTCCGGGGCTGCCCGGTCGGGTGCATCGGTGTGCCGCCGCGCCGGGGCCGCGGTGGACTCCGTCCGGCCGGCGACCGGTCCGGGGGAGGCCAGGTCGCCCAGGCCGCTGCCCCGCGACCGGTCCTGGGCCGGGGTCCAGGCGGGGGACGCCGCGGGCGCGGGGGCGGACCGTGCCGGTGGCCCGCTGCGGGCCGGGTCGGCCTGGCGCGGGGACCCGCCCCGGGGAGCGGGCGCGCGGACGGCGGCGGGGGACGGCGCGGCCGGACCGGATGCGCGCGCAGCGGCGGGCCGGACCCCGGGCGCCGGCGCGACCGGACGTCCGGACGTGCCGGGCCGAGGCGACTGCGCCCCCCGCCCGGCCGGTGCCGGCCGCGGCTCGACGGCAGCCGGACGGCCGTCAGCGCCCACGGGCGCCGAGCGGCCGGTGGGTGGCTCGTCGGGCCCCTTGCGTCGACGACCGGGCCGCGTGCCGTGCTCGCTCTCCAGGCCGTGCTCACGCAGGATCTCGGCCAGCGAGCGGACGCTGTACTCCCCGGACGGCTGCCCCATCACGCTCCTTCCAGCGAGTCCAGGCGCCGGAGGATGATCCCTTCGCGCAGCGCCCACGGACAGATCCGCACGAACGGTACGTCCACGGCCTGCATCGCGGCCTGCGCCACGACGGCGCCGGCCGGGACCTGGTGCGCGCGCTGCACCGAGACCCCCTGCAACTCGGCCAGCGCACCGGCCTCGATGCGGGAGACGAACCCGAGGACCTGCCCCAGGCCGGTCGTGGTCAGCTCGCGCGGCACCCGCAGGCCGGCGGCGTAGGGCGCGGCGCCGGCGAGCCGGGCCAGGGTGCGGAAGGTCTTCGAGGTGGCCGCCACCAGGTCGGGTTCACCGGCTGCGCGCAGCTTGCGGCCGGCCGGGGCCAGCACCTCTGCGGCGTGCTCCTCCAGCCGGGCCAGTGCGGTGAGGTCCGGGCGCCCCCCGGTCTCGGCCTCGGGGAGGAAGTTGCGGGTCATCCGCCCGGCGCCCAGCGGCACCGAGAGGGCGACGTCGGGGTCCTCGTCGATGCCGCTGGCCAGCTCCAGCGAGCCGCCGCCGATGTCGAGCACGAGCAGCCGGCCGGCGCTCCAGCCGAACCACCGCCGGGCGGCGAGGAACGTCAGCCGGGCCTCGTCCTCCCCGGTGAGCACCTGCAGGTCCACGCCGGTCTGCTCGCGCACCCGGCGGAGCACGGCGGCACCGTTGTCGGCGTCACGGATCGCGGAGGTGACGAAGGCCAGCAGCTCGTCGCAGCGCCGGTCGGCGGCCTGCCGCTTGGCCTTCTGCACCGCGGTGAGCAGGGCCTTCTCCCCCGCCTTGGAGAGCTTGCCGTCCGGGCCCACGTGCTCGGCCAGGCGCAGCAGCCAGCGGTCGTCGTGCATCGGGGTCGGGTGCGCGCCCCGATGCGCGTCCACCACCAGCAGGTGCACGGTGTTGGAGCCGACGTCGAGCACACCCAGTCGCATGCAGCGCAGTCTGCCGGGTCGCCCGCCGCCTACGCTGCGCCGGTGGACCCGAGCACCTCCGACACCCCTCCGCCCGAGGTGGAGCTGGACTTCGCCCGCGAGTGGGTGGAGTTCTTCGACCCGGCCGATCCCGAGCACCTGGTGCGGGCCGACCTCACCTGGCTGACCAGCGCGTGGACCTGCGTCTTCGGCCGCGGCTGCGCCGGCGTCGTGGCCGGCCGCGCCGAGGACGGGTGCTGCAACCACGGGGCGTTCCTCACCGACACCGACGACCTGGAACGGGTCGCCGCCTCGGTGGCCGACCTCACCCCGCTGGACTGGCAGCGCCATCCCGGGAACGCGCCGGCCCGGGAGGAGTGGACCGAGCCGGACACGCTGACCGAGCCCGAGCCCGGGGAGACCGCCGAGGAGGCGCTGCGCACCCGGGTCGTCGACGGCGCCTGCGTCTTCCTCAACCGGCCCGGGCACCCCGGGGGCGCGGGCTGTGCCCTGCACGCGATGGCGCTGCGGCAGGGCCGGCACCCGCTGGAGACCAAGCCCGACGTGTGCTGGCAGCTGCCCGTCCGCCGGGAGCAGGAGTGGGTGGACCGCCCCGACGACACCCGGGTGCTGGTCTCGACCATCGGCGAGTTCGACCGCCGCGGCTGGGGGCCCGGCGGCCACGACCTGCACTGGTGGTGCACCGGCTCCCCCACCGCCCACGTGGCCGCCCAGCCGCTGGTGGAGACCTACGGCCCGGAGCTGACGGCGCTGCTGGGCGAGGCCGCCTACGCCGAGCTACGCCGGCTGACCGAGGCCCGCCTGGACGCCGGTCTCGTCGCCCCGCACCCGGCCAGCCCCCGGCCGGTGCCCGTCGAGCTGCACCGGCGCCGGCCCGGCTGAGACCGGCCCGGTCGCGGCGGTGCCGGCGCGGACGGCCCGGAAGGTCTGCCGGTAGGCCCGCGGGGATACCCCGCGGCGGCGGCCGAACTGCTCCCGCAGACCGGCCGCGGTGCCGAAGCCGACCAGCCGGGCGATCTCCTCGACGGGTGCGTCGCTGCCCTCCAGCAGTGACTCCGCCGCGGCCAGCCGCTGGGCGAGCAGCCAGGCGTGCGGCGTCGTCCCGGTGGTGGCCTTGAACCGGCGGGCGAAGCTGCGCGGGCTCATCAGCGCCCGGCGGGCCAGCAGCTCGACGGTGATCTCCTCGGCCAGGTGGGTCCGGGCCCACTCCAGCACGACGCCGAGCAGGTCGTCCTCGCACCGGGCCACCGGCTCGTCGATGAACTGGGCCTGGCCACCGTCGCGGTGCGGGGGCACCACCATGTCCCGGGCCAGCGCATTCGCCGCCGCGGGGCCCCACTCCCGGCGGACCAGGTGCAGCAGGGTGTCGACGCCGGCGGCGGTACCGGCACCGGTGATCAGCCGCCCGCAGTCGACGTAGAGGACGGTGGGGTCGACGGTCACGGCGGGGAAGCGGGCGGCCAGCTCGCCGGCGTGGCGCCAGTGCGTGGTGGCCCGGCAGCCGTCCAGCAGTCCGGCGGAGGCGACGACGAAGGCACCGGTGCACTGGCTGACCACGATCGCGCCCCGGGCGTGCGCAGTGCGGATCGCCGTGATCAGCGCGGCCGAGGGCTCGCGGTCCAACCGCTCCCAGGCGGTGACCAGCACGATGTCGGAGACCGCCAGCCGCGCCAGCCCGTGGTCGACCAGCAGCCGGACGCCGGTGTCGCTGCGGACCTCCCCGGGGACCTCGGTGACCAGGGCGAAGTCGAACCGCGGCAGGCCCATCGCGGTGCGGTCGTAGCCGAAGACCTCCGACGTCACCCCCAGCCCGAAGCTGCCCACGACGCCGTCGGCGACGACGACGCTCACCACCAGCGGACGTCCGGTCGGGTTCACCCCGACAGCATGGCAGGAAACGTGCGGTCCCGGTCACGTCTGCCACTCGTCCGGTGGACGCCGGCGGCGGAGGCTGCGGACATGTTCCTGATCACCTGCCCCGTCACCCGGACCACCGAGCTGGTGGCGGACCGGCGCGTCCGGTCGGTCGTCAACCACCCGTCCCACATCGCGATGACCGTCGCCTGCCCCTGCGGCGCCGAGCACGTCTACCGGACCGGCCGCCGGTGGGAGGCGGCGCGCACGCCGGCGACCCGTGTGGCGACAGACCCCGCCACCGGCGTCGGCCAGCACGGCCACGGCTCGAGCTGCGCGGGTGCCCAGCCCCGCGTAGCTTCGAACACATGAGCGAAGCGGAGACCGGGCCCGACAGCCCGCGCAGCACGGAGAAGGACCCGTCGGACTGGGTGACCGGCGACGAGCCGGCCACCGGCGCGCAGAAGAGCTATCTGCACACCCTCGCGCGCGAGGCCGGGGAGGACGTCCCCGACGACATCAACAAGGCCGACGCGTCGAAGAAGATCGACGAGCTCCAGGACGAGACCGGCCGCGGCCAGTAGGAGCCCGGCCGCCTCGGGCAGGAGCTCTCCTGCCGTCCTGCCGAAGGCAGTGTCGCCCCGGGTGACGGGCCCGGAGGGTCCTCACCTGGGGACGACGGGCCCGCCGCAGGCGGTCCGGCCGGACGGTGGGCCCGCAGGGTCCACCTCCGGCCGGACGGTCAGCAGCTCAACGCACCGCACCCCGGCACCTGGCCGCGGTGGGAGGCCGGCAGGCCGACAGTCCTGCTATGCCTCGAACTTGTAGCCCAGCCCACGCACCGTCACCAGGTACTTGGGGTTGGCGGGGTCCGGTTCGAGCTTGGCGCGCAGCCGCTTGACGTGGACGTCGAGGGTCTTGGTGTCCCCGACGTAGTCCGCGCCCCAGACCCGGTCGATGAGCTGGCCGCGGGTGAGCACCCGACCGGCGTTGCGCAGCAGCAGCTCGAGCAGGTCGAACTCCTTCAGCGGCAGCGCCACGGGCTGGCCGTCGACGGCGACGACGTGCCGCTCGACGTCCAGCCGCACCGGGCCGGCCTCGAGCGCGTTGTCGGCCACCGGCTCGGCGTCCGTGCCGCGACGCAGCACGGCCCGGATCCGGGCGACCAGTTCGCGCGCCGAGTAGGGCTTGGTGACGTAGTCGTCGGCGCCCAGCTCCAGCCCGACGACCTTGTCGATCTCGGCGTCCTTGGCGGTGAGCATGATGATCGGCACCGAACTCCTGGCCCGCAGCGAGCGGCAGACCTCGGTGCCGGAGAGCCCGGGCAGCATGAGGTCGAGCAGCACGATGTCGGCCCCGGCCCGGTCGAACTCGGCGAGCGCGTCCGTGCCGGTGGCGGCCACGACCGTGTCGTAGCCCTCCCGCCGGAGCATGTAGGACAGCGCGTCGCTGAAGGACTCCTCGTCCTCCACCACGAGCACTCGGGTCATGACCGTCCTCTCTTCGCAGCCCCAGCGGGGCCGTCGTCGTGGGACCCGACCGTGACGTCGTCGACGTCGAGGGGGCGGGCCGGGTGGAGCGGCGGCACGGGCGGCCGCTCGGGTGCGCCGTCGTCCACGGGCTGGTCTCCCCCGGCGGCGAGGGGGATGCGGAGGGTGAACGTCGACCCCAGACCCTCCTCGCTCCAGACGGTGACCGAGCCCCCGTGGTTGCTGGCGACGTGCTTGACGATGGCCAGGCCGAGTCCGGTGCCACCGGTGGCGCTGGCCCGGGACTGGTCGACCCGGTAGAAGCGCTCGAAGACCCGGGAGCGGTCCGAGCGGGGGATGCCGATCCCGGAGTCGGTGACGGCGATCTCGGCGAACCCGGAGCGGGCCCGGGCGCCGACGGCGATCGTGGTGTCCGCGGGGCTGTAGGCGACGGCGTTGGCCAGCAGGTTGGTGATCGCGGTGGCCAGCTGCGCCTCCACCCCGCGCACCACCAGCCCGGGCTGGGCGGCGACGGCGAGCTGGATGTCCTTGGCCGCGGCGGCGGCGCGGGTGCGGTCGACGGCCTCGGCCACGACGGTGGCGACCGCCACCGGCGCCAGTTCGGGCATCGGCTCGGCGCCCTGCAGGCGCGACAGGTCGATGAGCTCGCGCACCAGCCGGGCCAGCCGGTCGGCCTCGTGGCTCATCCGGGCGGCGAAGCGCTGCACGGTCTCGGGGTCGTCGGCAGCGCCCTGGACCGCTTCGGCCAGCAGCGCGAGCGCGCCCACCGGGGTCTTCAGCTCGTGGCCCACGTTGGCGACGAAGTCCCGCCGGACGGCCTCGACCCGGCGGGCCTCGGTGACGTCCTGGAGCACGAGTGCGACCGGTCCGGCACCGCGGTGCGGCGCGCTGCCCAGCCGGATGCCGTGCACGCCCACGGTGCGGGGACCGGCGCCGACCAGGTCACCGGGGAGTGCGACGTCGGCCCGCCGGGTGCCGGCGGCCTGCGCCTCACGGGCCACCTCCAGCAGCCCGGGCACCAGCAGCCGGCTGCCGCGGACGATGCCCAGCGCCCGCGCCGAGGGGTTGGCCAGCAGCACCGCGTCGTCGGGCCCGACCACGACGACGGCGGGGTCCATCAGGTCGACGAGGCGGCGGGCGAGCGCGGCCTCCTGGTCGGCGCGCGGGTCGATCTGGCCGCGCGAGGTCGCCGCGCCTCCCTCGTCGACGGGACGATGTCGGGCGCGGACCACGGTGAGCGCCAGCAGCAGGCCGGTCGCAAGGCCCGCCACCAGGGCGACCAGCGGTTCCACGCTGCTGATGCTAGACAGCAGGGGCCACTGTGCGGTCTGCTGCGGAGAGCATCACCCGTCCGGGCGCGACAGTTCATCGCGCCGTGCCCGCCCGTTCACCTGGCGGCCTCCTGGACCGCGTGGCAGCGTCTCTACGCTCGTGGGTACACGCGTTCGACGCCCGGCACCGGGCGTCCGGACCGTGGGCGGGGACGCCACGCGCCGAGCGGCCGAGCCACCCGGGCCCGGCCCTGGCGCGGCGACTGGACGGAGGAAGCGTGCTGCGGGAGAGCTACCGCGAGGAACTGGACGACATCAACGCCTGCCTGGTGGAGATGGCCAACTCGGTGGGGTCCGCGATGAGCACCGCGACCACCGCCCTGCTCGACGCCGACGTCGCCCTCGCCGACCTGGTGATCGCCGGCGACGAGCGGATCGACTCGGTGCGCGAGAGCATCGAGGAGCGCTGCTTCACCCTGCTCGCCCGGCAGCAGCCGGTCGCCACCGACCTGCGCACCATCACGACCGCGATGCGGATCGTCGGTGACCTGGAGCGGATGGGCGACCTGGCCGAGCACATCGCGAAGGTGGCGCGGATGCGCTTCCCGGAGCACGCGGTGCCGCAGGAGGTGCGGCCGGTCTTCCTGGAGGCCGGGCACATCGCGGAGAGCCTGGTGGCCAAGGCGGGGACGGTCATCGCCAAGCGGGACGTCGAGGCGGCCATCGAGCTCGAGGCCGAGGACGACCAGATGGACCAGCTGCACAAGCAGCTGTTCCGCGAGCTGCTGGCGCCGACGTGGGGCCACGGCATGGAGTCCGCCATCGACGTCACGCTGCTGGGCCGCTACTACGAGCGGTTCGCCGACCACGCGGTCAGCGTCGCCCGCCGGGTGGTCTACCTGGTCACCGGCGAGAAGCCGACGCTGGCGGTCACCGACCCCCGCTGAACCCGGGCACAGCCACACCCAGCACGGCCACGGAGGGGCCCGGGCGCACCTCGCGCCCGGGCCCCTCCGTGTCGGCTACTTCTTGCCCTGGTTCTTGACCGCCTCGATCGCGGCGGCAGCGGCGGCGGGGTCGAGGTACTGGCCGCCCTTCTGCAGCGGGCGCAGGTCGGCGTCGAGGTCGTAGCGCAGCGGGACGCCGGTCGGGATGTTCAGCCCGACGACCTCCTCGTCGCCCATGTCGTCCAGGTGCTTCACCAGCGCCCGCAGGCTGTTGCCGTGCGCGGCGACCAGCACGGTCAGGCCCGCCCGCAGGTCCGGCACGACCGCGTCGTACCAGTAGGGCAGCATCCGGACGACGACATCGGCCAGGCACTCGGTCGCCGGGCGCACCTCCGGCGGCAGCATCGCGTAGCGCGGGTCGCCGTCCTGGCTGAACTCGCTGCCGGGCTCGATCGGCGGCGGCGGGGTGTCGTAGGAGCGGCGCCAGGTCATGAACTGCTCCTCGCCGTACTCGGCGAGGGTGGCGGCCTTGTCCTTGCCCTGCAGGGCGCCGTAGTGCCGCTCGTTGAGCCGCCAGGACCGCTTCACCGGGATCCACTGCCGGTCGGCGGCGGCCAGCGCCAGCTCGGAGGTGGCGATCGCCCGCTTGAGCACGGAGGTGTGGCAGACGTCGGGCAGCACGCCCTGCTCGGCCATCAGCTGGCCGCCACGGGCCGCTTCGGCGCGGCCCTTCTCCGACAGCGGGACGTCCACCCAGCCGGTGAACAGGTTGGCCTTGTTCCACTCGCTCTCGCCGTGGCGGAGCAGGACCAGGGTCGCAGCGGGGCTCGCGGTCTCAGTCACGCCGCCATCCTGCCCGACCCGGGCTCAGCGCGTGAGCAGTGGCCAGCACACCCACAGCTCGAACAGCGCGGGCGGCACCAGCCCGACCAGCAGCCACGGGCTCCGCAGCCGCCGCCCGGCGCCCCAGCGGACCGCGACGACCATGCCCACGCTGCAGGCGACCGCGACGGCGCCCCACAGCGCCAGCTTCCCGGCGTCCGGCGCGATCAGCTGCACGACCAGCAGCTCGACGGCGGACAGCAGCAGCGGGTAGGCCAGCGCGGAGGCGGCGACCAGCCCGATCAGCGCCCGGCCCTGCCGTGCCGGCGCCGGCGTCTGGTCCACCATCGCGGCCCACGCTAGCCCCGCGGGGGAGGATGGGCCCGTGCGTGCGACCGAGCGGTGGGCGGCGGAACTGGCGGCGTGGGCGATCGACCCGGAGCTGCTGGCGGCCGCCCCGGAGTCCCCCTACGGCTTCCCACCGGGCCTGTTCGGCGCCGACCGCGGTGCGGCGGCCACCCTCGCCGCGGTCCGGGAGGTGGGCCCGGGCAGCGTGCTGGACGTCGGCTGCGGTGGTGGGGCGGCCAGCGTGCCGGCCGGTGCACCGGAGCTGCTCGGCGTCGACGAGTCCGCGACCCTGCTGGCCCGGTTCACCGCGGCGGCGCTCGGCTCCCCCGCGACGACGGTGCGCACCTGGGTGGGGCGGTGGCCGGACGTCGCGGAGCGGGTCCCGCCGGCCGACGTCGTGGTGTGCGCGAACGTGGTCTACAACGTGCCCGACGTCGCCGCGTTCGTGGCCGAGCTGACCGCGCACGCCCGCCGCCGGGTGGTGGTCGAGCTGACCGACGTCCACCCGTGGACCTCGCTGGGCGGGCTGTGGCGGCACTTCCACGGCCAGGAGCGGCCCGCCGGCCCGGCGGCTCCGCTCTTCGGCGAGGTGCTCGCGGAACTGGGCGTGGGCGCCGAGCAGGTGACGTGGTCGCGGGCCGATCCGTGGCGGGACGCCCCCGACGACGTGGTGCTGGCCTTCACCCGCCGGCGGCTGTGCCTGCCGGTGGCGCGCGAGCCGGAGGTGGCCGCGGCGATGCGCCGGTTCACCGACGACCGGCCGCGCACCGCGACCACCTTCTGGTGGCCGGGCACCGCCTGATCACGCCATCGCCGATCCGGCCAGCGCCGGTCCGGCCACCGCCGGTCCGGCCACCGCGTCGGCGGGCTCGGCGGTGCGGGTGCGGCGGACGGCGTCGGCGACCAGCTCACCGGCCAGCTGCAGCTGCTCGGGGGTGTGGGTGGCCATGACCGCCAGGCGCAGCACGCCCTGGCCGCGCGGGACGGCGGGCCAGCCGACGGCGTTGGTGTACACCCCGGCGTCGTGGGCGGCGGCCCAGGCCGCACGGGTGGGCTCGTCGTCGCCGGTGGGGACGGCGATCACCGCGCCCGAGCCGGGCAGCGGCGCGGCGCCGTGCTCGGTGAGCACCCGCCGCAGCAGCGCCCCGTTGTCCCGCAGCCGCACCATCCGCTCGGGCTCGCGGCGCAGCACCCGGAGCGCGGCCAGCGCGGCCGCGACCGCGGCCGGGTCGCCGGCGGCGCTGAAGACGTAGGGCAGGGCGGTGGCCCGGATGCCGTCGGCGACGGCGCGCGAGGTCAGCACCGCACCGCCGACGCTGGCCAGCGACTTGCTGAACGCGACGGTGACCGCGTCGACGCGGTCGAGCACCCCGGCGGCCTCCGCCGCCCCGCGGCCGTGCTCCCCCAGCACGCCCAGGCCGTGCGCCTCGTCGACGACCAGCCGGGCACCGAACCGCCGGCACATCCCGGCGATCGCGGCCAGCGGCGCTGCCTCGCCGCTCATCGAGTAGATGCCGTCCACGACGACCACAGCACCGGCGTCGGGCGCCAGCCGCCCCAGCCGCCGCTCCAGGGACGCCACGGAGTTGTGGGTGAAGCGCTGCACGGTGGCCCGGCTGGCGGCCGCCGCGGCGTGCAGGCTGGCGTGCGCGTGGGCGTCGACCAGCAGGACGTCGCCAGGGGCACCGGCGCTGGCCAGCACCGCCGTGTTGGCGTTCACCCCGGCGGAGGTGAGGACGGCGTCCTCGGTGCCGTAGAGGCCGGCCAGCTCCTCCTCCAGCGTGAGGTGCAGGCGCGTGGTGCCGTTGAGCACACGGCTGCCGGCGGCGCTGGTGCCGTAGCGGCGCAGCGCCTCGACCGCGGCCTCGATCACCTGCGGGTCACCGGCCAGGCCCAGGTAGTTGTTGGTGCCCAGGTTGATCCGGGAGCGGCCGTCGTCGAACACGGTGACCGGCAGCGGCGCCCCGCCGGTGGGCACCGAGTGCGTCGCCCGCCCCTCGCGGGTGTGCCGCCGCATCGTCTCCGCCCGGGGGCTGTCCAGCAGCGGGGCGAAGGCGTCACGTCGGGCGGGAGGGGCGTCGGGCACGGGGACTCCGGTGGTCGGCACGGTCGGAACGCGGGGATCCGCGGCCCCCTGACCCTGGCTGTCGACACGCTCCGTGGTCAACGTGTGTCACGCGGTACTCCCAGGGGTCACCTGACCGGGGGTGGGCAGGGCCACTCGTCGACGCAGGGTGCGCACCGGGGCGCACACAGGGGCCCGGCCGGGTGACACCCGGCCGCGCGAGGGGGACGTCAGGCGGGCAGTCGCCGGCCGGGCAGCCACACCAGCACGACCACCGCGGCGACGACCGCGCAACCGGCGGTGCCGACGGCGGTCAGGTGCATCGCGCCGACGAAGGCCTCCCGGGCCGGTTCGACGACGGCCTCCACGCCGGCCGCGGCTTCTCCCCCGGCGGCCCGGGCGCGCTCGACGGCGGCCAGCGTCCCGATGATCGACTCGCTGGCCTGCTCCCGGGTGGCGGGTGGCAGCGCGTCGACGTCGTCGCCGAGCCGGCTCGCGTAGGCGCCGGCCAGCACCGTGCCGAGGATCGCCACCCCCAGCGCGCCGCCGACCTGGCGCACCGCGTTGTTGACCGCCGCGCCCGCGCCGGCCTTCTCCCGCGGGACCACGGACATGATCGACTCGGTGGCCGGCGCCAGCACCGAGCCCATCCCGATGCCCTGGAAGGCCAGCACGGTGAGCACCAGCCAGAGCGGCGCGTCGGCGTCCAGCAGCTGGATGCCGGCGAAGGAGAGCGCGATGAGGCCGAAGCCGGAGGCGCAGACCGCCTTCGCGCCGAACCGCTCGGCGAGCACCGAGCTGCGCGGGGCCATCAGCGCGATGCCCAGCGCGACCGGCACCAGGCTGGCCCCGCTCTCCAGCGGCGAGTACCCGCGGACGCCCTGCAGGTAGTAGACGAGGTAGAACGTCGCGCCCTGCAGCGCGAAGAAGTTCAGCGTGAGCGCACCGGCGGCGGCGGAGAAGGCCGGGTTGCGGAACAGCGTCACGTCCAGCGCCGGGTGGCTGGTGCGCCCCTGCCACCAGACGAAGAACGCCAGCAGCAGCACCCCACCTCCCAGCGGCGCCCAGGTCTGCGGCGCGCTCCAACCGTCGCTGCCGCCGCGGATGATCCCGTAGACCACACCCACCAGCGCCACGATCGACAGCAGCACGCCCGGCACGTCCAGCCGGCCGGGCGAGGGGTCCCTGGACTCCGGGACGACGAGCAGGATGCCCACGATGCCCAGCGCCGCGACCGGGACGCCGAGCAGGAACACCGCACCCCACCAGTAGTGCTCGAGCACCAGCCCGCCGGCCAGCGGCCCGGCGGCGACCGCGAGGCCGGACGCGCCGGCCCACAGCCCGATCGCCCGGCCCCGCTCGCCGGCCGGGAAGACGTTGGTGATCACGGCGAGCGTCGCCGGCTGGACCGCGGCACCGCCCACGCCCATCAGCGCCCGCCAGCCGATCAGCTGCAGCGCGGAGTCGCTGAACGCGGCGAACACCGAGCCGATGGCGAAGATCGTCAGCCCGGCCAGCAGCACCTTGCGCCGGCCGTACCGGTCACCGAGCACGCCCCAGCTGAACAGCAGCCCGGCGAAGACGAGGATGTAGGAGTCGATCGCCCACTGCAGCTCGCCCTGGGTGGCGTCCAGCTCGCGCTGCAGCGTGGGCAGCGCGACGTTGAGGATGGTGTTGCCCGTGATCACCATCAGCAGGCAGACGACCATGGTGGCCAGCACCCACCACCGTCGCTCGTAGCCGGCCGGCAGCGGGGTCGCCGTCGTGGTGGGGCTCGGGGCGGGCGGCGTCACCCGGGCGGCCGACGGGTCGGGTCGGCGAAGGCGGCGAACGCCTCCAGGTTCCGCAGCGACTCCCCGCGCTTGACCCGCCACTCCCACTCCCGGCGGATCGAGCTGCCGAAGCCGATCTCCAGCATCGTGTTGAAGTGGTCGTCGGCGTAGGTGAGCACCGACCCGAGGATCCGGTCGATCTCCTCGGGGGTCACCGCGTCGTGCCCGAGCGTGCCGGTCAGGTACACGTCGCCGACGCTGTCGATGGAGTACGCGACCCCGTACATCCGGGCGTTGTGCTGCAGCAGCCAGGCCCACAGCTGCTCGCGGTTCTCGTCGGGCTGGCGGCAGACGAACGCCTCGACCCGGAAGCCGTGCGCGCCGATGGTGAGCCCGACCAGGGTGCGCAGCTTCTTCACCCCGGGCAGGGTCACCACGAAACGGCCCGTGCCCGGGTGCTCGTACTCCAGCTCCGCGGCGCGCAGGGCCTCCTCGACGACGCCGTCGAGCTCCGCGACGCTGCGCCGGCTCATCGGCCCGCCGTGCCCCCGGACAGCAGCCGCACGGCGTCCGCGCCACGCAGCCGGGCCAGCGGCACCGACCGCCGGCTCATCTCCACCATCGCCGCGGCGTAGCCGTCGACGAGGGAGTCGACGGTGCGGTCCCAGCTGAACGCGGCGGCGTGCCGCCGGGCGCCGGCGGCCAGCAGTTCCCGGCGCTCGAGCACCCGGGTGATCGCGGCGGCGTAGTGCTCCGGGTCACGGCCGGTGACCAGCAGGCCGGAGACGCCGTCGTCGACCGCGGTCGGCAGGCCCCCCACCCGGGCGGCCACCACCGGCGTGCCGCAGGCCTGCGCCTCCAGCGCGACCAGGCCGAAGGACTCGTTGTGGCTGGGTACGACGGCGACGTCGGCGGCGCGGTAGTGCTCGGCCAGCCGCGCCGGCGGCTGCGGCGGCAGGAACCGGACGACGTCGGTGACGCCGAGGCGCACGGCCAGCTCCTGCAGCCGCCGCGGCTCGGCCAGCCCCGACCCGCTGGGCGCGCCGACGACCAGCACCTGCAGCCGGGCACGCAGCGCCGGGTCGGCGGCGAGCATCCGGGCGGCGGCGTGCAGGAGCATGTCCGGCGCCTTCAGCGGCTGGATCCGGCCGACGAACAGCAGCACGACGGCGTCGTCCGGCACGCCGATCCGCTCCCGGGCGCTGCGGCGGGAGCCGGGCCGGAAGGTCCGCAGGTCGACGCCGGGCGGCACGACCAGGGTGCGGCGCGGATCGGCCCCGTAGAAGTCGACCAGCTCGCGCGCCTCCTCGGCGGTGTTCGCGATCAGCCGGTCGGCCTCGGCGACCACCTGCTCCTCGCCGATCACCCGGGCCCGCGGCTCGGGCTCGTCGCCCTCGGCGAGGGCGGCGTTCTTCACCTTGGCCAGGGTGTGCGCGGAGTGCACCAGCGGCACGCCCCAGCGGTCGCGCGCCAGCCAGCCGACCTGCCCGGAGAGCCAGTAGTGGGAGTGGACGACGTCGAAGTGCCCGGGCTCGTGCTGGGCCTCCTCGCGCAGCACGGCGGCGGTGAAGGCGCACATCTGGGCGGGGAGCTCGTTCTTGCCCAGCCCCTCGAACGGGCCGGCGCTGACGTGCCGCACGGTGACGCCCGGGCTCATCTCGACCACCGGCGGCTGGTCGCTGGAGGTGGCGCGGGTGAAGACGTCGACGGCGATGCCGCGCTCGGCCAGCCGGCGGGACACCTCGACCACGTAGACGTTCATGCCCCCGGCGTCGCCTGCGCCGGGCTGCTCCAGCGGGCTGGTGTGCACCGAGAGGGTCGCCACCCGGCGCGGGAGCACGGGCACGGTGGTGTTGGGGGCCGTGGTGGCGGCTGCCGTGGAGTTGCGCCAGAGCACGCCGGGGCGACCGGGCCGGCGACCAGCCACGGTGCCACCTCCGCTCGGGCGTCCACGGCGCCCGAGGCGGACACCCTGTCGGTGGTTCAGTGTGCAACAAGGCCAGGATGGGCACATGTCCAGCCCCGTTGCCCCCTCCCCCGCACGAGTGCCCTTCCCCGGCTCGGGCCGGGTCGCCGTCGTCACCGGTGCCTCCAGCGGGATCGGCGCCGCGACCGCCCGACGGCTGGCCGCCGAGGGCTTCGACGTCGTGCTGGCCGCGCGCCGGCTGGACCGGCTCACCGCCCTCGCGGAGCGGATCGGCGGCCGGGCGGTGGAGCTCGACGTCACCGACCCCGCCTCGGTCGCGGCGCTGGCCGCCGGCCTGGACCGGGTCGACGTGCTGGTGAACAACGCCGGGGGCGCGTTCGACGCCGCCCCGGTGGCCGAGGCCGACCTGGACTCCTGGGAGCGCACCTACGACGTCAACGTGCTGGGCCCGGTGCGGGTGACCAAGGCGCTGCTGCCGGCGCTGAAGGCGTCGGGCGCCGGGGACCTGGTGTTCGTCGGCTCGACCGCCGGCCTGGTCAGCTACGAGGGCGGCGGCAGCTACACCGCGGCCAAGCACGGGGTGCACACGCTGGCCGAGACGCTCCGCCTGGAGCTGGTGTACGACCCGGTGCGGGTGGTGGAGATCGCCCCCGGGATGGTGAAGACGGAGGAGTTCTCGCTGAACCGCACCCGTTCGCAGGAGAAGGCCGACGCCGTCTACCGGGGCGTGCGCGAACCGCTGGTCGCCGAGGACGTCGCCGACGTGATCGCCTGGGCGATCACCCGCCCGCACCACGTGAACGTCGACCTGCTCGTCGTCCGGCCGCGGGCCCAGGCCGCCCAGCACAAGGTCGCCCGCGACCAGGAGTGACCGCACCCTGGGGCGCCTTCGGGCGGGACCGGCTGCCCGCCGGCTGGGCGTGGCCGGTCGATCGGGAGCAGGTGGCCGACGCGCTGACCGCGGCCGGGGCACGGGTGGCCGGCTGCACGTTCGCCGTCCCCGAGCCCGCCGCGGTGGGCGAGCCGCTGGTGGTCGAGGTGCGCTGGACGCCCGGCGGGCAGCTGGCGCTGCGGCTGTGGGCGGTACCCGCCGCCGACGCCGAGGCGGTGGCCGCCGACCTCGCGAACGGCGGCTGGCTGGCGCGGGCCGGCCGGTGGGCCGCCGAGGCGCCGGCCCGCGGCGCGACCTGGACGGCGCAGACCCACGCGCTGTTCGTGACCCGCCCCGCCGGCCGGCTCACCGCCCTGGAGGCATGAGCCAGGGGACTGATCTCCCGGAGGTCGCGCCCTGCCCGGGCCCGGTGGTCAGGCGGCGTGGGTGAGCAGCAGGTCGTAGGCGCCGGCGACCTGGGCGGGCTCGGCGGAGGTGCCGGCCGAGGCGGTCAGCGCCTGCGCGGCCTCGACGTCGGTGCGGAGCAGGTCGCCGCCGTTCAGCAGCCGGGAGATGAGCCCGGCCAGCGCGCCGTCGGCCTCGACCCGCGCCATCCAGGCGGCCATCGCCGCCGCCCCGCCCCCGGCGGGGACGGCGGGCGCCCGCAGCGTCTCGTAGAGCCCTCCGAGCTTGCGGGCCTCGTCCGGTCGCACGCTCACGGACGCACCGGCTCGGGCACCAGGGTCACGCCGAAGCGGTCGCGCACCGCATCGACCACCTGCCCGGCGAACGCCATCAGCTCCCCGGAGGTGGCGCCGGGCTCGGTGGTCAGCGCCAGGCTGTGCCGCGGCGACGTGCCGACCCGACCGTCCCGGGTGCCCTTGCCGAACCCGGCCGACTGCACCAGCCACGCGGCGGACAGCTTGACCTGCTCCGCGCCGTCGGCGCCGATCCCGGCCGGCCAGCTCGGGCAGCCGGGCACCGCGGCGGCCACCGGCACGATCGGGTTGGTGAAGAACGACCCGGCGCTGCGGGTGTCCGGGTCCGCCGGGTCCCAGACCATGCCCTTGCCGCGGCGCAGACCGAGCACCGCGTCGCGCACGGCGGCCAGCGGGGCGGTCTCGCCCAGCTCGACGCCGAGGGTCCGCGCGAGCTCCGCGTAGCTCACCGCCCCCGACCGCGGCGAGGGCCGCAGCGCGAAGGTCACCGCGAGCACGACGTACGCCCCGGGCTGGGACTTGAACCGGCTGTCCCGGTAGGCGAAGCCGCACTCCTCGGGGGTGAACACCCGCTCGGCGCGGGCGGCGCGGTCCCAGGTGTGCACGGCGGTGATCAGCGCGGCGACCTCCTGGCCGTACGCGCCGACGTTCTGCACCGGGGTCGCGCCGGTCGAGCCAGGGATCCCCGAGAGCGCCTCCAGCCCGGCCAGCTCCTGCGCCACGGTGGCCGCGACCAGGTCGTCCCAGGGCTCACCGGCCTCGACCTCGAGCCGCACCAGCTCACCGGCGTCGCGGCGGGTCACGCCGCGGGTGCGGACCAGCACCACGTCGCCGGACCAGCCGGCGTCCGGGCCGATCAGGTTGGAGCCCCCGCCGAGCACCAGCAGCGGGCGGCCGGCATCGTCGGCGTCCCGGACGGCGGCGACCAGCTCCTTGCGCGTGGTGACCTCGACCAGCCGGTCGATCGGGCCACCGACCCCCAGCGTGGTCAGCTCCGCGAAGCGGGCGTCGCGGCGAACCTGCACCCGACCACCGTAGTGCGCCCCGCGGCTAACCTGGTCCACCGTGAGCGACCACACCCAGCGTGCGTCGCTGCCCCCGGTCCGCAAGGCGCCCCGGCTGGCCGCCGGTCGTGCGCGGGCGCTCGGCCTGCCCACCCGCGGCACCACCAACGCCAACCGGCTGCGCCGGGTCGACCGCTGGCTGGTCGCCACCCAGGTGGCGCGGCTGCGGGACGCCGCCCGCCCGCTCGTCGTCGACCTGGGCTACGGCGCCTCGGCGGTGACCACGCTGGAGCTGGCCGAGCGGCTGGCCCCGGAGGTGGCCGGGCTGGAGGTGGTCGGCCTGGAGATCGACCCCGACCGGGTGGCCGCGGTCGCCGAGCACCGCGACCCGCCGCGGGTCGACTTCCGGCTGGGCGGGTTCGAGCTGGCCGGCCTGCAGCCGGTGCTGGTGCGGGCGTTCAACGTGCTGCGCCAGTACGACGAGGAGTCCGCGGCCCGCGCCTGGGACACCATGCGCGGCGCGCTGGCCCCCGGCGGGCTGCTCGTCGAGGGCACCTGCGACGAGTGGGGACGGCGGGCGGCCTGGGTGGCGCTGGACGAGGACGGGCCCCTCACCCTGACCCTGGCCGCCCGGGTGTCGGACCTGGAGCGCCCGTCGGACCTGGCCGAGCGGCTGCCCAAGGCGCTGATCCACCACAACGTGCCCGGCCAGCCGGTGCACGCGTTCCTGACCGCGTTCGATGCCGCCTGGGCCTCGGCCGCCGGGCTGTCGACGTTCGGCCCCCGGCAGCGCTGGGCCGCCGCGGTCGAGACGCTGGCCGAGCAGGGCTGGCCGCTGGTCGCCCCGACCCGCCGGTGGAAGCACGGCGAGGTCACCGTCCGCTGGTCCGCGGTCGCTCCCTCGTGAGCCGGCGGGGACGCTCCCGGGACGCCCGCCCCGCCCTCACCGCCCTGCCCGGGCCGGTGGAGGTCGGCGGCGGGACGGCGGAGCTGCTGGCCGACGCCGACCGGGACGGCGCGTGGGAGCTGCACCTGGACGGCATCCCGCAGTCGCACGTCGACCTCGGCGACCCGACCCACCTGGAGTTCGAGTACGTCCGCCGGATGGGGCACGTCGTCGACCTGGTCGCCCCGGCCGGCGAGCCGCTGGACGTCGTCCACCTCGGCGGCGGGGCGCTGACCCTGGCCCGGTACGTGGCCACGACCCGTCCCGGCTCCGCGCAGCGGGTGATGGAGCTCGACGAGCGGCTCACCGACCTGGTGCGGTCGCGGCTGCCGCTGCCCCGGGGCGCGCGGGTCCGGGTGCGGGCGATCGACGCGCGGGCCGGGCTGGCCGCGCTGCCCGACGCCAGCGCCGACCTGGTGCTGGTGGACGTCTTCGCCGGCGCCCGCACCCCGGCGCACCTGACCACGCTGGAGTTCGCCACCGACGTCGCCCGGGTGCTGCGCCCGGGCGGGACGACGGCCTGGAACGTCTCCGACGGCCCGCCGTTGCGGTTCGCCCGCGCCGAGGCCGCGACCCTGGCCGCCGTGTTCGACCACCTGGCCCTGGTCGCCGAGCCGAGCACGTTCAAGGGCCGCCGGTTCGGCAACCTGGTCGCCGTCGCCTCCGCCGCCGAGCTGCCGGTCGCCGAGCTGACCCGCCGGTGCATGTCCGACCCGATGCCCGCCCGGCTGGTCGAGGGCGACCTGCTGCGCACCTTCACCGGGCAGCTGGCGCCGGTCACCGACGCCGAGGCGCAGCCGTCCCCGCAACCACCGGCCGGCGTCTTCGGCTGAGCGCTGCCGGGAGTCGCTCAGGGCTGCGCAGGTCACCCCGGGGCCCCTAGGGTCGGTCCATGACCGCTCCTGCATCGCGCCGACTGACCCGTGACTCCCAGCACAAGGTGATCGCCGGCGTGTGCGCCGGCCTGGCCCGGCGGTTCGGCCTGTCCCGCAACGGCCTGCGCCTGGCGTTCGTCGTCTCCTGCGTGCTGCCCGGCCCGCAGTTCATCGCCTACCTGGCGCTGTGGGTCCTCATGCCCTCCGACCGCCGCGGGTACTGACCCGCCGGCTCACCAGCTGGTGTCGGTGCCGCCCCGGCGGAGCCCGCGCACCGCGGGGCGCACGTCGACCAGGTAGACGACGGCCGCGATCACCGCCGGCAGCCCCAGCAGGTTGAGCGGCCCCATCCACCACAGCACCAGCGCGGACAGACCGCTGATCGCCATCCAGCCGGGCTTGGTGAGCTTGCCCGCGGCCACGAAGGCCGCCGCCGGGCGGATCACCGCGTCGATGAACGCCCACAGCCCGAGCGCCAGCGTGCCCAGACGGACCAGCTCGTAGACGAACCCGTCGAAGCCCATGCCGCAGAGGATAGGCGTTCCGGCCGCACCTGTCGGGGCTGGACCCGCGTGCCGACGGCCTCCTGCCCCGACCGGGTGGGACGACGCCGCCCCGGTGCCCCGCGTCGATCGCGGGCCACCGGGGCGGCGTGGAGCCCCCAGCGGGGCGGCGTCACCAGCGGAGCGGGGTCACTCGCTGTCGTCGCTCTTGGCCGGGACGGCGAGCGGGTCGGGCACCGGGGTGGTGTCCTCGGCGCCCGCGTTCTTCGCCGGGGCCTTGCGGGCGGTGGTCTTCTGGGCAGCGGCCTTCCTCGCCGGCTTCTCGGCGCTGTCCCGGACCCGCCGCTTGGTGGCCGCGGCGGCCTCCGCGGTCTCGTCGGCGACGGTGTCGAGCGCGTCGTCGGCGCGGGCGGCGGTCTTCTGCGCGATCGAGGTGGCCTCGTTCGACGCGGCGTCGACCGTCTCCTGCGCGGTCCCGGCGGCGTCGGCGACGGCGCCCTCGACCGTGTCGACGGCCTGCTCGGCCCGCCCGGCGAACCGCTGGAACGTCGGGCCGACCAGCGTCGCGCCCCGGTCGGCGAGCTCGCCGATCGTGGTCAGCGCCTGGGTGCGGGCGGTGCCGACCAGCCCGGTGACCGTGCCGATGACCGTCTCCGGCCGCACGGTGGCGGCGGCGTCGACCGCCGCGGTGCGGGCCTGGGCGGCGGCGACCCGGGCCTGCTGCGCCGCCGCGGCGGCCTGCTCGCGGGCCTGGCCGGCGCGGACGCGGGCCTCGGCGGCGGCGTGGGCGGCACGGGTGCGCGCCACCTCGGCGTGGGTGCGGGCCTCCTTGCCGGCCAGGTCGGCCTGGACCTGGGCCTCGCCGGGCAGCGCCTCGGCACGCGAGCGGAACTGGCCGACGACGGTGCGGGCCCGGTCGACGGCGACATCGCCGGCGCCGAGGGCGGCCAGCAGGCCGGTACGGCCGGTGTCGACGAGGGTCTCGCCGTAGTGCTTCAGGGTGTCGGTGCGGCTCATGCCGTCTCCTCCTGGGATGACTGGGTGGGGGACTGGGGTGCGGGCGGGGGCGGCTGGGGCGCGGGCGCGGGCGCGGCGCCCGCCTGCTCGCGGGCGTGCTCCCGGGCGTAGGTCTCGTACAGCTCCAGGAGCACGGCCCGGTGCCGTTCGGAGAGCGCCGGGTCGGCGCGGATCGCCGCGACCGTGCCGACGGTGCCCGACCGGCGGTCGAGGATGCCGGCCTGCTCGTACAGGGTCTCGGCGGAGATCTTCAGGCCGCGGGCGATCTGGGACAGGATCTCCGCCGACGGCTTGCGCAGGCCGCGCTCGACCTGGGACAGGTAGGGGTTGCTCACCCCGGCGGCGCGGGCCAGCTCGCGCAGCGACACCTGGGCGGCGCTGCGCTGGGTGCGGATGAACTCGCCCACGTGGGTGCCCACGCTGGCCGGCACGTGACCGGCCTCCGCCGCGGCCGAGGCCACCGTGCCCCGGACAGCGCTCACCTGGTCGCGGACGAACTCCGTGGGGCGAGGCACGGCTCCACGGTAGCCAGCAGTGCTAGCTATTGCAAGCGGGCCGCTAGCACCGCCGCCGTCTCGCGACGCACCCGGTCAGTCGAGCGAGGGCGCCGCCCGGACCTCGCCGACCACGCCCTCTCCGCCACTCACCGGCGTCAGCAGCCAGCGGGACAGCGCCTCGGCCGGCAGCCCCAGCCGCAGCAGGCCCGCGGTCAGCGCGGGCAGCCGCCCGCGGTCGCCGCCGTCGTCCAGCTTGAGGGCCACGGCGCCCGCGCCGGGCAGTGCGGCGACGTGCACGCCGTCGGCACCACCCTTGACCAGGAGCCCGGGCACGCCCTGCATGAGCTCGGTGTCGTCCCGTCCGGTGCCGGCCACCAGCCAGGGGTGGGCGCGCATCGCGTCGGCGACCAGCCGGTCCGGCGTGCCCGGATCGGCCTGGACCAGCGACAGCACCCCGCGGGCCAGCCCGGTCAGCGACAGGGCGTGCTGCGGTGCGCCGCAGCCGTCCACGACGACGGCGCTGACCGGCTCGCCGGACGCCTCGCCCAGCCGCGCCTCGATCGCCCGCTGCAGCGGGTGCTCCCGGTCCAGGTAGCCCTCGGTCGGCCAGCCCGCGGCCCGGCAGGCCGACAGCATCGCCGCGTGCTTGCCCGAGCAGTTCATCGCCAGCCGGTCGGGCGCCTGCCCGGCCACCAGCCACTGCGCCCGGGTGGCCTCGTGCTGCGGCAGCGCCGGCGGGCAGCCCAGGTCGTCGGGGCCCAGGCCGGCCACGGCCAGCAGCTGGGCGGCCAGCTCGCGGTGCCCGTCCTCACCGTTGTGCGAGGCCGCGCCGAGCGCCAGCTCCCGGTCGTCCCGGGGACGCCAGCCGGCCTCCAGCAGCGCGGTCGCCTGCACCGGCTTGTTCGCCGAGCGGGGCAGCACCGGACGGCGGACGTCGCCGACCTCGAGCAGCGGGGCCCCCGCGGCGTCCAGCACGACCAGCGCACCGCGGTGCACCGACTCCAGGAAGCCCGAGCGCCACACCTCCACCAGCACCGGGGAATCCGGCCAGGGTGACGTGCTGGAACGGCCGCCCTGCAGGGCCCCGCCGCGAGCCTGCGAGTGGTGGGGGGCAGGGTGGTCCTTCATCAGGAGCGGTGCCGCGACTCGTCGGCAAGCAGCTGGGCGACGTCGGCCAGGCCGTCCCGGTACCGACGGCCCAGCTCCCCGGCGAGGGCGTCCATCACCTGCTGCACCCCCCGCCGGCGCTCGGACAGGGTGCGCTCACCCTCGCCCAGCGCCCGCGCCGCGCGCTCGAGCTGGTCGTCGGGCATCGCCGGGACGTCGGAGAGGTCGACCCCGGGGGCCAGTGCGTTCACCCAGTGCTCGTGCTGCTCGGGCGCGGTCGGCTGCACCGTCTGGTGGCGGCCCAGGCCGTGCGCGGGGCCGCGGCCCTTCTCGGCCAGGATCTCCGGCAGCAGGTCGACCAGCGAGCGGCCGTCGTGCTCGGCACGGCGCTGCAGCTCCCGGCGGACGATGTCCAGCCGGCCCTGCAGCAGCCGGCGCGTGTAGGAGAGGTTGACCTCGGCCTGCTCGGCCTGCTGGCGCAGCGCCCGGACCTCGCTCATCGGCAGCTGCTCCACCCCGTCGAGGAAGGACGGGTCGAGGAGCGCGTCGACGGCGGCGCCGCCGGCGGCGGTCTGGCTGGTCACGGGGATGCCTCCGCAGGGGTGTGCTGGACGGGTTGAGGGGTGACAGCGTCGTCGGGGGCCAGGCCCAGCAGCTGCCGGGCCCGGGCCGGGGACAGCGGCGGACGCTGGGCGATCCGGGCGAGCCCGGCCGCACGCGCCACCAGCTGGGCGTTGTCGCGCACCGGCTCGCCCGGCGCGTAGCTGAGGGTGTCCTCCATGCCGACGCGCAGGTGGCCACCGGCCGAGAGCGCGGCGAGCATCACCGGCAGCGAGGTGCGCCCCACCCCGGTGGCGGCGAACGTCGCACCGGGTGGGAGCGCGGGCAGGCAGGCGGCCAGCGCGGCCGTCGTCCCGGGCATGCCACCCGGGACGCCCATCACCAGGTCGACGTGCACGTGCCCACCGTGCGGCAGGCCGTGCCGGTCGAGCAAGCGGGCCAGGGTGGCCAGCTGGCCCAGGTCGAACACCTCGTACTCGGGCACGATGCCGCGCTGCTGCATCTGCGTGTGCAGCTCGACGATCAGGTCCCACGGGTTGTAGAAGACGTCCCGGCCGAAGTTCACCGTGCCCAACGACAGCGAGGCGGCGTCCGGCCCGGCGTCCAGGACGGCGAGCCGCGCCTCGGCCGGGTCGGTCACCGCACCACCGGTGGACAGCTGGACCACCAGGTCGGTGGCCTCCCGCACCGCGGTGACCACCTCGCGCACCCGGGGCAGGTCGAGCGTGGGGCGGGTGTCGACGTCCCGGACGTGCAGGTGCAGGACCGCGGCGCCCAGCGCCTGGCAGTCCCGGGCGGTCGACACGACCTCCGCCACGGTGACCGGCAGCGCCGGGACGTCGGCCTTCGCCGACTCGGCCCCGGTGGGGGCGAGGGTGATGAGAGTCCCCTCGACGCCGCCGGCAGTGCTCACCCCCGCATCGTCGCAGACCGCACGGCCTTCACCCGGTCACGGGCCGCCGCCACGGCGGCGTCGACGTCCTGCGGCCCGTCGTCGGGGTCGATCGCGGCGACGGCCTCGCCGACGTGCAGCACGGCGTCGGGGGCCACCGACTGCTTGACCAGCGCGAGGCCGATCACGCCGAGCTCGTGGTGGCGCACCACGGTGCCCACCCGGCCGACCTCGCGGCTGCCGGAGGTGACCGGCGTGCCGGGGGCGGGAACCGTCTCGCTCATCCCGTCCAGGTGCAGCAGCACCAGCCGGCGTGGCGGGCGGCCGAGGTTGTGCACCCGGGCGACCGTCTCCTGCCCGCGGTAGCAGCCCTTCTCCAGGTGCACGGCGGTGCGCAGCCAGGGCAGTTCGTTGGGGATGCTGCGGTGGTCGCTGTCGACGCCGGCCCGCGGCCGGCGGGCCTCCACGCGCAGCGCCTCGAACGCGTCGAGCCCGGCGGACACCGCGCCGGCGGCGAACAGCTCGTCGGCGCGGGCGCCCACCTCGGCGCGCGGCACGAGCAGGTCGACGACCGCCGCGCTCCCGTCGCCGATCGCGGGCGAGCGGCGGGCCCAGCCACCTGTGGGCAGCGCGACGACGGCGTGCTCCCCCGCCGGGACGGGCCAGCCGGCCGCGGTCAGCACCTCGTCGGCGCGCGGGCCGACCAGGCCCAGCAGCGCCCAGGCGTCGGTGACCAGCGCCGGCTCCACGCGGAGCATGAACCGCATCTTCTGCAGCCACCCGGCCAGCGCGGGGCCCGCGCCGGGCTCGGCGTCGGCCCAGGTGGTGCCGGCCAGCTCGGCGAGGACGACGTGGTGCTCGACGTGCCCGTTCGGGCTGAGGAACAACGCCTCGGTGCCGGTTCCGTCGGCCAGTTCGCGCAGGTGCTGCGAGGTGAGGTCGTGCAGCCAGGACAGCCGGTCGACCCCGCTCACGGTGAGCACGTCGCGGTCGCTGCGGTCGACCAGCCCGGCGCCCTCGGCCAGGCGGCGCTGCTCGGGCAGCGGCTCGCCGTAGTGCGCGGCGACCGTGCCGAGGCTGCCGTCGGGCAGGGCGAGCGCGACGGCGCCCGGCCGGGACAGCAACGGGGAGGGGGTGGTCATGAGTGCTCCGTCCGGATGGTGTGGGCGCAGGCCCGGCAGGTGCCCGACAGCGCCACGTGGCCCACGTCCAGCGTGAAACCCAACTCGGCGCCCAGACGTTCCGCGGCCTGGTCGAGCACCGTCGGGTCGACCGAGTTGATCTCCCCGCAGGTCTGGCAGACCACGTGCACGTGCCGGTGCTGCTGCCCCGCGTGGTAGATCGGTGCGCCCTTGCCGAGGTGGGTGTGCCAGACCAGGCCGAGCTGCTCGAGCAGCTCGAGGGTCCGGTAGACCGTGGAGGTGTCCGGGGCGGCGCCGTCCGGCCCGGCCTCGGCCCGCAGCCGGGAGCTGATGTCCTCGGGCGTGCCGTGCGAGAGCGCGGTGACGGCGGCCAGCACCCGCTGGCGCTGGGTGGTCAGCCGCAGCCCCCGGGCCCGCAGCTGTTCGGCCAGCGGCGCGGTGATCGGCTCCTCGGACACGCCGCCCAGCCTAGGACCGCCGTACGGCAGGGTGGACCCGTGACGAGCGCGCGTGTGGCGGTCTGGCAGGACGGCGGGGCCAGGGTGGTCGACCCCACCCAGCCGGTGGTGACCGCGCTGGACCTGGGCCTGGGGCGCGGCGACGGCTGCTTCGAGTCCGTGCTGGTCACCGGCGGCACCACGCCGCAGCTGGCCGGGCACCTGGAACGGCTGCGCCGCTCGGCGACGCTGATGGAGCTCACCCACCCCGGCGACGAAGCCGTGCGCGCGGTGGTCGACGCGCTCGTCGCGGGCTGGCCGGCCGACGTCGACGGTGCCTGCCGGGTGTTCCTCACCCGCGGGCTCGGCGACGGCAGCCCGCCGACGCTGCTCGCCCTGCTGGCCCCGGTGCCGGCGGAGACGCTGCGCCAGCGGGAGCAGGGGGTGGCGGTGGTGACCCTGACCCTGGGCCTGGCCGCCGACGTCCGGGCCGCCTCCCCGTGGCTGCTGGGCGGGGCGAAGACGCTGTCGTACGCGGTGAACATGGCCGCCCTGCGCGAGGCCCACCGGCAAGGCGCCGACGACGTCGTCCTCACCTCGCTCGAGGGGCAGCTGCTGGAGGGGCCGACGTCGACCGTCGTCTGGGCCGCCGGCGGGCGGCTGCACACCCCGCCGGCGGAGACCGGCATCCTGTCCGGCACGACCCAGGCGCGGCTGTTCGCCGCCGCGGCGGCCGACGGCTGGCCCACCGCGGTCACCAGCGGCACGGTCGCCGACCTGCACGCCGCCGACGCGGTCTGGCTGCTGTCCGGGATCCGCGGCGCCGCGCCCGTCGTCCGGGTCGACGGCGTCGAGCGCGGGGACGCCGGCCTGACCACGCGGGTGCGCGAGCTGCTCGCCGGCTGAGTCGCGAGCGGGACCGGGGTGATCCCGGTCCCCGGTAGTGTGGTCGGGAGGTGCGCCGGGAAGTCTGGTCGGCAAGTCCCTTCCTGACCCCGCACAACGGAGCCGCCACGTGAGCACACCCACCCGCCTGTTCAGCCGGGGGTCCTATCCGGAGGCCACGCGGATCACCGCGATCCTCCGCAAGGAGACCATCGGCGGGGCCCTGCTGCTGGTGGGCACCCTGATCGCCCTGGTCTGGGCGAACTCGCCGTGGGCGGCGGCCTACGAGTCGCTGCGCGACACCCGGGTGGGCCCCGAGTCGCTGCACCTGGACCTCACCCTCGGCACCTGGGCGGCCGACGGGCTGCTGGCGATCTTCTTCTTCGTGGTCGGGCTGGAGCTCAAGCGCGAGTTCGTCGCCGGCGACCTGCGCGACCCCCGGCGGGCGGCCCTCCCGGTCGCCGCGGCGGTCGGCGGCATGGTCGTCCCCGCCCTGTTGTTCGTGCTGGTGAACCTGGGCACCGGTGACGGCGCGCTGCGCGGCTGGGCCATCCCGACGGCCACCGACATCGCCTTCGCCCTCGCCGTCCTCGCGGTGATCAGCACCCACCTGCCGACCGCGCTGCGCACCTTCCTGCTGACGCTCGCGGTCGTCGACGACCTGCTGGCCATCACGGTCATCGCGGTCTTCTACACCTCCAGCCTGGCGATGACGCCGCTGCTGCTCGCACTGATCCCGCTGGCCGTCTTCGGGTTCCTGGTGCAGAAGCGGATCCGCTCCTGGTGGCTGCTCATCCCCCTCGCCGTGCTCACCTGGGTGCTCGTGCACGAGTCCGGGGTGCACGCCACCGTCGCCGGGGTGCTGCTGGCCTTCACCGTGCCCGTCGTGCGCAGCCAGGCCGCCGGTGGGCCGGAGGCCGGGCCGGGCCTGGCCGAGCACTTCGAGCACCGCATCCGCCCCATCTCCGCCGGGTTCGCCGTCCCGGTGTTCGCCTTCTTCGCCGCCGGCGTCACCATCGGCGGGCTCTCCGGCCTGGTCGAGTCGCTGTCGGACCCGGTGGCCATCGGCATCGTGGTCGGCCTGGTGGCCGGCAAGACGATCGGCATCACCGGCGCCACCTGGCTGGTGTCCCGGTTCACCCGTGCCGAGCTCGACGAGTCCCTCGGCTGGCCCGACGTCATCGGGCTGGCGATGCTGGCCGGGATCGGGTTCACCGTCTCGCTGCTCATCGGCGCGCTGGCGTACGGCGAGGGCTCGCTGCGCGACGAGCACGTGAAGGTGGGCGTCCTGGTCGGCACCCTGACCGCGGCCGTGCTGGCATCCCTCCTGCTCAAGTCGCGGGACCGCCGGTACCGCAGCATCGCCGCGATCGAGACCGCGGACATCAACGAGGACGGCGTGCCCGACGTCTACCAGACCGAGGACGGGCAGGAGATCCGCACCGTGGACGACAAGGCCCGCCACGACCCGGACTGGGAGGGCGCACCCCCGCCCGGGCGCACCGCCGGCCCGTCCGCCGACAGCTGAACAAATGTCGTTGCCGACCTCCCGAAGCGGCCGTACCGTCTCAGGTACACGAGAGAGGAGGTGGTCCGAAAGTTGCATACGTTCAGGACTCGTGAGGTGGCTGTCCGCTAGCCGCCGTCCAGATGGGCCGCCCGTTCAGGCACTGCCGAAGACCGGCAGGAACTGAACGACGGCAATCCCGCCCGTCCGTCGTACGGCGGCGAGCGAGAACCGGACAGTCACCCGACCCCCGGGCCGCCGACCGTTGTCCAGTCGGCCCGCGTGCAGCTCCCCGCTCCGGCGGGTCCAGCGCCGCGGAGCAGCCCGGGGGTTGTCCGTTCCCTGGGGAGACTCGACGCCGTGCAGTTCGCCGGGCGCGCGGTCGCGCTGGACACCACCGCGGGCCAGTGGCTTGCCGAGGCCGCCCGGAGCGCCCGCCCGGAGACCGTGGCCAAGCTGGTGCCTGCCGGCTTCCCGGCGCTGGCCCGGGTCTTCCACCCCGCCGTCCGTTACGTCGGGGACGACGACGTCGAGGTCCCCTGGTCCTCCGTCGCCGCCGCCAACGGCACCGCCGCCCACCCGCTGATGCAGTGGGGCTCGGTCACCGGGGCGATGGACTACTTCGAGAACGACGACCAGGCGCCGCTGTGGCACGGCGCCCCCGCCCGCGGCCACCTGCCGGTGCCGGTCGCCGAACGCCTGGTCGAGGTGCTCACCCGCTACACCCGCACCCCCGACGTCTGCTGGTTCGGCGTCGCCCTGGGTGGCGCGGTGCTCACCGACCACCCGACCCTGACCCTGCCCGACCGCGAGTACTGGCTGGTCAACGGCCCGGTCACGCTGGCCGCGGAGAACTTCGCCGCCGAGCCCTACGAGCAGAGCGCCAACCTGTGGTGGCCGGCCGACCGGGCCTGGTGCGTGGCCACCGACATCGACCTGGTGACCACCTACGTCGGGGGCAGCGCGGCCTGCATCGCCGAGGTGCTCGACCTCGCGGAGCTGGAGACCGCCCCGGCGGCCGCCACCGACCGCACCACCTGGGACGCCGACGAGGTCAACCCCGTCCCCGCCGACGCCCCCGACTGACGGCCCCGTCCAGAGGCTCGCCCCGAGCTCGCGAGGGGTCAGGAGGACGGGGTCCTTCGTCAGAGCTGGGCGAGTTCGGCGGTGAGGTCGTCCAGGCCCAGGCTGCCCTGGGACAGCGCGGCCATGTGCCAGGCCTTCAGGTCGAAGTCGGCACCACGGGCCTGCTGGGCGGCCGCCCGGCCCTCGAGCCAGGCGCGCTCGCCCAGCTTGTAGCTGATCGCCTGCCCGGGCATGCCGAGGTAGCGCACCAGCTCGCTGTCCAGGAACTCCGGGTCGCGTCCGCAGTTCTCGCCGAAGAAGGCGCGGGCCAGCTCCGGCGTCCACGGCCGGCCGCGGTGCGCGGCGACCGCGCCCTCCGCGTCCTCGGGGACGGGCAGCTCCAGGTGCATGCCGATGTCGATGACCACGCGGACGGCGCGCATCTGCTGCGCGTCCAGGTAGCCCAGCCGCGCGCCGGTGTCGGTCAGGAAGCCCAGCTCGTCCATCAGCCGCTCGGCGTAGAGCGCCCAGCCCTCCGCGTTCGCGCTGACCATGCCCAAAGACGTCTGGTACGTCGACAGGTCACCGGAGACGTAGGCCCACTGGGCCAGCTGCAGGTGGTGACCCGGCACCCCCTCGTGGTACCAGGTCGAGACCAGGTCCCACAGCGGGAAGCGGTCCTTCCCGAGGGTCGGCAGCCAGGTGCGGCCCGGGCGGGAGAAGTCCTGCGTGGGCCGGGTGTAGTACGGCGCGGCAGCGCTGCCGGGTGGCGCGATCATCGCCTCGACCCGGCGCACCGGCTCGGCGATGTCGAAGTGCACGCCGTCCAGGGCGTCCATCGCCTCGTCCATCATGGTCTGCAGCCGCTGCCGGACGGTCTCGACGCCCTCGACCGCCTCGCCGTGCTCGTTGAGCCAGCGCATCGCCTCCATCGGCGTGCTGCCGGGCAGCACCAGCTCGGCCAGGGTGCGCTGCTCGGCGAGGATCCGCTGGTGCTCGGCCCAGCCCCAGGCGTAGGCGTCCTCCAGGCGTCGGTCGGCGCCGAGGTCGCTGCCGTTCCAGGACCGGGCGAAGCGGGCGTACCGCTCCCGGCCGACGGCGTCCGGCGTCCCCTCGGTCTGCGGGGCGTACTCGTCGCGGAGGAAGTCGCGGACCTCGGCGACGGCGGCGTCGGCGGACCGGGCCGCGGCGTCCAGCTCACCGCGCAGCTCGTCCGGGCCCGCGGCGACCAGGCCGGCGAAGTAGGGGCCGGTCAGCCACTCGTCGAGCTGGCCGACGACGGTGTGCACCTGCCGCGGCGCGGCGAACAGCCCGCGGGCCGCGCCGGCCGCCAGCGACGCGCAGTAGCCGCGGTAGGCCTCCGGCACCCGGGCCAGCCGCCGCCCCAGCACGGCCCAGTCCTCGGTGCTCCGGGTGGGCATGAGGGAGAAGACCTGCCGGATGGCGTGCACCGGGGAGAACAGGTTGGACACCGAGCGCAGGTGCTCACCCGCCTCGTGCAGGTCCAGCGCGGCGGTCAGCCGCTCGCGCAGCAGCCGCGCGCACCGCCGCTCGACCGGGTCCTCGGCCAGCGCCGAGTCCTCGGCGAGCACCCGGTCGAGCTCGGTGAGCGTGCGGCGGATCAGCGCCGCCTCCGCCTCCGCACCGGCGGGGCTGGTGTCCGGCAGCCGGTCGTCTCCCGGCCGGGTGCCCAGGCCGGTGGCCACCAGCGGGTCGAGGTCGGAGATCGCCTCGACGTAGGCGTCGGCGACCTGCCTCGGCGTGCGGGGGGCGGCGTCGGTCACGGTCAGCGGATCCTCTCCAGGCGGGCGGACATGGTGGGCCGCAGCGGCTGGTCGCCGGCCGCCCGGTCGATGGCGTACATCAGCGCGCCGTCGACGATGCCGTACAACCGGGTCGCGCGGCTGGTGTCGGGGTGGTCGGGGGTGCGGGCCAGCACGTCGCTGACCAGCTCCCAGCTCGTCGTCGTCCGCGCCGTGCCGGCGTAGATCTCGACCAGACCGGCCGGGGAGGCGACGAGCAGCTCCACCTCGTCCTCGCCACGGGGGCGCCAGAAGCCGGTCTCCCGCTGGTCGGCGCCGACGACCTCGCCGTCGTCGCCGATCCGCCAGGTGCGCGACTCGTAGAAGAGGAAGCCCCGCCCGTCGTGGGCGAAGCGCACCCACTGGCCGAAGCGGTGGTCGCCGGCGGCCCCGGCGGCCTGCCCCTCGCCGTGCCACTCGCCCAGCAGCGGGAGCAGGGCGAGCAGCTCGTGGGCGACCTCCGGGCCCTCCCGGACGTCGACGGTGTCGGGCACCGGCAGCTCGGTCGGCCCGCCGGCCGGCTGCTCGGGCAGGCCGGGCGGGGTGGGGGCGGTCATCGGGCACGCTCCGGACGTGCGCGGCGCGTCAGCCGCCACGCGGACGCCCCGCAACCGACGGCGGTCAGCGCGGTGCACGCCACCAGGAACCAGGCGGTGAACAGACCCATGGCCCCACGCTATCCGCGCGCGCCGACCCCGGTGCCCGCGGCCCCGTCCCGGGCCGCCGACCAGCTCTGCACGGTCGCCCGGACGACGTCGTCCCACGGCGTCGCGGTCAGCCCGAAGGTGTCCGTCGTCCCGGTCGCGTCCAGGACGAACTCCTGGTCCCACTGGTGCCGGATCGCCGCGATCTCCCGCATCAGCGGGACGGCGAGCCCCGCGGCGCGCAGCACCGGCCAGGGGGTACCGGTGACCTTCGCCGGCGGGGCGCCCATCGCCCGGGCCAGGTCGCTCAGCGCCTGCCGCTGGGACCTCGGCGCGGAGCTGGGGACGTGCCACGCGCGCCCCCAGGACCGGTCGTCGGCGCCCAGCGTGATCAGGGTGGCCGCGGCGTCGGGCACGTTGGTCCAGCTGCGTGGGACGTCCGGGTCGCCGATCACCCACGCCCGCCGGCCGCGCCGCAGGGTGTCCAGCTGGCGGATCAGGTGCGACTGGGCGGCGGGGACGCCGGGCCCGACGAAGTCCGATGCCCGGGCCTCGGTGGCCCGCAGCCGGCCGGCCTGCTGCGCGGCGAGCGCGTCGGCCCACATCCGGGCCCGCAGCCGCCCCTTGACGTCCGTGGCGGCCAGGGGCATCTCCGGCTTCATCGGTCCCGATGGACGGCCGTACCCGTACAGGTTGCCCATGATCACCAGGCCGGCGCCGGATCGCTCGGCCGCGGTCAGCAGCGCGGTGGCCATCGGCGGCCAGTCGCGGGTCCAGGTGGTGTAGCTCGGGGGGTTGACCGCGTTGTAGAGCACGTCGGCCCGGCCGACGGCGCGCACCAGCGCCTCGGCGTCGGCGGCGTCGACGGCGACGTGCCGGACGGCGTCGGTGCCCGGGCCGCCGCTGCGCGAGAGGACGACCACCTCGTGCCCCTGCTCCGCCAGCAGCCGGGCCGTCGTGGAACCGACCGGACCCTTGCCGACCACCACGTGTCGCGCCATGTCTCCTCCTGGGGAGCTCGTGCGAGAGCGGTGCTCTCGCTGGCCAGGACCATGCTCCGGCCCGGCGTCACTGTCAAGAGCGCCGCTCTCGTTTGCGAGCATTGCTCTCGAAATGGCACGATGCGGCCTGTGCCCCCGACCGCCCGCGAACGCGCCCGCGCCGAGCTGACCGACGAGATCACCGCGCTGGCCCGCGCCCAGCTGGCCACCGTCGGCGCGGCCGGCCTGTCGTTGCGGGCCATCGCCCGGGAGCTGGGCATGGTGTCGTCGGCGGTCTACCGCTACTGCGCCAGCCGCGACGAGCTGCTGACCCGGCTGATCATCGAGGGCTACGACTCCCTCGGTGCGGCGGCCGAGGAGGCCGACGACCCGACGGCACCGCCGGTGACGCGGTGGCTCGGGGTCTGCCGGGCCGTACGCCGCTGGGCCCTGGACCACCCGCACGAGTACGCCCTGCTGTACGGCTCACCCGTGCCGGGCTACCGGGCGCCCCAGGACACGGTCCGCGCCGCGACCCGGGTCGCCGCCGTCCTGGGGGGCATCCTCGGCGACGCTGCGCGCGCCGGGCTGCTGCCCGCGGCGACCGGCCGGTCCACCGGCACCATCAGCCCGGAGGTCACCCCGGTGCTCGGCGGGGAGCACCCGGCACTGGACGACGCCGTGCGGGCCCGCGGGCTGCTGACCTGGAGCAGCGTCTTCGGCACGATCAGCTTCGAGCTCTTCGGCCACTTCACCGGCGCGCTCACCGATCCCGACACCTTCTTCGACGACGCGATGCGCGACCTCGCCGGGCTCATCGGCCTGCGGGAGGGCTGACCCCCAGCGGGTCGATCACCCCGGACACACGACAGCGCCCGCCCCGGCCGGAGCCGGGACGGGCGCTGCCAGGCCCCGCGAGCGGGGTCGGTCCTCAGTCGATGGCGAGGGTGGTCTCGTTCAGCCCCACGTCGGCGTCGACCTTGCGCTCCGCGCGGCCCACCGGGGCCAGCGTGCGCAGGGTCCAGGTGCCCGGCGCCGCGAAGAACCGGAACTCACCCTCCGGGCTGGTCACCACCTCGGCGGTGAACTCGTCCGTGGCGTCGAGCAGGCGCACGTAGGCGCCGGCCACCGGGGAGCCGTCGTGCCAGACCGAGCCCTGGATCACCGTCTGGGTGGTCAGGTCGATCCCGGCCAGGGCGCCGCCCTGCTTGGGTGCTCCGCACATGTCAGCTCACTTCTCGATCGGGACGCCGACCAGGGAGCCGTACTCGACCCAGCTGCCGTCGTAGTTCTTGACGTCGTTCTTGCCGAGCAGCTCGCGGAGCACGAACCAGGTGTGGCTGGAGCGCTCGCCGATCCGGCAGTAGGCGATGGTCGGCTTGGTCTCGTCGTAGCCCTGCTCGGCATAGAGCGCGGCCAGCTGCTCGTCGCTCTTGAACGTGCCGTCCTCGTTGGCCGCCTTGCTCCACGGGATGTTCATCGCCGTGGGCACGTGGCCAGCCTTCTGCGCCTGCTCCTGCGGCAGGTGCGCAGGGGCGAGGATCTTGCCGGAGAACTCGTCGGGCGAGCGGACGTCGATGATGTTCTTGCTGCCGATCGAGGCGACGACCTCGTCGCGGAAGGCGCGGATCGACAGGTCGGGCTCGCTGGCGCGGTAGGTGGTGGCCGGGCGCTCCACGGTGTCCTTCGACAGCGGGCGGCCGTCGAGCTCCCACTTCTTGCGGCCACCGTCGATCAGCTTCACGTCGCGGTGCCCGTAGAGCTTGAAGTACCAGTAGGCGTAGGCGGCGAACCAGTTGTTGTTGCCGCCGTACAGCACCACGGTGTCGTCGTTGCCGATGCCGCGCGAGGAGAGCAGCGCCTCGAACGCCTCGCGGCCGACGAAGTCACGGCGCAGCGGGTCCTGCAGGTCGGTCTTCCAGTCCAGCTTGACAGCGCCCTCGAGGTGGCCGCCGTCGTAGGCGCTGGTGTCCTCGTCGACCTCGACGAAGACGATGCCGGGGTCACCCAGGTGCTCCTGGGCCCAGTCGGCGGTGACGAGCACGTCGCTACGGCTCATGGGTGCGGTTCCTCCATCGGATTGGTGGATGGTGCGCGATCTGCGGTGCATGCGTGCGTGCGGTGCGTTCGCGGGCCGGTACCACTCGGCCGCCGGCACACGGGCTCGGGCGGGAGGGGACGGCACAGGCCGGAGGGGACGGACTTCCTCAGCAGGCCGGACAGAGGCAGCTGCCGACGCGGCACAGGTCGACTGTGCGTCGCGAGGTCAGCAGGGTGCCCACGACTGCCGAGGGTAGCCGATCACCCGACGCGCGGGGCATGGGCGTCCACGAGGGCGGTCAGCTGCTGCGGCCGGGGCGCCCCGGACAGCCGCGCGACCACGTCACCCGACCGGTCCAGCGCGAGGAGCGTCGGGGTCACCCGCACGTCCAGCGCGCGGACGGCGTCCAGGTGGCTCTCGGCGTCGACGTGCAGGTTCCGCAGCCCCGGCCGGGTGGTCGCCAGCTGCTGCAGCCGGGCGCGGGTGGCGCGGCACGGCCCGCAGAAGGCGGTGGAGAACTGCACCACCGTGAGGTCGGCGTCCGCCGGGACCGCACCGAGCTCCGCCAGGACGGCGAGCGTCCGGCCGGCATCGGTCCCCTGGCGATCGGTCACCTCCGGGGCAACACCGGCCTCCGCCCGAGGCATTCCGGCCTCGGGATCAGCCGCGGAGCACCGTGTCGGTCGCCTCCACCTGCACCTGCACGCCGTCGTCGCGCGCGTCGACGTCGGTGAGCTGCAGCCCGAACGGCAGCTCCGGCACGGAGTACCGGAAGTCGAGCAGGTCCGCGGCCCGGTCTACGACGAAGTCCGGGATCTCGACGCCGGCGGCCGAGGCCTCCTCCACGTCGACCACCAGCACCTGCCCGTCCAGGGAGAGCGTTCCGGTGGCGCTCAGCGGGACCTGAGCGCCGAGCACCTCGACCGTCCGGGTGATCTGCAGGCCGTCGGCCGCGGGGGCGAGGGTGGTGTCCCCGCCCAGCTGCTCGCTGAGCAGCTCGTAGGACAGCATCGCCGTGCCGTCGACCCGCTCCACCGGGACCTCCTGCACCGAGCCGGAGAGCACGTCCGACAGCGGCACCTCGACGCCGCGCAGCACCACGTCGGCCGAGGTGCCGGCCGGCTGCCCGAGCTCCTCGGCGGTGAGCTGGATGCGCACCTCGTCGTACCGGCCGGCGACCGCCTGGGTCAGGAACGGGAACCCGGTGATGTCGACCTCCGGTTCACCGGAGAGCCCGCCGCGCTCGACGAGCTGGTCGGCCACCCGGTCCTCGGCGACGGCCACCCCCACCCGGTCGGCCACGACGAGCAGCCCGGTCAGCAGGAGGAGGAGCACCACGAAGGTCCGCACGGCGGCTCAGCCCGCCGCGTAGAGGGTCAGCGCGTACGCGAACGGCGCCGCGGCGGCGAACGGCAGCACGGCCTGCACGACCGGGAGCGCCCAGCTCGGCTCCGCGCGCTCGACCACCACGTAGGAGGCGCCCACCGCGGTCAGCGTGGCCACCCCGGCCAGCGTCGCCCCGTAGATCGCGGCCCAGAGGTGGTCGACCAGCAGCTCCCCACCGTCGACCAGCAGCGCGACGGCGACCCCGGCGAACACCGCCAGCACCAGGCCGACCAGCCCGCGGGGCACCCCGGTGGCCAGCTGCGGGCGGGGCAGCAGCAGGTCGACCAGGTGGCCGACCACGAGCGCCGCCCCCACCACGAGCGCCGCGGTGGTGGCCGCCTGCGGGCCGTCGTCGATCCGGGCGACGCCGAGCTGCACCGCCAGGGCGCACACCGAGCACAGCAGCAGCACCACCCCGGCCAGCGAGGCCACCAGGTACTCCCGTGGCGCGCGCCGGGTCATCTGGTGGACGACGGCGGCGAGGAAGCCCACCCCGAGGACCACCAGCAGCGGGTCCAGCTCGGGACGCTCGGGCAGCAGCAGTGCGACGTCGGCCCCCGCGGCGGCCGCCACGCCGAGCACCAGCGACCCGGCCGCGCCACGGAGGCCGGTGGCCACCACCCAGCCGGCGACCAGCGCCACCTGCAGCACCGCGACGGCCACGACCCGGCCCGGGGAGTCCAGCAGCGCCGGGAGCCCGGCCAGCAGCGCGGTCGCCACGACCACGCCCCCGGCGGCCGGCAGGTGGTGGCGGCCCGACGACGACTGCGACGGCGGCAGGGTGTCGGACGCGGCGGAGGTCACCGGGCGATCGTCCCAGAGGTCGCCGCCCCCGGCCGGACTCCCCGGGACGACGTGTCGGCGACGACCGCGACCGCCCAGCGCCCGATCCGCGCGGCGAGCGGAGCGGTCACACCGTTCTCCGCGTGCCCCATGCCCGGCTCCACCCAGACGGTGGCCGCCGGGCCGGCCGCCTGCGCGAGGCTCCGGAAGTGCTCCAGCGGGAAGTACTCGTCCCGGTCGCCGTGCACCAGCAGCAGGGGCACCGGCGCGATCGCGGCAGCCACCCGGACCGGCGCCGCCTGCACGGGGTGGCACACGTGCGCCCGGCCCCGCTGCAGGGACCCGCCGCGAGCCTGCGAGTGGTGGGGGGCGGCGGGGTCCTTCGACCGCCGCATGGGCGCGGTGTCCCGGACGTACCAGCGGCTGACCGCGCTGACGCTGACCACGGCGTCCGGGCGGTGCCCGCCCAGCGCGGCGTGGCGGAGCGCCACTCCCCCGCCCATCGAGAACCCGACGGTGACCACCGGCCCGGCGACGGCCTCCCGGGCCGCGCGCACCGCGGCGTCGATGTCGCGCACCTCGGGGTCGCCGCCGACCGTCGTGGCGCCACCGGAGCGGCCGTGCTCGCGGAAGTCGACGGCGCGCACGTCCCCGAACGCGCGCAGCCAGCCCGCCAGCCGGCGGAACGGCACGGCGTCGACGGAGTTGCCGAACCCGTGCGCCAGCACGAACGTCGGCCGTCCGGCGGTAACCCCCGGCAGGGCCGGCGCGGAGAAGCCGCGGAGCCGCACGCCGTCCTCCGCACGAACCCGCAGCAGCGCGCCGTCGCTCGGAAGGGTGGACCAGTGGCGCACGTCCGCTATCCTGCCTGCTCACCTCGACAACGCCGTCGACGGCCCGCCAGTTGGCAGCACGCTGAGGAGACCACCATGCGACTCGTGCTCATGACCTCGGCCCGGCAGGCGACGACCGAGGTGCTGCCGGCCCTCGGACTGCTCGCCCACCAGGTCCGCGTCGTCGCCCCGGAGCTGTCCAGCCTGCTCGACGGCGACGCCGGCGACGTCGTCCTGGTCGACGCCCGGCACGACCTGGTCTCCGCCCGCACGCTCTGCTCACTGCTGGCCTCCACGGGCGTGGCGGCCTCCCTGGTCGCCGTCCTCTCCGAGGGCGGCCTGGTCGCGCTGTCGGCCGACTGGGGCGTCGACGACGTGGTGCTCGACACCGCCGGCCCCGCCGAGGTCGACGCGCGGCTGAAGTGGGCCACCGCCCGGCGCCTGGCGGCCGCGACCCCGGTCGACGGCGGCGACGGCGGGGTGACCAAGGCCGGCGAGCTCGTCATCGACGAGCACAGCTACTCCGCCAAGCTCCGCGGCCGCCCCCTCGACCTGACCTACAAGGAGTTCGAGCTCCTCAAGTACCTCGCCCAGCACCCGGGCCGGGTCTTCTCCCGCGCGCAGCTGCTCCAGGAGATCTGGGGCTACGACTACTTCGGCGGCACCCGCACCGTCGACGTCCACGTGCGCCGCCTGCGGGCCAAGCTCGGCACCGAGCACGAGGCGCTGATCGGCACCGTGCGCAACGTCGGCTACAAGCTCGACCAGCAGGTCGCCGACGCCACCGCCGCCGCCGGGCTGGCCGCCGCCGACAACGGCTCGCCGGTCTCCTGAGCGGCGTGACCGGGCCGGCCCCCGGCGACCCGACCGTCACCGACACCGACCGGCTCCCCCCGGGGACCGTCGGCGAGGTGCGGGCCCTGCTGGCGGCCGCGCTGACCACCGACGGCGTCCGCCCCGTGTCGGAGGAGACCGAGCTGCGGCTGCAGCACGGCGGGCCGGCCGGTGGCCGGGACGTCGTCGCCCGGGCGGCGGACGGCTCCCTCGCCGGCTACGCCCGGCTGGAGGCCGACCCCGGCGAGCCGGAGGCCGAGGCTGAGCTGGTGGTCGCACCCACCGCCCGCAGACGCGGCATCGGCACCGCACTGCTGGCCCACCTGGAGACGCTGACCGGCGACCGGCCGCTGCGGGTGTGGGCGCACGGCGAGCGGCCCGGTTCGGCCGAGCTCGCCGGGGCCCGCGGCTACGAGCGCGCCCGGGTGCTGCTGCAGATGCGCCGCCCGCTGGCCGACGTCGACCCCGACCCGCAGCCGGCACTGCCGCCGGGCGTCACGGTGCGCACCTTCCGCCCGGGCACCGACGAGGCCGCCTGGCTGCGCGTGAACGCCCGGGCGTTCGCCACCCACCCCGAGCAGGGCCGCTGGACCGCCGAGGACGTCGCGCTGCGCGAGGCCGAGCCGTGGTTCGACCCGGCCGGGTTCTTCCTGGCCTGGGACGGCGACCCCGACGACGGCGGCCGGCTGCTCGGCTCGCACTGGACCAAGGTCCACCCCGCCGGGGAGGCCGGCCCCGACCCGGTGGGCGAGATCTACGTGCTGGGCATCGACCCCGACGCGCAGGGCATGCGGCTGGGCCGCGCGCTCACCGACCTGGGGCTGGCCCACCTGCGGCGCCTGGGGCTGGGCACCGTGCTGCTGTACGTGGAGGAGGACAACAGCGCGGCGGTGCGTCTCTACGAGCGCAGCGGGTTCATCCGGCACGCGGTCGACGTCGCCTGGCGGCGGGAGCCCGGCCGCGCCTGACGGCCGCGCGGCGTCAGCACACCACAGAGTGAGCCACGCCACGCACTACCGTAACGAAGCGATAACGGCCACCGCGCCACGGGCTCGTTCACCCGTTCGACGGACAGCGGCCGCCGTGTCGTGGCCGAAGACTCGGCTTGCGTTCATCCGTCGTTCACCGAGCCACCCGGATCCGTCCACCTCGGCTGCTTAGCGTCCTCGTCGTTCGGTTCCCGCTGCCCGGCTTCGACGTCCGGGCACACCAGCGAAAGGCACTGAGTTGAAGCTCAGCACGACGACGCGCGCTGCGGCCCTGTCCGCGGGGCTCGCCGCCACCCTCGCCCTCGCCGCCTGTGGCGCCTCCAACGAGGAGACCGCGACGACCGGCTCCGGCAGCGACTCCACCGCCGAGCAGCTCAGCGGCACCCTCGTCGGCGCCGGCGCCAGCAGCCAGGAAGCCGCCATGCAGGGCTGGCGGGCGGGCTACAACAGCGTGCAGCCCGGGGTCACCGTCAACTACGACCCGATCGGCTCCGGTGGTGGCCGCGAGCAGTTCCTCGCCGGCGGCACCGACTTCGCCGGTTCGGACGCCCCCCTCGACGAGGAGGAGCTCGCCCAGGCCGAGGAGCGCTGCGGCCCCTCCGGCGTCTTCGAGCTGCCGAACTACATCTCGCCGATCGCGGTCGTCTACAACCTCGAGGGCGTCGACGAGCTCAACCTCTCCCCCGAGGTCGTCGCCGGGATCTTCAACCAGGAGATCACCAACTGGAACGACCCGGCGATCGCGGCGGACAACCCCGACGCCGAGCTCCCCGACCTGGCCATCACCCCGGTGAACCGGTCCGACGAGTCGGGCACCACGGAGAACTTCACCGAGTACCTGGTCGCCGCGGCCGGCGACGCGTGGCCGCACGAGGCCAGCGGTGACTGGCCGGTCTCCGGTGGCGAAGCCGCGCAGGGCACCTCCGGCGTCGTCCAGGCGGTCGGGGCCGGCGACGGCACCATCGGCTACGCCGACCTGAGCCAGGCCGGCGACCTGGGTGTCGCCAGCATCGGGGTCGGCGAGGAGTTCGTCGCGCCGTCCGCCGAGGCCGCCGCCGCCGTCGTCGAGAACTCGGAGACGCTGGAGGGTCGCGGGGAGTACGACTTCGCCATCGAGCTCGCCCGCGACACCACCGAGTCGGGCAACTACCCGATCGTGCTGATCAGCTACCACGTCGGCTGCATCGAGTACGACGACCAGGAGAAGGCCGACCTGGTCAAGGACTTCATGGGCTACGTGATCAGCGAGGACGGCCAGCAGGCCGCGGCCGAGGCCGCCGGCAGCGCGCCGATCTCGGACAACCTGCGCGAGCAGGCGCAGACCGCGGTCGACGCCATCACGGCCGGCAGCTGATCGAATACCGTTCCACAGCGCGGTGCGGCGGCCCGGAGTGTCCACTCGGACACCCCGGGCCGCCGTGGCGCGTGAGCGCACCACCCCCCACGACCGTGCGGCACGAGAACTCCGGAGCGATCGGTGACGACCACCAGCGCACCACCCACTGAGCAGCGGCCCACGCGCCGGCCGGGCGACCGCGTCTTCGCCGGCAGCGCCAAGGGGGCCGGGATCCTGATCCTGGTCATCCTCGCCGGGGTGGCGGTGTTCCTCGTCGCGGAGGCCTTCCCCGCCCTGACCGCGCCGGCGGAGGAGATCCCCGGCGACGCAGGCCTGGCCTCCTACATCGGCCCGCTGATCTTCGGGACCCTGCTCTCCTCGGCGATCGCGCTGCTGGTGGCCACGCCCCTGGCGGTGGCCATCGCGCTCTTCATCACCTTCTACGCGCCGCGGCGACTGGCCGCCGGCCTGGGCTACGTGGTCGACCTGCTGGCCGCCGTGCCGAGCATCGTCTACGGCTTCTGGGGCATCACCTGGTTCGCCCCGCGGCTGGTGCCGTTCTACCGCTGGCTCGAGGAGAACCTCGGCTTCCTCCCGTTCTTCGCCGGGCCGGCCTCGGCCACCGGGCGCACGATGCTGACCATCGGCCTGGTGCTGGCCGTGATGATCCTGCCGATCATCAGCGCCATCTCCCGCGAGGTGTTCCGGCAGGTGCCGACGCTGCACACCGAGGCCGCCCTCGCCCTCGGCGCCACCCGCTGGGAGATGATCAAGATGGCGGTCATGCCCTACGGCAAGTCCGGCATCATCGGCGGGGCGATGCTCGGCCTGGGCCGTGCCCTCGGCGAGACGATGGCCGTCGCGATCATCCTCTCCGGCTCCGCCGCGGGGATCACCTGGGCGCTGATCTCCAGCGCCAACCCGCAGACCATCGCGGCGAACATCGCGCTGCAGTTCCCCGAGTCCACCGGCATCGCGGTGAACACGCTGATCGCCAGCGGGCTGGCGTTGTTCGTGATCACCCTCCTGGTCAACATGCTCGCCCGGTGGGTCGTCAACCGCCGCGCCGACTTCTCCGGAGCGAACTGATGAGCACCTCGACCCAGCAGCCGACCACCGGACCGGACACCGCAGCCCCCTCCCAGGCCTCCCTGAGCGGCCACCAGAAGCAGTCGCCGTGGGTCCCCTGGGCGATCTTCGGCGCGGCCGCCGTCCTCGCCCTGGCGATCGGGCTGGTGACCAGCTGGAACGTCGTGCTGTTCGTCATCTACACCGTGGTGCTGGGCACGCTGGGTGTGTACCTGTTCTCCCGGGCCACCGAGGGCCGGCGCAAGGCGACCGACCGGCTGGTGACGTGCCTGGTGGCCAGCGCCTTCGCCATCGCCCTGGTCCCGCTGGTGTCGCTGGTCTACGAGGTCGTCCGCCGTGGCGCCGAGCGGTTCGACGCCGAGTACTTCGGCGCCTCGCTGGTCGGCATCATCGGTGAGGGTGGCGGCGCCTACCACGCGCTCATGGGCACCCTGATCATCACGCTGCTCACCACGCTGATCTCGGTGCCGATCGGCCTGATGACCGCCATCTACCTGGTCGAGTACGGCACCGGCCGGCTGAAGAAGTCGATCACCTTCTTCATCGACGTGATGACCGGCATCCCCTCGATCGTCGCCGGTCTGTTCGCCTACGCCCTCTTCGTGCTCATCTTCGGTCCGGGCGTCCGGCTGGGCATCATGGGTGCCGTCGCGCTGTCGGTGCTGATGATCCCGGTGGTCGTCCGCTCGTGCGAGGAGGTGCTCAAGCTCGTCCCGAACGAGCTGCGCGAGGCCGCGTACGCCCTGGGCGTGCCCAAGTGGCGCACGATCCTCAAGGTGGTCATCCCGACCGCCATCGCCGGCCTCGGCACCGGCATCACCCTGGCCATCGCCCGGGTGGTCGGCGAGACCGCACCACTGCTGATCACGGTCGGCATCACCAACGCGACCAACTTCAACCCGTTCGACGGGCGCATGGCGACGCTGCCGGTCTACGCCTACTACCAGCTCACCCAGCCGGGCGTGCCGCCGCAGTTCGCGATCGACAGGGCCTGGACGGCAGCCCTCCTGCTCATCATGCTGGTCATGGGCCTCAACGTCGTCGCTCGCCTGATCAGCCGCTTCTTCGCCCCCAAGACCGGTCGCTGACCGACCCGATCCGGAGGATCCCCCTGTGGCCAAGCGCATCGACGTCTCCGACCTCGACATCTACTACGGCAACTTCAAGGCCGTCGAGGGCGTCAACCTCTCCATCGAGCCGCGCAGCATCACCGCGCTGATCGGGCCGTCCGGCTGCGGCAAGTCGACCTTCCTGCGGTCGCTCAACCGCATGCACGAGGTGATCCCCGGCGCCCGCGTCGAGGGCAAGGTCGTCATCGAGGGGCAGGACCTCTACGGCGGCGACGTCGACCCGGTCGACGTCCGCCGGCAGATCGGCATGGTCTTCCAGCGGCCGAACCCGTTCCCGACCATGTCGATCTACGACAACGTGATCGCCGGGGTGCGTCTGAACAGCAAGAAGATGAAGAAGTCCGACATGGACGACCTCGTCGAGCGCTCGCTCAAGGGCGCCAATCTCTGGGCCGAGGTCAAGGACCGGCTGGCCCGGCCGGGCTCCGGTCTCTCCGGTGGCCAGCAGCAGCGGCTGTGCATCGCCCGGGCGATCGCCATCGAGCCCGAGGTGCTGCTGATGGACGAGCCGTGCTCGGCGCTGGACCCGATCTCCACCCTGGCCGTCGAGGACCTGATGATGGAGCTGAAGGAGCGCTTCACCATCGTCATCGTCACGCACAACATGCAGCAGGCCGCCCGGGTCAGCGAGACCACCGGGTTCTTCAACCTCAACGGCGTGGGCCAGCCGGGGCGGCTCATCGAGTACAACCCGACCGAGAAGATCTTCAGCAACCCCGACCAGAAGGCGACCGAGGACTACATCTCCGGCCGCTTCGGGTGATCTCCGCCTGACCCCGCCGCCGCCCCCGGCGCAGCGCCCTCACCGGCGCCGCACCGGGGGCGGAGTCGTGTCCGGGGGTCCCCGGTCACGCCGTTGTGCGCGAACCGTCGGTCCACCCGCCCGGGACCGACGAACGGCGCACGACGGTGGCGCGTGGACGCCGACGCAGCGTGCGCTCGCGGAGGGAGGCGGTCAGCCGCAGTCGGCGGTGCCCGCGGGCATCGGCGCCGGGGCCGCCGACGTCGGCACCGGGGTGCCCAGGGCGACCGGCGCGACGCCGGCGAAGTCGGGGCCGACCACCAGCTGCACCGCCCCGCCGACCTGCCCGCTCTCCACCAGCACCGCGCCGGGCACGGCGGCGGCCACCGTGCGGGCCGGCTCCAGGGACGCCGGGCCGTAGCGGACGACGGTCCGGTCGACCGCGCCCGGCTCGACGGCGCGGGCACCGACCCGGAAGCCCTGTGCGGTCAGCCCGTCGGCGGCCTCCGCCGTCCGCTGACCACCGGTGGCGTCGAGCACGTCGACGACGACCCCGGCCGGTTCGACGGTGACGGTCGTCCCCACCGGCACCGGGTCGGTCGGGACCGCCGCCGGCGGGGTGTCCGCCGGAGCGCTCCCGACCGCGCCGCCCTCGGCCGGTGCGGCCCCGACCCCCGCCTCGGCTGACGGCAGCCGGTCGGTGTCGATGACCGCGTCGAACAGCTGCCGGGTCGCGGGCGCGTCGACCACGACGACCGCCTGGTCGCTGCCCGCGGGCACGTACCCGATCCGGCTGACCGGCAGGCCCACCCGCTCGACCGCCGCGCCGTCCAGGTCGGCGAAGGTCGTACCGAAGGAGCGCACGTCGCCCAGCGTGGTGCCGCCGTCGACGGTCAGCGCGTCGGAGGCGCGGGTGAGGAACCGGGTCAGGGTCATCGGGTCGGCCAGCGTGCTGCCGGCCGCCGCGGCGTCCAGGGTGGCGGTGAGCAGCCGCTGCTGGCGCTGCGCCGCCGCATCGCCGGCGACGTCGTCGCCGTCCCGGCCCGGGCTGAGGTACCCGGCGGCCTGCCCACCGGTCAGCGCCTGCTCACCGGCGGGCAGCGGGAGCGCGGCGTCGCTCGTCGGCGCGGGCAGGCACAGCTCGACCTCGTCCAGCGCGTCGACCAGCTCCGGCAGCCGCGCCGCGTCCAGTTGCAGGTAGTGGTCGATCCGCAACCCGGACACCTGCTGCACTGCCCGGACCAGGCAGGCCGGCCCGCCGTCGAGCAGCGCGGCGGCGAAGGACTCGGTGACCGCCTCCCGCACCTCGCCGTCGGCGCCCCGGCAGGTGGGGGTGTCGGTGAGTGCGGTGGGCGGCACGGAGACCAGCACCGCCGAGCTGCCGTCGCCGCTGACGTGCGCGACGAGGGTGCTCACCGCGGCCGGGCCCGTGCGGCCGGGCAGGTCGGTGCCGACGACGAGGTAGGTGCGCGACGCCTGCTGCAGCTGGGGGGCGAGCACCTCGGGTCCGTCGGTGGTGAGCGCGTCGACCCGCTCGATGCTCACGTCGGCGTAGAAGTACAGCCCCACGTAGAAGGCGAGCACGGTGGCCAGCAGCGCGGACAGCGCGACCCCGGCACGCACCAGCCGCCGGCGCCCCGGACCGGCCGGCGCCCGGCGGTGGGCCGGGGCGGGCGGCTCGGCCGGTGGCGGGGTGGCGGGCGCGTCCCGGCCGGGGATCGGGGGTACGGGCAGGCTCCGCCGCACCCCGGGTACCGGGACGGAGGGCTGGGCCGGCAGCGGCGGGCGGGCCGGCGCCGCGGGCCCGGGCCGTTCGGCAGGCCGCGGAGGCGTCCCGTGCCGCGGCGGCGCCGGCTGGGGCGGGGCCGACCGTGGCGGTGGCGACTGCGACGGTGCCGACTGCGGTGCGGCCGTCCGGGGCGGCACCGGGACCCGCGGAGCCGCCCCGGACGGACCGGCGCCGGACGGACGCGGTGTCGCCGGGCCGGGGGACGGCCGCGGTGTCGCCGGGCCGGGGGACGGCCGCGGCGGCGCGGTCGGGACGGCGCGCGCCGCGGGCGGCGGAGTCGGCTGGGCACCGGTCTCCGGTGCTCCGGGGCGCCGCACGTGGGGGGTGGGCCGCGACGGCGGGGCCGGGGGGTGGGCGGCGGGGGTGGCCGGCTGGAACCAGGTGGCCGGCCGGGGGTCGTCGGTGGTCGCGGGCTCGGCCGGCAGCGCCGGCTGCCAGCCGGTGGGCAGGACCGGCGCCGGGGAGGAGGTCGGGCGGGACGCGCCGCGCTGCGGACCCGACGTCCGCGAGGATGCCGGGCCGTCGGCTCCCGGGCCACCGACGACACGGGTCGAGCCGGTGCCCTCGGCCGCCTCGCGTCGCTCCGCCCGCCGGCGTCCCGCGCCGGGGCCGGCGCCCGTCCGGGCCAGCAGCTCCTCGACCGTGAGCGGTGCCGCCGGGCCAGCTGCTCCGGGGGTGCCCGGGGCCGAGGGCCGGGACGGTGACCGGTCACCGTCGCGGCCGCGTCGCCTGGGGTCGTCCACCACCGGTCTGGGCACTCCATCGTCGTGGTTCCTGCGGCACCGCGTCCGGGCCGCCCGCTCACTCCCGCGCCGGTCGGTGACCGGTCGAGCACGGATCGTTCCACGATACGGGTGACCAGCGCGCGATCCGGGCCGAACGCGCGGTGCACGGCGCCCGAGTCGGCCCGCTGCGGCGGCGCCGGACTTGCCGTTTCGACCGGCGAGGTGCCCGGACGCTCAGTAGCCTCGCACCGGTGATGACGCCGTGAAGCTGCCCATCCCCGGGCCGTCGGACCTGCTGGACGCCGTCGACGGACTGCGCGAGGGCATCAGCCAGGGGCTCGCCCTGCTGCCGCGGGTGGTCGGCGCGGTCGGGCAGGCCGAGCAGCTGCTGACCCGGGTCGGTGGACTGCTCGACCGGGCCGAGCAGGCAGTGGCGCGCGCCGAGGTGGCGATGGTGAACATCGACGCCACCCGCCAGCAGGCCGACGCCGCGATTGCCGCCGTGGACAGCACCCGCCAGGTCGCCGATGCCGCGATCGCCGCGGTGGACGACACCCGGCAGAACGCCGATGCCGCGATCGCCGCCGTGGATGCCACCCGCCAGCAGGCCGATGCCGCGATCGCCGCCGTGGACGGCACCCGCCAGCAGGCCGACGCCGCGATCGCCGCCGTGGACGGCACCCGCCAGGGCGCCGACCAGGCGATCGAGGCCGTCCGGAGCACCCAGACCGCCGCCGACGCCGCGGTCGAGGCGGTGCGGAGCACCCAGGCCGCCGCCGACGCCGCGGTCGCGGCCGCCGGGCGCACCACCGAGGTGGCCGACCAGCTGGTGACGGCGGTCGGCGGCACCACCGCGGAGGCCGATGGCCTGCTGCGGCGGGCCGAGGCGCTGCTGGCGGCCTTCTCCCCCCTGCTGGACGCCTACCGCCCGGCCCTGGAGGACATGGCCCCGGTGGTGACCCGGCTCGCCGAGGAGCTGCACCCCGAGGAGGTGCAGGCGCTGGTGCACCTGGTCGACCGGCTCCCGGCCCTGGTGACCCACGTGGACGAGGACGTGCTCCCGGTGCTGGTCACCCTCGGCGACGTCGCCCCCGACGTGCACCAGCTGCTGGACACCGTCCAGGACATGCGCCAGGTGGTGAAGGGCTTCCCCGGGTCCAAGCTGTTCCGCCGCCGGGGCGCGGAGGAGATCGCCGAGGAGGAGTCCGACACCGAGGGCGAAGCCGAGGCCGAGGCCCGGTGAACGCACGACCGGCGTCGTCCCCGCGGGGACGACGCCGGTCGAGGAGCTGCCGGGCTCAGGTCTCGGTGGGGTACCCCAGCGCCCGGACCACGTCGCCGATCCGCTCGTAGACCTCGTCGGCCGGCAGCTTGGCCAGCTCGTCGGCCACCGCGTCCGGCGCCCGGTGGTCGCGGGCGGCCTCGACCAGGTCCCCGCCGGTCGCCGGGAAGTCGGCCCGGTCGAGCCAGCGGGCCAGCTCCGCCCGGGCGACGACGGCGTCGGCGGTCATCCCCTGCGGAACGCCGCCGGTCAGCGTGCCGGCCGGGTCGGCGTCGACGTCGGGCTGGTCCTCCCCGACCGGCTCGACCTCCCGCCACTCCTCCGAGCGGGTCGCCCGCTCGGCCTTCATCATCCCCTGCACCTCGTGCTCGAGCTCCTCGTCCAGGCGCGGGCTGTGCTTGGTGCTCCGGCTCGAAGCGGCGTCGAAACCTCCGGTCTCGCTCACGTCTCCTCCTCTTCCCCGCGGCCGCGGGCCGCGGCGGTCAGTCCTTCTCGAGTGCGCTGGGCTTGTGGACGGCGGTGCCACCGCTCTTCTCGCTCTTCACCTCGTACTGCGGGTCGTCCTCGCTGGCCCGCACGGTGCGGCCGGCGGCCTCGGTGTCCGACGTGATCTCGCGCTGGACGGTGCCCGCCGCCTCACCGCCGTGGCTCTTCCAGGTCACGTGGTCGCCCTTGCTGAACTCCTCGGCCATCCCGGCCTCCTCCGTCCGGTGCGGTGGGGTCCCGGCTCGGCACCCGTTCGTGCGGGGGTGCCTGCCCGGGCCGACCGCGCCGCACACATCGGCAGCACACCGGCCTCCCGCGCGCAGCGTGAGCCGCTCCCGGGGTCACCCCATCGAGGGGGATCACCCGTCCAGGGAGTGCTTCCCCGAAGATCGTCACGTAGCGTGCTCATTCGACGGGGTGTCCGGAACGACTTCCCTGACCAGCGCCACGCACTGGTCACGTTCCGTGAGAGTCCCGTCCGCGATCGCCGGCCCGGCTGGCCCCATTCCCCCGGGGCCGGTCGGGTCGGCCCCGCCTAGGCTGGCTGACCGTGAGCGCCCCCGCCGACCCGCCGCCCGCCAGCACCGCCCCGGACGCCCGCCCGGTCGACGTCCTCACCGTCACCGCCGTCCGCGACGTCACGCCCGCCGTCCGCCGGGTCACCCTCAGCGCCGCCGCCCCGGTGGTCGCGGCGGCCGGCCCCACGCTGTCCCTGCTGGTGCCCCGGGTGGGCGACGCCGACCCGCAGTGGCCGCAGGTGGCCCGGGACGGCCGGATCGTCTGGCCGCAGGGCAGCCACGGGGTGAGCCTGCGCAGCTACACCTCGCGCCGGCAGGACCCGGCCGCCGGTGAGGTCGACGTCGACTTCGTGCTGCACGGCGACGGACCGGCCGCCTCCTGGGCCGCCGCCGCGGCTCCCGGCGCCCTGCTCGGCGTCGCCAGCGCGGCGCCGCTGGGCTCCGCACCTGCCGGGTGGCTGCTGCTGGCCGGCGACGAGACGGCCATCCCGGCGATCAGCCGGGTGCTCGCCGACGCCGCGCCGGACACCCGCGGGGTCACCCTCCTGGAGGTGGCCGGGCCGGCGGAGGAGCAGGAGCTGCCCGGCCCCGCCGGGGTGGAGGTGCGCTGGCTGCACCGGGGCGGCACCGAGCCGGGGCTGAGCACCCTGCTGGCCGACGCGGTCGTGGCCCTCCCGCGCCCGGACGGGGACGACGTCTTCGCCTGGGTGGCGGCCGAGTCCGCGGCCGTCCGGGCGGTCCGCGCCGACCTGCGCGGCCGCTGGGGCCTGCGCCGCGGGCAGCACCACGCCATCGGCTACTGGCGTCGCGGCCGCGCCATGTCGCCCTCGTCATGAGGCCCCCTCGTCCTGAGCGGCGGCTTCGCAGCGTTCTCACAGGTACCGTCCAGGCCTGACCCAGCCGCAGCCCCGAGACTCGCGGCATGACGACCGGACCGGCAGCAACGGGAGGGACCGTGCCCGCCAGCAGCTCGACCGCCGCGGCCCCCGAGGCCCGGCTGCTCGTGGTCGACGACGAGCCGAACATCCGTGAGCTGCTGTCGGCCAGCCTGCGCTTCGCCGGGTTCGAGGTGGCCACCGCCGCCGACGGCCAGCAGGCGCTCGCCCTGGCCGAGGAGTTCCGCCCCGACCTGCTGGTCCTCGACGTGATGATGCCCGGGCTCGACGGCTTCGCCGTCGTCCGCCGGATGCGGCAGAACGGCGTGCACACACCCGTGCTGTTCCTCACCGCCCGCGACGCCGGGGAGGACAAGGTCACCGGCCTCACCCTGGGCGGGGACGACTACGTGACCAAGCCGTTCAGCCTCGACGAGGTGCTCGCCCGGATCCGGGCGGTCCTCCGCCGCGCCCAGGGCGCCCAGCAGGTCGCGGAGTCGCCGAAGCTGGTCTTCGCCGACATCGAGCTGGACGAGGAGTCGCACGAGGTCATCAAGGCCGGGAAGCTGGTCAGCCTCTCCCCCACGGAGTTCAAGCTGCTGCGGTACCTGATGACGAACGCCGGCCGGGTGCTGTCGAAGGCGCAGATCCTCGACCACGTGTGGAACTACGACTTCAACGGCGAGGCCAACGTCGTGGAGTCCTACATCTCCTACCTGCGGCGGAAGATCGACACCACCGAGCCGCGGCTGCTGCACACCCTGCGCGGCGTGGGCTACTCGCTGCGCCTCCCCCGCGGCGCCTGACCGCGTGACGGGCACCCCGACCGAGGGGGCGCCGGCGGGCGCGAGCTCCGCCGGCACGCTCACCTCCGGCCCGGACGACGCACGGGACACCGACGCCTTCCTCCCGGCAGCCGGGCCCCGGCCGTCCCGCGCACCCCGCGTCCCCCTGCGCGTGACGCTGGTGGCGCTGCTGGTCGCGCTGGTCGCCCTCGCCCTCACCGCGACGGGCTTCGCCGCCACCTCGCTGCTGCGCAGCTACCTGCTCGAGCAGCAGGACCAGCAGCTGCGCTCCCTCGTCCGCCAGGTCAGCAGTGACCCGGTCCTGGTGCAGCAGGCGTGCAGCGGCGACGGCATCGACGTCACCGGCCGGGGCGTCTACCTGGCCTGCCTGGGCCCTGACGGGCCGATCGAGGAGTACGCCGCGCAGACCGACGACGCGTTGCCCGACCTCGGCGACCTCGACGCCGCCTCGGCCACCAGCTACGGCAGCGAGGCGTTCACCCTCCCGGCGATGGACGACCACAACTCCTGGCGGGTCATCGCGCTGCCGGTCGCTCCGGACCGCACCGTCGTGGTCGGTCAGGCCGGTGACCAGGCGGCGCTCGAGTGGCTCGTCCGCATCCAGCTGCTGGTCGGGCTGACGGTCCTCGTCGTCCTGGGCATCGCCGGGTACCTGCTGGTGCGCAACAGCCTCCGCCCCCTGGAGGAGGTGGAGGACACCGCCCGCGCGATCGCCGGCGGCGACCTGTCCCGCCGGGTGCCGGCCGGCGACGACCGCACCGAGGTCGGCCGGCTGTCGACCGCGCTCAACGGCATGCTCGGCCGGATCGAGAGCTCCTTCCGCGCCCAGCAGACCTCCGAGGAGCAGGCCCGGGCCTCCGAGGCGCGGATGCGCCGGTTCGTCGCCGACGCCAGCCACGAGCTGCGCACCCCGCTGACCTCGATCCGCGGGTTCGCCGAGCTGCACCGGCAGGGCGCGGTCCGCGGCCCGGAGGACACCGGGCGGCTGATGCAGCGCATCGAGTCCGAGGCCACCCGGATGGGCTCGCTGGTCGAGGACCTGCTGCAGCTGGCCCGGCTGGACCAGCAGCGCCCGCTGTCCCTCGGCCCGGTCGACCTGGCCCAGGTGGCCGGGGACGCGGTGCACGACGCCCGCGCGGTCCAGCCGGACCGCTCGGTGAGCCTGCACCTGGACGACTCGCTCACCGACGCGCCGGTGGTGCGCGGGGACGAGGCGCGGCTGCGGCAGGTGGTGGGCAACCTGGTCACCAACGCCCTCACCCACACCCCGCTCGACGCCCGGGTCACCGTGCGGCTCGCCGAGGACACCGAGGACCCGGGGTGCGTCGTCCTGGCCGTCTCCGACGACGGACCGGGGCTGGCCCGGGCCGACGCCGACCGGGTGTTCGAGCGGTTCTACCGGGCCGACGCCTCCCGCACCCGGGCCGCCGGGGGCACCGGGCTGGGACTGTCGATCGTCGCCTCGCTGGTCGCCGCGCACGGTGGCCGGGTCGAGCTGACCACCGCCCCCGGCGAGGGCGCGACCTTCGCCGTCCGGCTGCCCCGCTCGGGCCCGCCGAAGCCGGCCCCCGAGGGGCCGGACGGCCCCGCGGAGGAGCCGGGGGCCTGACCGCCGGGGCCATGCCGGACACTGGTGCCGGGAATCCCCACCACTCCGATGTGGTTGGCCCACTGATGCGTCGTCTCACGGCGGCGCGTCCGCCCCTGCCGCCGTCCCCGGGAGCTCGACAGCGTGACGCCGCTCGCCTCACTGCCCGACCACCGGCTCACCCAGCTGCAGACGCTGGAGGCCGAGTCGATCCACGTCCTCCGCGAGGTGGCCGCGGAGTCCGAGCGCCCCGTGCTGCTCTTCTCCGGCGGCAAGGACTCCATCGTGATGCTGGAGCTCGCCCGCAAGGCGTTCGCCCCGGCCCGCATCCCCTTCCCGGTGATGCACATCGACACCGGGCTGAACTTCCCCGAGGTGCTGGAGTTCCGCGACAAGCGGGTCGCCGAGCTGGGCGTGGAGCTCGTCGTCGCCTCGGTGCCCGACGCGATCGCCGCCGGCACGGTGCGCGAGGAGCCCAACGGCTCCCGCAACCGGATCCAGACCCCGGTGCTGCTCGACGCCGTGGAACGGCACGGCTTCACCGCGCTGTTCGGCGGCGCCCGCCGCGACGAGGACAAGGCCCGCGCCAAGGAGCGGATGTTCTCCTTCCGCGACGAGTTCGGCCAGTGGGACCCCAAGAACCAGCGCCCGGAGCTCTGGGACCTCTACAACGGCCGCATCCACCTCGGCGAGTCGATCCGGGTGTTCCCGCTGTCCAACTGGACCGAGCTGGACATCTGGGGCTACATCGCCCAGGAGGAGATCGCCATCCCGCAGCTCTACCTGGCCGCCGAGCGGGACGTCGTCGACCGCCAGGGGATGCTCTACGCGGTCAACGAGTTCATCACGCCGCGCGACGGTGAGCAGGTGCTGCGCGAGAGCGTCCGCTACCGCACCGTCGGCGACGCCAACCTGACCGCCGCGGTCCGTTCGACCGCCAGCACGGTCGCGGAGGTCATCGCCGAGATCGCGGTGACCCGGCTGACCGAGCGCGGCGCCACCCGCGGCGACGACAAGGTCAGCGACGCCGCCATGGAGGACCGGAAGAAGGAGGGGTACTTCTGATGAGCACTCTCTCCCAGGCGGCCGCCGAGCTCGCCACCGCCCGCAAGGACATCCTGCGGATCGCCACCGCCGGCTCGGTCGACGACGGCAAGAGCACCCTGATCGGGCGCCTGCTGTACGACAGCAAGGCGGTCTTCGAGGACCAGTACGCGGCGATCGAGCGGGCCAGCCGCGGCGACTACGTCGACCTGGCGCTGCTCACCGACGGCCTGCGGGCCGAGCGCGAGCAGGGCATCACCATCGACGTCGCCTACCGGTACTTCACCACCCCGCGGCGCACCTTCATCCTGGCCGACACCCCCGGGCACGTGCAGTACACCCGGAACATGGTCACCGGCGCCTCGACCGCGGACCTCGCCATCGTGCTCGTCGACGCCCGCAAGGGCATGGTCGAGCAGAGCCGCCGGCACGCGTTCCTCGCCTCGCTGCTGCGGGTGCCGCACCTGGTGGTCGCGGTGAACAAGATGGACCTCGTCGACTGGTCCGAGGCCGTCTACGAGGGCATCCGCGAGGAGTTCACCGCCTTCGCCACCAAGCTCGAGGTCCCCGACGTCACCGTCGTGCCGATCTCGGCGCTGCAGGGCGACAACGTGGTGACCCGCTCGGCGAACATGCCCTGGTACGAGGGCACCTCGCTGCTGCACCACCTCGAGCACGTGCACGTGGCCAGCGACCGGAACCTGGTCGACACCCGGTTCCCGGTGCAGTACGTGATCCGCCCGCAGTCCGACGCCTTCCACGACTACCGCGGCTACGCCGGCCGGGTGTCCGGCGGGGTGCTGCGCCCCGGTGACGAGGTGCAGGTGCTGCCCAGCGGGCTCACCACGACGATCGCCGGCATCGACGGCCCCGACGGCCCGGTCGACGCGGCGTTCCCGCCCATGTCGGTCACCGTCCGGCTCGCCGACGACCTCGACGTGTCCCGCGGCGACCTGATCTGCCGGCCGCAGAACGCCCCGCAGGTCACCCAGGACCTCGACGCGATGGTCTGCTGGATGTCCGACCAGCCGCTGCAGGCCCGGCAGCGGCTGGCGGTCAAGCACACCACCCGCTCGGTGCGCGCGGTGGTCAAGGACGTGCAGTACCGGCTGGACGTGAACTCGCTGCACCGCGACCTGACGTCGGACAGCCTCGGGCTCAACGACATCGGCAGGGTCACGCTGCGCACCACCCAGCCGCTGTTCGTCGACGACTACCACCGCAACCGGGCGACCGGGCGGTTCATCCTCATCGACGAGTCCACCAACGCCACCGTCGGCGCGGGGATGCTCAGCCCCGCCCGCTGACGCCCGCCGCCACGGAAATGGCCATCTTCGCCCCCTCCGGAGGGGGCGAAGATGGCCATTTTTGCCCTCAGGCGGCGGCCTGCTCCAGGGCGCGGCGGGTGAGCAGCCGGGCCAGGTGCCGGCGGTAGTCGGCGTCGGCGTGCATGTCCGCGGACGGCGACAGCCCCTGGTCGGCCAGCTCGGCCGCCTCGGCGATCGAGGCCCCGGCGGCCAGCGCCTCCTCGGTCGCGGTCGCCCGGACGACGGCGCCGGCCATGTTCGCCAGCGCCACCCGGCCCTGCACCGCGGCGGCCGCGACGATCGGCCAGTCGTTCGCCCGGCGGGTGAACTTCTGGTACCCCCAGCCCGCGGCGCCGGTGCGCGGCACCCGCAGCTCCACCACCAGCTCGTCGGGCTCCAGCGCGGTCTCGAAGAAGCCCAGCCAGAACTCGGTGATCGGGATCTCCCGCCGGCCGGCCGGTCCCTGCACCACCACGATCCCGCCCAGGGCGAGCAGCGCCGTCGGCAGGTCGGAGGCGGGGTCGCTGTGCGCGACCGTGCCGCCCAGGGTGCCCCGGTGGCGCACCTGCGGGTCGCCGACGTGGCCGGCGACGTGCGGCAGCAGCGGCACCTCGGCGCCGGCGACGTCGGAGCGCTGCAGCTCGTGGTGCCGGGTCAACGCCCCGATCGCCACCTCGTCGCCCTCGACCCGGACGTAGGACAGGTCGGTGATCCCGCTGATGTCGACCAGCGCCGTCGGCACCGAGAGGCGCAGCTTCATGATCGGCAGCAGCGAGTGCCCCCCGGCCATCAGCTTGGCGTCCTCGCCGTGCTCGGCCAGCGCGGCGAGCGCCTCCTCGACCGAGCGCACCTTCACGTACTCGAACGGCGAGGGGATCATGCTCGCTCCTCGCGCGCCTGCGGGACCTGGCCGGCGGCCGGGCCGGCCTTCGCCGCGGCCTGCACCGCGCGGACGATGTTGTGGTAGCCGGTGCACCGGCAGAGGTTGCCCTCCAGGCCCTCACGGACCTCCCGGTCGCTGGGGTCGGGGTTGTCGGCCAGCACGCCGATCGCCGCCATCACCATGCCCGACGTGCAGAAGCCGCACTGCAGGCCGTGCTCGGCGCGGAAGGCCGCCTGCATCGGGTGCAGCTCGCCGTCCGGCCCGGCCAGCCCCTCCAGGGTGGTCACCTCGCCGCCGTCGGTGGAGGCCGCCAGCACGGTGCACGACTTCACCGACAGCCCGTCGACGACGACCGTGCAGGCACCGCAGGAGGTGGTGTCGCAGCCGATGTTGGTGGCGGTGAGCCCGCAGGTCTCCCGGAGGTAGTGCGCCAGCAACAACCGCGGCTCCACCTCGTCGGTGCGCTGCTGCCCGTTGACGGTGATCGAGACCTGCATCAGTTGCCTCCCTGGCCCGCGGCCTGCTGGATCGCCCGCCACACCCGCATGGGCGTGGTCGGCATGTCGACGTGCCGGACGCCGAGGTGGGCGACGGCGTCGATGACGGCGTTCTGCGTCGCCGGCGTCGAACCGATGGTGCCCGCCTCGCCGATGCCCTTGGCGCCCAGCGGGTTCATCGGCGTCGGCGTGGCCATGTCGACGAGCTCGAAGCTGGGCAGCTCGGTGGCGGAGATGATCGGGTAGTCGGCCAGCGTCGAGGTGGTCGGGTTGCCGTCCTCGTCGTAGAGCACCTCCTCGAGCAGCGCCTGCGCCACGCCCTGGGCCAGCCCGCCGTGCCGCTGGCCGTCGGCCAGCAGCGGGTTGAGGATCGTCCCGGCGTCGTCGACGGCGACCACCCGGACCACCTCGGCCTTGCCCGACTCCACGTCGACCTCGACGACGACGACGTGCGCCCCGAAGGGGAACGTCGGCGCGGCCGCGCTGAAAGTGGTCCGCACGAGGAGCTGCTCGTCGGCGGCGAGCTCGGCGAAGGAGATGCCCGTGCCCGGGGTGCCGCGGACGGTCAGCCCGGCCAGGGCCGCGTCGACGACGAGGTCCTCCGGGTCGGCCTCGAGCTTCTCCGCCGCGCGCTTGCGGGCCAGCTCGACGAGCTCGCCGGCGGCCTGGTGCACCGCCGCACCCCCCTGCTGCAGGCTGCGCGAGCCCATGGTCCCGCCGCCCTTGGGCACCAGGTCGGTGTCGCCGTGCAGGACGGTGATCTGCTCGATCGGGATGCCGAGCTGGTCGCTGACGATCATCGCCCAGGCGGTGGCGTGCCCCTGGCCGTGCGGCGAGGTGCCGGTGAGCACGGTGGCGGTGCCGTCGGGGTGCACCTCCACCGTCGCCTCCTCGGTCGGCGCGCCCGACTCGCCGCCGGCGCCGGTGATCTCCACGTAGACCGACAGCCCGATGCCCAGCTGGCGGACGGCACCGGCCTCCCGGCGACGGGCCTGCTCGGCCCGCAGCTCGGCGTAGCCGGCCGCGTCGAGGGCCTTCTCCAGCGCGGCGGCGTAGTCGCCGTTGTCGTAGGTCGCGCCCATCGACGTGGTGTGCGGGGTGTCGAAGGGCGGGATGAGGTTGATCCGGCGCACCTCGGCCGGGTCCATGCCGATCTCGGCCGCGAACAGGTCGACCGCCCGCTCGACGGCGGCGGTGGCCTCCGGCCGGCCGGCCCCGCGGTAGGCGCCGATCGAGGTGGTGTTGGTGGCCAGCACCCGGGCCTGGGCGTGCACCTTGGGGAAGGCGTAGACGCCGGGGGTCATCAGCATCGTCAGGGTCGGCAGGACGACCGCGAAGCGCGGGTAGGCCCCGGCGTCCTGGTCGGCCTTGAGGCTGTAGGCCTCGATCGTGCCGTCCCGTCGCCCGCCGATGGCGATCTCGTGGTCCTGGCCGCGGCCGTGCAGCATCCCGACCAGGTTCTCCGAGCGGCTCTCCGCCCAGCGCACCGGCCGCTGCACCAGCTTGGCGAGCTGGGCCACCAGGGCGAACTCGGGGTCCGCGCCGATCTTGGCGCCGAAACCGCCGCCGACCGCCGGGGTGATCAGGTGCACCAGGGCGGGGTCGAGGCCGAGCCAGCCGGCGATCTGCGCCTTGGCCATCTGCGCACCCTGGTTCGAGCACCAGATGGTGACCCGGCCGTCCGCGCCCCAGACGGCGGACGCGGCCCGCGCCTCGAGCGGCACCGGCGCGACGCGCTGGTTGATGATCCGCTGGCGGACGACGACCTCGCAGCCGTCGAAGAAGTCGTCCGGGGTCGGCTCGCCGAAGGAGGCGATGACGTTCGTGCCGACCTCGGGGAAGAGCACCACCTCGTCGGTGGCCGACGCCGCCGTGCCGACGACGGCCGGCAGCGGGTCGATGTCGACGGCGACGAGCTCCGCGGCGTCCTCGCCCTGGTAGCGCTCCTCGGTCAGGACGACGGCGATGACGTCGCCGACGAAGCGGACCACGTCCGAGGCCAGCCAGGGGCGGGTGAACGACTCGTGGACGAACGGGAACCCGGTCGGGATGGGCGTCAGGTCCGTCAGGTCGGCCGCCGTGACGACGGCGACGACGCCGGGGGCCTCCAGCGCCGCCGACGTGTCGACCGACAGCACACGACCGTGCGCGACGGTGGAGCGCACCAGCGTCGCGTGCAGGGCGCCGGTGAGCCGCTCGTCGGTGAGGTCGTCGGTGTACACCGCCCCGCGGGTGAGGAAGAGGGGGTCCTCCGTGCGGACGACCCGGGTACCGAGGATGCTCATGCGCCTGCCTTCGTCGACAGCGACGTGGACCGGCACACGGTGTCACAGCATGTGAGCACGGCCACAACCGGTCTCCCGCCTGGCGGGAGGGAGCCGGTGGCAGCGGCGCGGCCGACTGTGGGGCGCCTGGGCACCCACAGCCGGCGCGGTCACTGCTGGGGCGCCTGCGAGGGGTCGCCGTCCCAGTCCCGGCCGGCGCGGTCGGCGTTCTCCGAGGCGCTGTCGGTGGAGCCGGCGACGGCCTCCACCATCTCCTCGTCGGTCAGCTCCTCGCCGGCCGGCTGGGTGTTGCTGGGCTCGGTCATCGGAACTCCTGTCGTCCGCGGGACTGCTGTCCCTGCGGCCCTCCCCGCTGCTCCACGGGCGCAAACCCGGCGGTCACTCGGCGGGCGGCTCGCCGACGGCGGCCGGGGCCAGCTCGAACCAGACCCGCTTGCCACCCCGGTGGTCCTCCGCCCCCCAGCGGTGGGCGATCGCGTCCACCAGCCGCATGCCCCGGCCGCGCTCGGCCTCGTGGTCGAGCTCGCGCACGACCGGACGGACGGCGGACCCGTCCACCACCCCGATCCGCAACCAGGCGCCGGACAGCGCCAGCTCGAGGGTGAACGAGCCGGAGCCGGCGTGGTCGACGACGTTGGCCACCAGCTCGGTGACCAGCAGCTCGGCGTACTCGCGGTCCTGCGGGGCCTCCCAGGTGCGCAGCACGTCCCGGACCAGGCGGCGGGCCAGCGGCACGCTGGCGGAGGTGCCGGGGAGGTCGACGCTGGCGGTGAAGGTGGACATCGGAGCCCCGTTCGAGCCGATCAGTCGTGTGCGACTGGGTTGCCCATGACGATGGCAGTCGGGACGACCTCTGCGCAACCCCTGTTGCATGCAATGGGCGTGTCGTTCGGTAGTGTGCAACCGACACGCCCGCACGACCGACACCGATCGGAGGGACATGAGCGGACCCGCGCCGGCCGACGACCGGGCCATCCGGGCGCTGACCCACCTCGTCGCCGAGCTGGACGCCTGCATGGCCCAGCTCGAGCACGCGAGGGCCCGGGCGGAGACCCTGCTCGCCGCCCGGGCGGCGGGCCGGTCGTGGCTGGACGTCGTCACCGACGAGCGCCGTCCCCTCGTGGTGGAGAGCATCAGCACGGTGCTCTCCACCCTCTCCACCGCCGGGCACGCCTGGCGGCGGGAACAGGCCGCGGCGCTGCAGGCGGAGGACGTGAGCATCAACCGCATCGCCGCGCTGTTCGGCGTCACCCGGCAGCGGATCTCCACCCTGCTCCGGGAGGTCAGCGACCCCGGCTGACCCGTACGGCCCCACGGGCCGTTCGGCCCCGCTGCAGGGGCCCGCGCCGAGCTTGCGAGGCGTCGGGGTCCTTCCACCTTCTTCAGGGCAGCAGCTGGTCGATCGCCTTGTAGACCCGCTGCTCGGACACCGGCCGGGGAGTACCCACCACCTGGGCGAACAGGCTCACCCGCAGTTCCTCGACCATCCACCGCACCCTCGCCACCGGGTCGTCGGGCGCACCGGTCGCCGGCACCTGCCGGCGCAGCTGCTCGTACTCGGCGGTGACCGCCGCCACGGTCTCCATCAGCAGGGCGTCCCGCGCGGCGTTGGCCGGCAGCCGCTCCAGCCGGTGCGCCATCGCGGTCAGGTAGCGCACCAGGTCCGGCAGCCGGCGCCGGCCGGCCGCGGCGACGAACCCCTTGTGCAGCAGGCCGCCCATCTGCCGGCGCAGGTCGGCGATCGCGGCCTCCGGCACCCGCCGTCCCGGTGCGGCACCGATCGCGACGGCGACCTCGCGGGCCTGGGTGAGCACCGCCTCGACCCGCCGGACGGCGTCGCTGGTCAGCGGCGGCAACTGCTCCCGCGCCGTCCCGACCAGGGCGGTGAACGCCGCCTCGCTGCGCGGTGGGCCACCGGCCGCGGCGACCAGCTCGTCGGCGGCGGCGTCGGCGCAGTCGGCGACCAGGTCCGGGATCTCCCCGTCGGGGTTGAACTGCAGCGCCAGCCGGGTCCGCGGGCCGATCCCCTTGACCACCTGCTTCACCGGCGAGCCCACCGCCAGCAGCAGCAGCCGCCGCGCGCCCCGCCAGCTGAGCCGGGTCGCCTCCGCCTGGGTGGCCACCACCCGGACGCCGACCGTCTCCCCCTCGTCGACCAGCGCCGGGTAGGCGGTGACCACGTGGCCGCCGCGCTGCACCTCCACGGTCGCGGGCAGGTCACCGAAGGTCCAGCCGGTCTGGCCGGTGCGCTCGTAGGTGGACGCCGCCCGGGCCAGGCTCGCCCGGGCCTGCGGCGCCACCTGGGCCCGCAGCGCGGTCAGGTCCTTGCCGGTGGCCAGCGGCCGGTGCTGGTCGTCGAGCACCCGGAAGGTCGCCCGCAGGTGCGCCGGCACCTCCGCCGGCTGCCAGGCGTCCGGCGGGATGACCACCGAGGTGGCCCGGCGCAGCTCCCGCTCCAGCGCGGGCAGCAGCGGCTCGGTGGGGTCGATGGCCGGCAGCACCTCGCGCACCCGGTCCGGGATGGGGACCAGGCCCCGGCGCAGCTGCTTGGGCAGCGACCGCAGCAGCTCGGTGACCAGCTCCGCCCGCTGCCCCGGAACGGTGAACGCCAGGGACTCCCCGGAGGTCGTGGCGAGGGTGTCCAGCACGCCCAGCGGGACGTCGACGGTGACGCCGTCCTCGACCGCTCCCGGGTTGAACGCGTAGGACAGCGGCAGGGTCAGCCCCTGCGTCAGGCGCACCTCGTCCGGGTAGTCCTCGACCTGCACCTGCCCGGCCACCGCGGCGTTGGTGAGCATCTCCGGGGTGAACGTCAGCAGGTCCGGAGAGGCCCGGCGGGCCTCCTTCCACCAGCGGTCGAAGTGCCGGGTGGAGACGACGTCGGCCGGGACGCGGGCGTCGTAGAGCTCGAAGACCGTCTCGTCGTCGACCCGGATGTCGCGGCGGCGGGCCCGCTCCTCCAGCTCGGCGACCCGCTCGATCGCGGCCTGGTTCTCCGCCCAGAACCGGTGGTGGGTCGTCCACTCGCCCTGCACCAGGGCGTGCCGGATGAACAGCTCGCGGGAGACGGCCGGGTCGATGGCGCCGTACTGCACCCGCCGGCCCACCACCAGCGGCAGGCCGTAGAGGGTGACCCGCTCGGTTGCGACGACCGAGCCACGCTTGGCGTCCCAGCGGGGCTCGCTGTACTGCCGCTTGACCAGGTGGTCGGCGAGCCGCTCGACCACCTCCGGGTCGATCCGGGCGACGGTGCGGGCGAAGAGCCGGCTGGTCTCCACCAGCTCGGCGGCGACCACCCAGCGCGGCGGCTTCTTGGCCAGCGGGGTGCCCGGGGCGATGACGAACCGGGTGTTGCGGGTGCCCAGGTACTCCCGGCCGGGCCGGCCGGGCTTGCCGCTGCGGTCCTTGACCGGCTCGGCCTGCATCCCGACCTGGGAGAGCAGCCCGGCCAGCAACGACGCGGTGACCCCCCGCTCGTCGGGGGCCGGGGCCAGCGAGCCGGTGGTCATGCCCAGCCGGCGGGCCGTGCTGCGCAGCTGGCCGTGCAGGTCCTGCCACTCACGGATGCGCAGGTAGTGCAGGAACTCCTTCTTCACGGTGCGCCGGAACTGGTTGCCCGACAGCTCCTCGGCCCGCTCCGCCAGGTACTGCCAGAGGTTGAGCAGGGCGAGGAAGTCGGAGTTCTCGTCGGCGAAGCGCTTGTGCAGCTCGTCGGCGGCCTGCTGGTGCTCCGCCGGGCGCTCCCGCACGTCCTGCACGGTGAGCCCGGCGGCGATGACCAGCACCTCCTCCAGCACCCCGCGCCGGTCGGCCTCCACGACCATCCGGGCGATCCGGGGGTCCAGCGGCAGTGCGGCCAGCGCGCGGCCGGTCTCGGTGAGCTTCCCCTCGCCGTCCAGGGCGGCGAGCTCCTCCAGCAGCGCGAGGCCGTCGGCGACCGCCCGCCGGTCCGGCGGGTCGATGAACGGGAAGTCGGCGACGTCGCCGAGGTCGAGCGAGGCCATCTGCAGCAGCACCGAGGCCAGGTTGGTGCGCAGGATCTCCGGGTCGGTGTACTCCGGCCGGGCGTCGTAGTCGTCCTCGGTGTACAGCCGGATGGCGATGCCCTCGCTGGTGCGCCCGCAGCGGCCGGAGCGCTGCCGGGCCGAGGCCTGGCTGATCGGCTCGATCGGCAGCCGCTGCACCTTCGTGCGATGGCTGTACCGGGAGATCCGCGCGGTGCCCGGGTCGACGACGTACTTGATGCCGGGCACGGTCAGCGAGGTCTCGGCGACGTTGGTGGCCAGCACGATCCGCCGGCCGGTGTGCGCCTGGAAGACCTTGTGCTGGTCGGCGGCGGACAGCCGGGAGTAGAGCGGCAGCACCTCGACCTGTGCGCCGGACCGTTCCGTCACCCCGCCCAGCGCCTCGGCGGTGTCCCGGATCTCCCGCTCACCGGCGAGGAAGACCAGCACGTCGCCCGGCCCCTCGGCGATCAGCTCCGCGCAGGCGTCGACGATCGCGGAGACCTGGTCCCGGTCGGGGTCGGCGTCCGCGGCGTCGGGGTCGACGATCGGCCGGTAGCGGACCTCCACCGGGTAGGTGCGGCCGCTGACCTCGACGACCGGCACCTCGTTGCCCTCGTACGAGAAGTGCTTCGCGATCCGGTCGACGTCGATGGTCGCGGAGGTGATGACCAGCTTGAGGTCGGGGCGGCGGGGCAGCAGCCGGGCCAGGTAGCCCAGCAGGAAGTCGATGTTGAGGCTCCGCTCGTGCGCCTCGTCGATGATGATCGTGTCGTACTGGCGCAGCATCCGGTCGCGCTGCACCTCGGCCAGCAGCACGCCGTCGGTCATCAGCTTGACCAGCGTCCGGTCGCCCACCTCGTCGGTGAAGCGCACCTTCCAGCCGACCACGTCGCCCAGCGGCGTGCCGATCTCCTCGGCGATCCGCTCGGCGACCGTGCGGGCGGCGATCCGCCGCGGCTGGGTGTGCCCGATCCGGCCGCGCACGCCGCGGCCCAGCTCGAGCAGGATCTTCGGCAGCTGGGTGGTCTTGCCCGAGCCGGTCTCGCCGGCCACCACGACCACCTGGGAGTCGCGCAAAGCCGCGGCGATGTCCTCGCGGCGCTGGCTGACCGGCAGCTCCTCCGGGTAGCCGACCACCGGGACGGCGGCCCGCCGGGAGGCGATGCGGGCCTCGGCGGTGGCGACGTCCTCGGCGATCCGCTCGCGCTGGCGGGCGCGGGCGGCCGGGTCCTTGGTGCGCCGGGTGCCGTCGAGGCGGCGGCGGAGCCGGTGCTCGTCGGCGAGGGTCAACGCGGGCAGCCGCGAGCGCAGTTCGTCGTGCGGGGTGCTCACGGTCGTTCGGGGTTCCTCTCCGGTGCGGTCGCCCTCCAGCGTCCCATCCCCGGCCCGGACGTCGCCCGCGTCACACTGAATGCCCGGTGCAACTTGTTGCATGCGTGATGCAACGGTTTGTAGGGTGCAACCGTTCCCGGCGCAGCGCGGCGCCGTCCGCACCCCTGACGACCGGAGACGCCGTGACCGATCTCGTGTCCGCGCCGGGCCCCGCCCCGGCCCCCGGCACGCCGACGTCCCTCTCCGACGAGCTGGCCCGGCTGATGCGGGTCATGCACGCGCTCAAGGGGGCCGGTGGCGCGGACAGCGACGCACGGGAGCGCGCCGCCCACGTGCTGCTGTTCCCCCTCACCCGCCTCGGCCCGCTGCGCCAGGGGGCGCTCGCCGAGCTGGTGCACGCCGACCCGTCCACCGTGAGCCGGCACGTCACCCTGCTCGTCGACCGCGGGCTGGTGCGCCGGGTCGCCGACGAGCAGGACGGCCGGGTCAGCCGGCTCGTCGTCACCCCGGCCGGCGAGGCCGCGCTCGAGCGGCTCCGCCAGGAGCGCGACGCGCTCCTGACCGAGGTGACCGCCGGCTGGGCGCCGGGCGAGCTGGCCGGGTTCACCGCCCAGCTCCGCCGGTTCGTGCAGGACCTCACCGACCACCTCCCCACCCTGGGCTCCGCTGCGGGCGGCGCCGTGGAACCCCCCGAGAAGGACCGATGACCCAGACCAGCGACCGCGTGTCCTCGGCCGACCGTCGCGGTGCCCGTGCCGCCGCGGCCGCACCCGACGCCTCCGGGGTCTTCACCCACCGCCAGATCATGACGATCATGGGCGGTCTCCTGCTCGGCATGTTCCTCGCCGCCCTGGACCAGACGGTGGTCTCCACGGCGATCCGCACGATCGCCGACGACCTGAACGGCTACGACCTACAGGCCTGGGCGACGACCGCCTTCCTGATCACCTCGACGATCGCCACGCCGTTGTACGGCAAGTTGAGCGACATGTACGGCCGGCGGCCGTTCTACCTGTTCGCCATCGCCGTCTTCATCGTCGGCTCCGCGCTGTGCGGCCTCGCCGACACGATGTACCAGCTGGCCGTGTACCGGGCGATCCAGGGCATCGGCGCCGGTGGGCTGATGTCGCTGGCGCTGGCGATCATCGCCGACATCGTGCCGCCGCGGGAGCGCTCGAAGTACCAGGGCTACTTCATGGCCGTCTTCGGCACCTCCAGCGTGCTGGGCCCGGTCATCGGCGGTTTCCTCTCCGGCCAGTCCTCGATCCTGGGCATCACCGGCTGGCGCTGGATCTTCTATGTCAACGTGCCGCTGGGCATCCTGGCCCTCGTCGTCGTGTTCCGGGTGCTGCACCTGCCGCACACCCGCCGCGAGCACCGGATCGACTGGCCGGGCGCCCTGGCCCTGGTGCTCTTCCTCGTCCCGCTGCTGATCGTCGCCGAGCAGGGCCGGACCTGGGGCTGGAGCAGCACCGGATCGCTGGTCTGCTACGCCCTCGCCGTCGTCGGCTTCCTGCTGTTCGTGCTCGCGGAGCGGGCCTACCGGGACGACGCGCTGCTGCCGCTGCGGATGTTCGCCAACCGCACGTTCGCGGTGAGCAGCCTCAGCAGCATCGTGCTGGGCGCCGGCATGTTCGGCGGCATCCTGCTGCTGCCCCAGTACCTGCAGATCGTGCAGGGCTCCAGCCCCACCGAGGCCGGCCTGGAGATGATCCCGCTGGTGCTGGGCATCATGGCCGGCTCGGTCATCGCCGGCCAGGTCATCGCCCGCACCGGGAAGTACAAGCTGTTCCCGCTGATCGGCGTGGTCTTCATCGTCACCGCGCTGGTGTCGCTGTCGTTCATCGTCGGCGCGGAGACGTCGGTGCTGGTGATGTTCCCGTTCATGTCGCTCATGGGCCTGGGCCTGGGCTTCAACTTCCAGCCGGTCATCCTCGCGGTGCAGAACGCGGTCAGCCCGCGGGAGATCGGGGTCGCGACGTCGTCGGTGACGTTCTTCCGCCAGATGGGCGGCACCCTGGGGACGGCGGTCTTCCTGTCTGTGCTGTTCACCCGGCTGCCCACCGACATCGGCGACGCGGTCTCCGACGCCGCCGCAGCCGACCCGGCGCTGGCACCGCAGCTGCAGGCCGCCGCGGGCAACGCGAGCGACCTGTCCGACACCTCGTTCATCCAGGAACTGCCCAGCGCCGTGGCGCTGCCGTTCAAGACGGGCTTCTCGGACTCGATCGACATGGTGTTCCTGATCGCTGCCGGCGTGGTGGCCCTGGGCTTCTTCGTGCTGATCTTCCTGCCCCAGCTGGCCCTGCGCACCCAGTCGGGGATCCAGGCCCAGCAGGCCGGCGCGGGCGAGGCCGGGGACGACGAGGCCGGGGACGACGACCCGGCGCTGGCGAGCGCGCACGCCGCCGGGGCCGCGGCTCCGACGTCCACGCCGCCGCCGGTGGAGGACGCCGACCGCACCGACCGGCGGCTGGCCGACGGCAGCGTCCGGCACGAGGCCACCGAGTCGTCCGGGGACGGCCGGCACGAGGCCACCGAGCCGTCCCGGCGCGGCCGGCACGAGGCGGCGCCCGATCAGCCGACCGGGCTGGCCAGCCTGCCGGCCGACCACCTGCCGGACGACGTCCGCAGGAGCTGACCCACCCACGGCCACGGCCCCTCTCCCCGCACGGGAGAGGGGCCGCGTCCTCAGGGCTGGAAGACCGCCCGCACGCAGCCGTCGGTCTTGTCCTTGAACATCTGGTAGCCGCGGGCAGCGTCGCCGAGCGGGAGCACGTGGGTGGCCAGGTGTTCGGTGGTCAGCTCGCCGCGCTCCATGTGCTCCAGGATCCGCGGGATGTAGCGCGGCCCGTGCACCTGCGCCCCCCGCATGGTGAGGCCCTTGTTCATGACCGCGCCGAGCGGGAACTTGTCCACCATCCCGGCGAAGACGCCGAGGACGAAGACGCTGCCACCCTTCCGGCAGGCCAAGACCGCTTCCCGCACGGCGGTCGGCCGGCCGGTCTGCAGCCGGAGCTGTTGCTTGACCTGGTCGTAGACGCCCGGGGCGCCGGGGCTGTGCGCCTCCATGCCGACGGCCTCGATGCAGACGTCGGGACCCCGGCCACCGGTGCGTTCGCGGAGCTCGGCGAGGACATCCGTGGTCGAGTAGTCGATCACCTCGGCGCCCACGTGCTCGCGCACCTGGGCCAGCCGCTCTGGGACCCGGTCGATCACCACGACCTGCGCGGCGCCCATCAGCATCGCCGCGCGGGCGGCCATCTGCCCGACCCCGCCCGCTCCCCACACGGCGACCACGTCGCCGGGCCTGGTCCCGGCCAGGTCGGCGCCGGTCCAGCCGGTGGAGGCGGCGTCGGAGGCGAAGAGTGCCCGGATGTCGTCGACCCCCTCCGGGACGACGAAGGTGCCGACGTCGGCGTAGGGCACCCGCATGTACTCCGCGTGGCTGCCGGCGTACCCGCCCATCGCGTGCGAGAAGCCGTAGCAGCCGCTGGGGCTCTGCCCCCAGAGGGACTCGGTGATCCCGGGGTTCGCGTTGCCGTTGTCGCAGAGCGAGTAGAGCTCCTGCTTGCAGTACCAGCAGTTCCCGCACGAGGCGAACGAGGCGACGACGACCCGGTCACCCACCTTCCGGTCGCGGACCGCCGGGCCGGCCTCGACGACCTCGCCGAGGAACTCGTGGCCGAGGACGTCGCCGCTGCGCATGAAGGGGACGTAGCCGCCGATCAGGTGCAGGTCGGAGCCGCAGGTGGTGGTCTGGCGGATCTTCAGGATCACGTCGTGGTCGTTGAGCAACTGCGGGTCGGGGACCTCCTCGACGGAGACCTCGTTCACCCCGGTCCAGGTCGCGGCCTTCACAGCACACCCTCCTTCGGAGCCTGCTCCGTCATGCCCTCGACCGCGGCGCCCTGCGGCGTCGGCTTGCGGTGACCGTGCGGCGCCGGGTCGACCCGCAGCACCTCGCCGACCTCGACCAGCTGCTTGGCCTCCCGGAGCGCCGCGCGCAGCTCACCGATCTCGTCCTCGGTCACCGGCCCGCGGAAGCGCGCGGCGAGCTCGGCGCCCCGGTCGCCCGGCGCCGGGGTCACCCGGATCTCCAGCCGGTCACCGAAGGCCGCCAGCGGGGGCGGCGGCGTCGTCCGCAGGGTGTCGACGTCGGTCAGCACGGTCACCGCCCGCCACCGCCGGGCCGCCGTCTGCGGGTCGTCGGTGACCGAGGCCTGACCGACCCCGGGCACCCGGATGTGCTGCAGCTGCTTGAGCGCGTTGCTGCCGGCCTCACCGGCCAGGCCGGTCGCGCGGGCCACGATCTTGGACAGGTCCATGCGCCGACCTCTACCCGGGTGCCCCGGACCGGACACCCGGCCCAGCTGTCAGTGCACCTAACCTGGCGGCACCGACCCACCGCCACCGCCCTCGCCAGGAGGAGCCCGTGTCCCCGTCGTCGATCCTCAGCGCCCGTGACCTGGAGTTCCTGCTGCACGAGTGGCTGCAGGTCGAGACGCTGACCAAGCGCTCCCGCCACGCCGAGCACTCGCGGGAGACGTTCGACGCGGTGCTCGAGCTCGCCGCGGAGATCGCCACCGACCACTTCGCGCCGCACAACCGGACGGCCGACGAGCACGAGCCGCACGTCGTCGACGGCCGGGTGGTGCTGATCCCCGAGGTGGCGGCCGCGCTGCGGGTGTTCGCCGACGCCGGGATGACCGCGGCGACCCTCCCCGAGGAGCTGGGCGGGCTGCAGCTGCCGGCGGTGGTGAACCAGGCCGTGCACGCCTGGTTCCAGGCGGCGAACATCGGCACGTCGGCCTACCCGTTCCTCACCATGGCCAACGCCAACCTGCTGCTCGCGCACGGGACACACGAGCAGGTGCAGACCTACGTGCCGCCGATGGCCGAGGGCCGCTGGTTCGGCACCATGGCGCTGTCCGAGCCGCAGGCCGGCTCGTCGCTGGCCGACATCACCACCCGCGCCGTCCCGCAGGACGACGGCAGCTACCGGCTCACCGGCACCAAGATGTGGATCTCGGCGGGCGACCACGAGCTCACCGAGAACATCGTCCACCTGGTGCTGGCCAAGGTGCCCGGCGGCCCGCCCGGGGTGAAGGGGATCTCGCTGTTCGTCGTCCCGAAGGTGCTGGTGGCCGACGACGGCACCCTGGGCGAGCGCAACGACGTCGTGCTGGCCGGCCTCAACCACAAGATGGGCTACCGCGGGACCACCAACACCCTGCTGAACTTCGGGGAGGGCGGGCACACCCCCGGCGGGCGCCCGGGCGCGGTCGGCTTCCTGGTCGGCGAGGAGCACCGCGGCCTGACCTACATGTTCCACATGATGAACGAGGCGCGGATCGGCGTCGGGGTCGGCGCCACCGCGCTCGGCTACACCGGCTACCTGCACGCCCTCGACTACGCGCGCACCCGCACCCAGGGCCGCCCGCTCACCGGCAAGGACCCGCACCAGGCGCCCGTGCCGATCATCGAGCACCCCGACGTGCGGCGGATGCTGCTGGCGGCCAAGTCCTACGTCGAGGGCGGGCTGGCCCTGGGCCTCTACTGCGCGCGGCTGGTCGACGAGGAACGGACGGCGGAGTCCGCGGCCGGGCAGGCCCGGGCGCACCTGCTGCTGGAGGTCCTCACGCCGATCGCGAAGAGCTGGCCCTCGCAGTGGTGCCTGACCGCGAACGACCTGGCCATCCAGGTGCACGGCGGCGCCGGGTACACCCGGGACTTCCCCGTCGAGCAGTTCTACCGGGACAACCGGCTCAACCCGATTCACGAGGGCACCCACGGCATCCAGGCCCTGGACCTGCTGGGCCGCAAGGTGGTGGCCGACGGCGGTGCGGGCCTGGCCCTGCTCGGCGAGACGATCTCGGCCACCACGCGCCGGGCACAGGGCACCGGGTGGGCCGACCTCGCCGCCATCCTCGACGACCTGGTGCGGCAGATCGGCGCGGTCACCGGGGCGGTGTGGGCCGACGGCGACCCGGCGCGGGCGCTGGCCAACGCCACCGTCTACCTGGAGGCCGTCGGGCACGTCGTCGTCGGCTGGCTGTGGCTGGAGCAGGCGCTGGCCGCCGAGGGCCGGGACGGGGCCTTCTACGCCGGCAAGCGGCAGGCCGCGCGGTTCTTCCAGCGGTGGGAACTGCCCAAGGTGGGCCCGCAACTCGCCCTGCTGGCCGCCGGGGACCGGACGGTGCTGGACACCCCGCCCGACTGGCTCTGAACACGACGACGGCGGCCTCCCAACCGGGAGACCGCCGTCGGATGCGTGCGGGAGGGGCTACAGGGCTGCCGTGGCCCGCGCGCCCTCGGGGGCAGCGTGCCGCGCTCGCGGCGCGGACGCCGCCCGCTTCTCCGCTTCCCACCGCGCCGTCGACTGGGTGCCCATCGCGATCACCAGCGCGGTCAGCACCAGGAAACCGACCAGGGTCACCGCCGGCCACAACACCATCAATACGCTCCACGTCTTCTCTCGGGGACCGCCGGGGGGAGCCGACGGCAGCCGTTCTGGACGGGTCGATGCCCGGCTTCCCCGCCGGTGAACCCTGCAAAGAGCGACTTCCTCGTCCGATTCTGTGTGACCCTCGTCGCACTCGACTGGGCGTTGCGCGCGCGAGCTGCGGAGTTCCCCACCCGTTCACCCGCCGTCCACCCCACCCGGACCGGGCGGAACCGGAATGCGCGCGCCCGGAGGCGTGACCGGCGTCCGGAGTGGGAACCGCAGGTCCGACCCAGACCAGCGGCACACCGGAGGGCCTGATGGCCGGAGCACGAGCACGCAGCGCCCAGCAGGGCGCTCGGGGGGACTCCCCCCACGATCCACACGCCGGCCGCGACATCGCGCCGGACGACGACAACATCACCCACGAGCGGGCCGACTACGCCCCCACCGGCGCCGACGGGAAGGCCACCACCGGCGGCACGCTCAAGCGCACGGCCAAGGAGTTCAGCGAGGACGGCCTGACCGACTGGGCCGCGGCGCTGACCTACTACGGCGTGCTGGCACTGTTCCCGGCGCTCACCGCGCTGGCCTCCCTCGTGGGGCTGCTCACCGACCCCGAGCAGCTCACCAGCGCGCTCACCGAGGTCGTCCCCGCGTCGGCCGCGGAGACGCTCAACCCGGTCATCCAGCAGGTCGCGGGCAACTCGACCGCGGCCGGGTTCGGTCTCGTCCTCGGTCTGGTCGGTGCCATCTGGACGGCATCGGGCTACGTCGGGGCGTTCACCCGGGCGGCCAACGTCGTCTACGAGACGCCCGAGGGCCGCAAGATCTGGAAGCTGAAGCCGCTCCAGCTGCTCATCACCCTGGTCGGCATCATCTTCGCCGCCCTGATCCTGGCCATGCTGGTGCTGAGCGGCCCGGTGGTCGACGCGATCGGTCAGGCCATCGGCCTGGGCGACACCGTGCTCACCATCTGGACCTGGGCCAAGTGGCCGGTGATGCTGGTGCTGCTGGCGCTGATGATCGCCGTCCTCTACTACTCGACCCCGAACGTGAAGCTGCGCGGGTTCAAGTTCGTCAGCCCCGGTGCCGCCGTGGCCATCCTGGTGGCCGTGGTGGCCTCCGCCGCCTTCGCCTTCTACGTGGCGAACTTCGGCAGCTACAACGCCACCTACGGGGCGCTGGCCGGCGTGGTGATCTTCCTGATCTGGTTCTGGCTGATCAACCTCTCGCTGCTGTTCGGCATCGAGCTGGACGCCGAGGCCGAGCGGACCAAGGAGCTCAAGGACGGTGTGCCGAGGGCGGACAAGGAGATCCAGCTCGACGCGCGCTCGGACCCCAAGCCGCAGCAGACCACCTGATCGGCTGCGACTGACCGTCGGGCCCGGCTCCACCCGTGGAGCCGGGCCCGACGTGCGTCCCGGGGTGGTCCGGTCACCCCTCCAGCAGGCTGAGGACCCGGTTCGCCGACGAGGTGGCCTGCGCGAGCATCGCGGTGCCGGCCTGGACCGGATCTGGTCCCGGGCCAGCGCCGTCGTCTCCCGGGCCATGTCGGCATCCACGATCCGGGCCCGCGCGGCGGCGGTGTTCTCCAGTGACACCCCGAGGCTGCTGATCGTGTGCTCGAGCCGGTTCTGCACCGCCCCCAGGTCGGCCCGCACCGTGGAGACCAGCGCCAGCGCGTCGTCGATCTGGTCGATCGGGTGGGGCGCGGGGGTGAAGACGGGGGTGAGCGCCGCCAGTTCGGCCGGCGTCGCACCCTCGGGCGGGGTTGGGCCCCAGAAGCCGACGCCCGTCCCCTGCCGGCTCGCCAGGACGTAGTACACGTCCCGGAACGCGTCGGCGCCGACCGTGGCCCCGGCTGCCTGCGCCGCCGCGTTCACCTGGGCGAGCGCCTCGCCCTCCTCGACGGTGCCGCTGCGGTCGGTGTCCTGGTAGGACACCGAGCCCAGCTCGAGCGCCCCGCCCGGCACCGAGACCCGTCCCCGCAGCTCCGGCAGCACCCCCGGCTGGTGGTCCAGGAAGAGCAGGAACCCCGGGGCCGGGGGGATGGAGTACCGGGCCTCCCTCGTCTCCGGGCGCGCGACCGGGTCGGGCGGGTCGGCGGGGACGAACTCCACGTCGGCCGCCCCCTCCGCGTCGGCGTCGCTCGTGGGCACGGGCCCGTGGAACACCAGGTCCGTGCCGACCACGGCGATCGGGTCCGGCCGGTGGGTGATCCCCGCGGTGGCCGCGGCGGCGTTCAGCGCATCGACGGCCTCGCCGGTGGTGAGCACGCCGTCCGCGCCGGGGTCGTGGGTCACCGTGGCGAGGTCCAGCGCCGCGCCACCGAGCCTGATCGTGCCCCGCAGCGCGGTGAGGTCCCCCGGGCTTGCCGCGGCACCGGGGAACGTGAGCCGCCCGGCCAGCGGGTCGACGATGCGACCCCGGGCCGGGAAGACCATCGGGGGCGTCGTCTCGACGCTGGCGACGTTGAGCCCGTCGAGCCCCAGGCCGGCGGTCCCCAGCGCCCGGTCCAGGGCGGCGGCGATGGTCTCCCCGACGTCGGCGCCCACCTGGAAGACCCCGCGGTAGGTGCCGTCGAGCAGGGGCGTGCCGTTGAACGTCGTCGTCCCGGCGATCCGCGTGAGCTCCGCCTTCAGCTGGACGACCTCGGCCTGCAGCGTGCGGCGGGCGCTCCGGTCGAGGCCTCCGACGTTCGCGGCCTGGACGGCGAGGTCGCGCATGCGCTGCAGGATGGACGTGCTCTCGGCCAGCGCCCCCTCGGCGGTCTGCACGACGCTGACGGCGTCGCGGGCGTTGCGGACCGCCTGCCCGAGACCGCCGATCTGCGCGCGCAGCCCCTCGGAGATGGCCAGACCCGCGGCGTCGTCGGCCGCCCGGTTGATCCGGAGACCTGAGGACAGCCGCTCGATCGACCGGGCGGCGTCCCCGGTGGTGCCGGCCAGGTGCCGGTGCGCGGACATCGCGGGGAGGTTCGTGCGCACGCTGAGCGCCATGCGGTGCCGACCCTCCTCCTGGTGCCGCTGGGACGGCTGTGCCGATCCGTGGTGATCAACGGCAGCGGCGCTCCGGAGTTGACTCGAACAACCGACCGGGTGAGAGGCGGGTCAGCCGGCGGAGCGGCGCATCGACCACATCTGGGCCGGCCGCTCGTACTGGCTGGCGGCCTCCCAGCTCAGCTGGGGCGGGCCGGTTTCGGTCCGGAAGCTGGTGGCCGCGAGGCGGGCCAGCTCCGGGTCGCGGGCCACCCGCCCGGCGAGCTCGCGGGCGCGGTCCTCGACCGCGTCGTCGTCGTGGGTCTCCCAGGCCAGCCCCAGCCGCACGGCGGCCTCGCCGTCGAGCTCCTCGCCGAACAGCGCCAGCGCCGCGGCTGCCTCGCGCCCGACCAGCCGGGACAGCAGCACGAAGTGCCCGCCGCCGGGGTGCATCCCGCGCTTGAGGAAGCCGCACAGCAGCCGGGCGTCGCGGGCGACGATCCGCAGGTCGGCGGCGAGCAGCAGGTTCATCCCCGCGCCCACCGCCGAGCCGCGGACGGCGGCGATCGTCGGCGCCTGCACCCGGCCCAGCCGCAGGAACGAGTCGTAGATGGCGCCCATGTCGGCGTAGGCGCCCGGCTCGGCCGGGTCCCGGCCGGCGGCGGTGAGCGTCTGCACGTCGCCGCCCGCGCAGAAGGACCGGCCGACACCGCGCACGACCACGGCCCCGACCTCCGGTCGCGCGTCGGCCTCGTCGAGGGCGGCGACCAGTTCCCCGGCCATCGCCGGGGTCAGCGCGTTGCGGCGCTGCGGCGCGTTGAGCGTGACGACGGCGACGCCGTCGGCCACCTCGAGCAGGACCTCACCGGACATGCGGCTCCTCTGGCGGGGCCGGCGCCGGTGCCGGCCGTTCGACGAGGATCAGACCACGCCGGGATCAGACCATGCCGGGCCAGACCGTGCCGGCCGGTCAGCGGGCGGTGGGCGGCCCGTCGCCGCGACGGGCCAGCGGCACCCGCTCGACCCAGCCGGACGCCGTGGCCAGCGCCCGGCTGACCGTCTCGCCGACGGGGGCGAAGCGCTCCGGCGCCCGCTGCACCCCGGCGTCGACCAGGTCCCGGGTGCGGTCCAGCAGCGTCAGCGGCAGGCCGGAGACGGCGTTGCCCGGCGGGCGGCGGGAGACGGTGGGGTGCGGCCTGGTCGGGGAGACCCGGCGGGCGACCTCCCACTGCAGGCCGAGCCGCCGCAGCGCCTTCGCGTCGAGGGCCTCCTGCAGGCGGGGGAACATCACGTCCTCCTCGTCGCGGACGTCCTCGTCGAGCACCTCGACCAGCCGGTCCAGCGTCTCCGCCCGGCGGGGGTCGTCGTGGTCGAGCGTCTCCAGCCGGCTGACCAGCTCGTTGACCTCCTGGTGCTCCTCCTCGACCTGCCGGGTCAGCGCGTCGCCGTCGGGCAGCACCCGCCGGATGACCGGCCAGAGCACGGTCTCCTCGGCGAAGGCGTGGCTGAACACCAGCCGGTCGATCCGCCGCAGCACCCGCTCCTGCTCCCGGCCGGTCGTGCCGTCGAGCTCGGCCAGCAGGCGGCCCAGCTCCGCGTGGTCCTCGCGCTGACGCACCAGGACGCTGGTCGGGCCGCCGAGTTCCGCGACGGTCTGGTCGGCGATGGATCGGGCCATGTCGGGCCTCCTGGGGTTCCGTGCGACGCCGTGTGCTCGACCGGCCCGACATGCCCGGCAGCGGGGTGCATTACACCCCGGCCAGACACCCCGGCCAGGTGCGGGACGAATTCGGCGCCCCAGGATCGCCAGCGTTCCGGGGACTCCCCGCGCTGGGGCCCGACACACCGTTCCGCCGCAGCCCGGGTCGGCGTCTCGCCGGCCCGGGCTGCCCGCTGTTCTCAGGCGGTGACCAGCACGCAGCCGGTCTCCCCGAAGGGCTCGACGGCGAAGCCCAGCGACTCCAGGCACCCGGCGACGGCCACGTTCATCGTGGCCTGCACCCCGGCCGCGACGTCGGCGCCGTGCACCTGGTCGCGGCTCATCCGATCGTGCTGGTGCCAGCTCACCAGCACCCCCGGACGCCCCGGCTCCGGGGTGAGGCAGACCCCGCCGGCGGCGCCCTCGCCGGCGCAGTCGTGCAGCGGCAGCCCGGCCTCGACCAGCGCGGAGGCGACCTCCACCACCAGGGTCACCAGCTCGTCCTCGTCGGCCAGCGGGCTGTCCCACTCCGCGGGGAGCCGGTCGAGCTGGATGCCCAGGTCGGCCAGCCACGCCTGCTCCCCCGGCAGCGGCCGGCGCAGCAGCCGGCCGTCGGCCCGGAGCACCCCGTGCACGGCCTGCGCGGACCCGGCGCGCCCGCCGGCCAGCGCGGCCCAGTCGGCGTCGAGCCGATCGGGGAAGGGGCCGGCCAGGACCGCCTCACCGGGCCGGTCGGCCGGCTGCTCCACCAGCCACCACGCCGAGGGCGTCCCCCGCCCGCCGGCCCGCGCACCGGCCGGGTGCGTGGTGACCCGCACGGTCGCGGCCCCGCGCTGCTGCTCGGCGCCGGCCTCCACCGGTGCGGCGACCGCGGCGACGGCGGCCGGGACGGCGGCCTCGGCCTCGTGGCGCTGCCCCTGCACCCGGTTGCGCTCGAACTCGTAGCGCGAGGTGGAGCTGGTGGCCAGCGCGACGACGAGCGCAGCCAGTGCGAAGAAGCCACCGACGGCGACCATGGGCCACAGCAGCATCACTGCGCCGCCTCCACCGGGGCCGGCACCGGACGGGTCGCCCACGCCGCGGCGGTGCCGGGGGCGGCGCCCCAGTCGGCGGCGCGCCGCGACCAGCGCCGGACCAGGCCGCGCAGCCAGGCACCGGCGTCGCGGAGGCTCTCCACCCGCGACGTCTCGGCGGCCGCCGAGACGGTGAACAGCTCCAGCAGCGTCGCCAGGTCGGTCTCGCCGTCCGCCGGGCGGGACGACGTCAGGGTGGGCGGTTCGGCGAACATGGTCACGCGGGAGCTCCTCGGTGCTGGGTGCCGCGGCTGGGGAAGTGCTGCGGACGTGCGAAAGGTAGGGCCCGCGAAGCCCGGTTCGACGCGCTCGGCGAGGCCTTCTCCAGCGCCGTCACCGGATCGTTGTGCAGCGCACTCCGCAGGTCGCCGACCCGCCGCCAGGGCCGCCTTGTCGACAAGCGGCACCGCTCCCACCTGGGCTTTCGTCGGTCACCGGCCGCGATCGCCCCGGGTGACGCCGCCACCCGGCGTGGCGCCGCAGGAGCGGGTACCGGCGCCCGCCGGCTCGGCTCCTCCGGACCCGGCGCCGGAGATCGACGCGCTGCCCGGCCCGTCGGCTTGACCGGAGCAGCTCGTCCGGCGTACCGGTCAGGTGCGCGGCCGTGAGATCTTGGGCCCATGCCCGAACGCGCCACCGAGCAGCTCGAGCCGGATTTCTTCGACGTCCAAGGGCAGTCATCGGTCTCCGCCGACGCCGTCCGGCGGGAGATCGCCGAGCCGGACGCACCCGTCCTGGTCGACTTCGACCACACGCTCTTCGCCTCGAACAGCACCGAGCTGTTCATCTCACGCTGCCGGCCGTCCCTGGTGGTCGCCGTCATCGACTTCCTGGTGCGGGGGCGCGTGCCGTGGCGGTTCCTGCCCGGACGCCGCGGCTACCGCATCCGGGACTACCTCTGCGTCGTCCTGATCGTCGTCCTCACGCCCTGGAACCTGCGCCGGTGGCGCAGGGAGGCACCGGCGCTGTTCGAGCAGCACCGCGCCACCGGGATCTCCGCCTTCTTCGCCGACGTCGACCGGTCACGGCTCACGATCATCTCCTTCGGCATGGCGTTCGTGATCCGGGGACTGCTGCGGGGGAGCGAGTACGAGTCCGCCGCGCTGCTGGCGACGCCGCTGCTCCCTCGGCCGTCCTGGTTCGCCGGGGGCAAGACGGCGACGGCGGTCGCGGCCGTCGGCGAGGACGGAGTCGCCCGGGCCGTCTTCGTCTCCGACTCCCTCGACGACGCCGACCTGCTCGGGGCGTGCCGTGCGGGTTTCCTCGTCCCCGAGCAGGGTGCGCGGCTGTCCGCCCGCGAGCGGCTCTACATCCCGCTGCGCTACACCGTCCGCGTCAAGTCCTCGCCCTGGTACACGCTGGACCGGCTGCTCCTGGTGGACGCGCTGGTCATCGCCATCGCCATCGCGTACGACGTGCAGAGCCTGCTCCAGTTCGTACTGATCGTGCCGCTGCTGCTCCTGTCGGTGATGTCGGTCTACGAGATCGGCTACTTCGAGAACGACATGTACGCCTCGACGTTCGAGGAGCGTCCGGTCCTCAGCCCCCACGTGGCGCGGTTCCGGGACTACCCGATCCGGGTCCAGGCCTGGATCTGGGCCGTCGCGTTCGCGGCGGCCGGCATGGGCGTGGCCGTCCTCCTCGGCGAGCTCGGCACCGATGAGCTCCTCGCCGCCGGCATCGCGTGGGTGCTCCTGCTGCTCGCGGTGCGCGTGGTGTTCTTCGTCTACAACCGGCTGCGGCCCGAGGCGCGGATCTTCGCCTACCCGGTGCTGCAGGCGCTGAGGTTCGGCGGCATCTTCCTGGTCTTCGTCCCGAGCATCCTCGGGGTGGCCCTGGTGATGAGCCAGATCGTGGCGATGTGGGCGACCTACGTCGTCTACCGGCTCGACGGGCGCAAGGAGGCCCTGAACCGTGACCTGTTCGGCACCGCGGCGTTCCTGGTCGCTGCCGGCCTGCTGGGCATGGCGGAGGTCGTGCACGGCGGGGTGCTCGACGAGAGCGCCGGCCGCGAGTCGGCGAACCGGGTCTGCTTCGTCTCCGCCATGGTGTGGTCGCTGGCCAGGATCAGCAAGGCCCCGGTGATGCGCCGGGTACGAGCCGAGCTCGCGGCCTGACCGTGCTCACCCACCCTCGTCCGCCCGTCCCCTCGCTGGGGAGGCCCCTGAGAGGGTCGTTCGGGTGGGCCCCGTGGGGATCGAACCCACAACCCGCGGATTAAAAGTCCGCTGCTCTGCCAGTTGAGCTAGAGGCCCGGGACGTCCGGTCCCGGGATGAGGATAGAGACACCGCGGCCGGTGACCACGGTTGTGCACTCGTCGTCGGTTCCTGCTCGGCGGACCGACGGTCAGCGCACAACCGACGGGGGCAGGCCTAGAAGATCGCCACGAAGAGCAGGACGAGCAGCGCGGTCACCACCAGGCTGACCAGCAGCGACCCCAGGCAGCCCAGGCGGTTGGAGAAGAAGAAGAACATCCACTGGACGTGCCCACGCGCACGCGTCAGCACACCCGGCCGAGCAGCTCCTGCAGTTGCTGCCGCTGCGCGCCGGACAGCGGCAGGTCAACCGCCACCGCCTCGCCGTCCCCGACCTGCACCAGCAGCGGGAAGACGAACGGCTGCTTCGTCTCGGCCAGCACGTGCGGGTCGCAGGTCGCCGGCCGCACGGTCACCGGCAGCCGCAGCTCGTCCTCGCCCACGGCCAGGGTCGCCGGCAGTGAGCCGCCGGGCACCAGCGCCAGGACGACGCTGCGCTGCAGCGCCTCGAGGTGGATCGGCTCGCCCGAACGCCGGCGGAGGACGACGTCCCCGCTGAGCATCTCGCCCGCGGCGGCGAACCCGTCGATGGTGATGCCGACGGCGGCCAGCACGGCCGCCGTCGCGCACTCCTCGGCGTGCACCCGGGCCAGGGTGTCGCCGGCCAGCGGCACCCGCAGCTGCTCCACCGCGCCGTCGGGCCGGACGACGGTCAGCCGCGCGGCCGCCGGCGCCACCTCCGCGGCGCAGTCGGCCTCGCCGTACCGCACGGGCAGGTCGAACGTCCGCCCCGGCGGGAACTCGGTCCGCACCGCACGGGGAGCCACCGGCCGGAGACCCGGGGAGTCCAGCACGACCGAGGTGACGGTGAACGGCGTCGGCCCGGTGGCCGTGATCCGCACCTGGACCTGTCCACCCTCGGCCTCGTCGGTGCGCAGCCGGACCACCTCGGCCGCGATGCCCGGGACCGGCGGGGCCCCGGGCTCGGCGGCGGGAGCGGACGGCGACGGACCCGCGCAGCCGACGAGCGCCAGCAGCAGCCCTGCGCCCACGCCCCGCCGCACGCGGGCGGCGTAGGGCGGGGTCAGCCCCGGGCGGTCACTTCTGCACGTGCCGCTGCGGCAGCCGGGCGAAGGCGCGCCCGGCCTCGTAGCGGACCTCCATCTTCTCCTGCGCGGCCGCCGACGGGCCGCGGCGCGGCTGCCCGTCGTCCAGGTCGAAGGCCGAGCCGTGCCACGGGCAGACCAGGCAGGTCGCGCCGCGCACCTCCTCGAGTTCCCCCTCGGCCAGCGGGCCACCCACGTGCGCGCAGGCGCCGACGAAGGCGTCGACCCGGGGGCCACGCCGGACGGCGGCGATCGGCACCGGGGTGCCCTGGCCCTCGCCGGTGCGCAGCGTGGGGCGCCCCTCGGGCAGGTCGTCGAGCGGGCCCAGGTCGATCCAGTCGGTGGTCATCTGCCGGGCCGTCGTCGTCGAGTGGTTCGCCCCCGACGACTGCGCGTAGGACATGTGCCCACCGATGGCGGCCGACCCGCTCGCCAGGCTCAGCCCGCTGTAGGCCAGCGCCCGACCCAGTCCGCCGCGGCCCTGGGCGCGGGCGACCAGCGAGCCGACGTAGAGGCCGAGGGCCGCCACGTTCGCCACCGCGTGCACCGCACCCAGGCGCCGGACGTCGTCGTCCTGCTCGGACCAGTCGGCCGCGCCGGCGAGCGCGGCCGGGACGCTGGCCGCCACGCCGGTGGTGATCAGCGCGGTGGCCGCCGGGCGGGTCGGCGGCACCAGGTCCAGGATGCCCGCGGACAGCCAGGTGCCGACGGGCACCATGGCCAGCACCGGGTGCAGCGGGTGACCCAGCCAGCTGCCGTGCAGCAGGTCCTTGAACCCCTGCGGCCGCAGCAGGCCGTTCACCGCCTTGCGGGCGGCCTCCAACTGCTCGTCGAACTTCGACACCTCGGACAGGCGGTCCAGGACACCCAGCAGGCTCATGCGCCCTCCCCTACCCGCCTGAGCCCACCGGAACCCGGGAGTCGGCGAGAGCAGCACGCGGGCCCGCGGCGGGAGCCGCCGCCGTCACCGGAGCGCAGTCCAGTCGGCCCGTTCGGCCAGCACCGCCACCGCGGCGGCACCGACGGCGTCGACCTCCCCGGCGAGCGCGGGCAGCGTCTCCACCCCGGCCGTCGTCCGCAGCCGGGCGGCCAGCCGGTCCGCGGCCTGCTGCAACCGGACCGTCGCCGGGCCGTCGGACTCCGGCGGGGCCTCCAGCGCGTACTCCTGACCGAGCTCCGCGCAGAGGCCGGGCAGCCGGGCGAGCAGGCCCGCGCTGGCGGCCGCGGTCCGCCATGCCGAGCCGGACACCAGCTCCGGCCGGCAGGTGCCGGTCGCCTCCGCCCAGCGCAGCAGCGTGACCACCTCGGCCCACAGGACGTCGGAGACCACCTGGGTCGCGGCGCCGCCGGACGACGGCCGGTGGGAGCGGACCACCACCCCGGACCGCGTGGGGTCGAACAGCCAGTGACGACGCTCGGGATCACGCATGGAACGACGCTGGCGCGGGCACCTGCCGGGCACCTGACGGCCGCCTGGGAACACACTGGCAGCGAGGCCGGGTGACCGACCTCACGAGCAGTTGTACAACGCACCGGGAATACACAGGCGCCACAGGGGCTTCATGCCCGAGCATGGGCGTGGCCCTGCTCCGCCCCCGAGAGGAACACCCGTGACCTGCCCGTCCCTCCTGCGCCGCTCCGCCATCAGCGGCGCCCCCGAGGGGCCGGTGCTCGCCGCGGCCGACCACGGCCGGGTCGCGTCCCTGGTGCACATGACGTCGACCCGGCTGCGCCAGGACGACACGGGAGCCCAGTTCACCCGCTTCGTGGTGGTCGGCGGGCTGTCCAGCGCGCTCTACGCCACGCTCTTCATCGCCCTCGGCGGCCTGGGCGACCAGACCGCCAACCTCTCCGGGGCGATCGCCTCCACCCTGCTGGCCAACGAGCTCCACCGCCGGCTGACCTTCCACGCCGGGGGGCGGGTCTCCTGGTTCACCGCCCAATGGGAGGGCGGCGGGCTGGCCGGCATCGGCCTGGTCGCCACCTCCCTCACCCTGGCGGGGGTGCACGCCCTGCTCGGCGACATCGGCACCGGCCCACAGCTGTGCCTGATCGCGGCGGTCACCGGGTTGATCGGGCTGATCCGTTTCATCGCACTGCGCAGCTGGGTCTTCCCGGCCGCGCGCGACCCGCAGGAGTAGGCGGACCGGACCCCGGGTAGGCGGGGCTGGCTGGTTGAGAACGCAACCAGTCCACCCCGTCTGCTGAGGAGAACCCGTGGCGAAGATCGCCGTCGTCTACTACTCGTCCACCGGCAACACCCACCAGCTGGCCGCCGCGCTCGCCGAGGGCGCGGCCGACGCCGGCGCCGAGGTGCGGCTGCGGCGGGTGCCCGAGCTCGCCCCCGCCGAGGCGATCGCCTCCAACCCGCTCTGGCAGGCGCACGTCGACACGACCGCGGGCGAGGTGGAGGAGGCGACGCCGGCCGACATGGAGTGGGCGGACGGCTACGCGCTGGGCACCCCGACCCGCTTCGGCACGCCCGCTGCCCAGATGAAGCAGTTCATCGACACCCTGGGCGGGCTCTGGTTCGCCGGCAAGCTCGCGAACAAGGGCGCGACCGCCTTCACCAGCGCGCAGAACGTCCACGGCGGCAACGAGTCGACCATCCTGACGATGTTCAACATCTTCTCGCACTTCGGGGCGGTGATCGTGCCCCCGGGCTACACCGACCCGCTGCTGTTCGCCGCCGGCGGCAACCCGTACGGCGTCTCGACCGCCTCCGGTGGGGAGTCCGCCACGGCCTCCGACGCCGAGCTCACCGCCGCCCGCTACCAGGGACGCCGGCTGGCCGAGATCACCGCCAAGCTGGTCGCCTGAGCGCACCGCGGCGACCCGCGCACCCCGGCGGGTCGCCGCGCCCGCCCGGTACCGCGCCCTACGCTGCCGGCATGCCGACCCAGCCCGTCCGCCGGACCAGGTCCACCGCCGCGGCCCTCGCCGCCGGAGCACTGCTGCTCGCTCCGCTCACCGCCTGCAGCTTCAGTTCGGAGAACGTCTCCTGCGCCGACAACCGGTGCACGGTGACCCTCTCCGGCGAGGGCGCCACCGCCACGGTGCTCGGCACCGAGATCGGCTTCACCGGCGTGCAGGACGGCCAGGCGACCCTGTCGGTGGGCGACACCTCGGTCTCCTGTGGCGAGGGCGACCAGGTGTCGGCCGGCCCGCTCGCACTCAGCTGCACCTCGGTGAGCAGCGACTCGGTCGAGCTCGCCGCGTCGCTGGGCTGAGCCCGGCTCAGGGCACCTCGGCCACGTCGACCACCAGCCGGGAGGGGTCGCTGAGCGCCGACACCTGGAACGGCACCTGCCCGGACGTGCCGATCCAGGCCACCGACTGCCCCTCGAAGGTCCCGTCGTAGACGACGCCCTCGACCGGCCCCGTCCCGCTCACCACCGGGCCCGGGGCAACCTCCTCGGCGCCGCTCTCGTAGGGGTAGCTCGTACCGGTCAGGATCACCCGGAGGTACGCCTCGCCCGGGACGTCGACCGGGGTGCCGCGGCCCTGCGACGACGGGGCCTCGACGTACTCGACCTGCCAGCCCGGGGTGCCGGTGCCGGCGAGCTCGAAGACCACCCGCTCGAAGCCCTCGTGGTCACCCACCCGGACCGACGTCACGGTCAGGCCCTCCGCGCCGGCCGGGTCGGCACTGGCCGCGGCGGTGCCGGTCGGGACGCTCGCGGGCTCGGCCCCCTGGTCCGGGGTCGCGCCGGCGCCCGTGGTCGCCGGGGCGCTGGCCGCCGTCCCGTCGGAGGCGGCGGTGTCGGTGCCGGTCGACTCCGCCTGGCCGCACCCGGCGAGGAGCAGGGCGGCGGTCAGCAGGACGGCGGAGCTGGCCCCACGGGGCAGCGGACGGGTGCGCACACCGCGATGCTGGCACGCCACGGACCTGCGCCGGAGGTGCCACGCGGTCGGGGCGGGAGGCCACCTGGGGAGACCGGCAGGCGGGTGCGACATGCCGGACCGACCCCCCGGTGCGATGCCCTCCGGAGGGCATGTATGGTTCTCCATGCCTCCGGCGCTGATGAGCCCTCATCGTCTAGCGGTCCAGGACGCCGCCCTTTCAAGGCGGTAGCACGGGTTCGAACCCCGTTGGGGGCACGCAGGACCGAGCCGGGCAACCGGCACGGAGCACCACCAGAAGGCACAGCACGACAATGCAAGGCCCTGTAGCGCAGTTGGTTAGCGCGCCGCCCTGTCACGGCGGAGGTCGCGGGTTCGAGTCCCGTCAGGGTCGCCATCCGGCGCCCGGCACCAGCCGGGTCCGGTGGGGGCAGGTAGCTCAGTCGGTACGAGCGCTCGCCTGAAAAGCGAGAGGTCGGCGGTTCGACCCCGCCCCTGCCCACCCACTCTCCCCTGCTCCCGGTCACCTCGACCGGCGCGGTTGCCAGCCAGTTCCTGGCGGGGGCACAGGGAACTCTCAGGCTGGCCGGGCACAGTTCGGGCATGACCACGAGCACCCCCTCCGCCCCCGGATCCCGGGCACAGCTGACCCGGCCCGACGGCAGCGCACTCCGGGTGCTGGTCGTCGACGACGAACCCTCCATCTGCGAGCTGCTGTCGATGGCCCTGCGCTATGAGGGCTGGGACGTGCGCTCCGCGGCCGATGGCGCCGAGGCGGTCCGCACCGCGCGCGACTTCCGCCCCGATGCCGTCGTCCTGGACGTGATGCTGCCGGACATGGACGGCCTGGAGGTGCTGCGCCGGCTGCGCGCGGACACCCCGCTGGTCCCGGTGGTCTTCCTCACCGCCAAGGACGCGCTGGAGGACCGGATCGCCGGCCTCACCGCCGGTGGCGACGACTACGTCACCAAGCCGTTCAGCCTCGAGGAGGTCGCCGCCCGGCTGCGCGGACTGCTGCGCCGCACCAGCCGTGTCGTCGCCGACGACGGCCTGCTGGTGGTCGGCGATCTCACCCTGGACGAGGAGAGCCACGAGGTCACCCGCGGCGGCGAGGACATCCGGCTCACCGCCACCGAGTTCGAGCTGCTGCGCTACCTCATGCGCAACCCGAAGCGGGTGCTGTCCAAGGCGCAGATCCTCGACCGGGTCTGGCAGTACGACTTCGGCGGCCAGGGCAACATCGTCGAGCTCTACATCTCCTACCTGCGCCGCAAGATCGACGCCGGCCGGACGCCGATGATCCACACGCTCCGTGGCGCCGGGTACGTGATCAAGCCCGCCGCATGACACGCTGGCACCGGTGAGCCCCGGCCCCTCCCGTCGCTCCCACCGGTCACTGCGCACCCGGCTGCTGGTCGCCTTCGTCGTCCCGCTGGTGCTGGTGCTGGCCCTGGTCGGCGTGGTCTCGGTGACCGCGCTGCGGGGAGAGCTGGTCAGCCAGGTCGACACCCGGCTCGAGGCGGTCGCCGACCGTGCACAGGGCCCCGGCCGAGGGTCCCGGTCCGGGGATGACGGGCGCCGCGGACGGAACGGCCTGGGCGCCCCCGGTCAGGGGGAGGGGACCCTGGTCGCCGAGGTGAGCGACGGGGTGGTCGTCTGGTCCGGGGTGCTGGCCCAGAGCGGCGCCGAGCTGCCGCTGACCGACGCCCAGGAGGCCGTCCTCGCCGAGCTGCCCACCGACGGCGAGCCGGTGACCCGGGACCTCGGCGGCGAGCTGGGCAGCTACCGACTGGTGGCGCGCCCGACCCCCGGCGACGACGTGCTGATGACCGGTCTGCCGCTGCGCGGCGCCGCCGACGCCGTGCGCAGCCTGGTCACCGTCGAGCTGCTGGCCGGACTGGCCGCGCTGCTCGCCGCCGCCGGCGCCGCCGTGCTGGTCATCCGCCGCACGCTGCGCCCGCTGGACCGGGTGGCGGCCACCGCCACCCGGGTGGCGGAGCTGCCGCTGGCCAGCGGCGAGGTGCGGCTGGCCGAGCGGGTCCCCCCGCAGGACACCGACCCGGGCACCGAGGTCGGCCAGGTCGGGACGGCGCTGAACCGGCTGCTGGACCACGTCGAGCAGTCGCTGGCCGCCCGCCAGGCGTCGGAGACCCAGGTGCGGCAGTTCGTCGCCGACGCCAGCCACGAGCTGCGCACGCCGCTGGCCTCCATCCGCGGCTACGCCGAGCTGGTCCGCCGCCAGGGCGGCGAGGTGCCGGCCGACGTAGGGCACGCCATGCGCCGGGTGGAGTCCGAGGCGGTGCGGATGACCGAGCTCGTCGAGGAGCTGCTGCTGCTCGCCCGGCTGGACGCCGACGCCGAGGCCGGACGGGAGCTGGCCACCGAGGAGGTCGACCTGACCGCGCTGCTGGTCGACGTGGTCACCGACGCGCACGCCGCCGGACCGGGGCACCGCTGGCAGCTGGACCTGCCCGACGTCCCGGTGCTGGTGCCGGGCGACGCCGCCCGGCTGCACCAGGTGGTGGCCAACCTGCTGGCCAACGTGCGCGCGCACACCCCGGAGGGGACGACGGCGACCACCCGGCTGCGCACCGAGGGTGGCTGGGCGGTGCTGTGCGTGGCCGACGACGGGCCGGGGATGCCCGCGGCCCTGCAGGCGCACGCCTTCGAACGGTTCGCCCGCGGGGACGCCTCCCGGTCCCGGACGGCCGGCAGCACCGGCCTCGGGCTGGCCATCGTGCAGGCGGTGGTGGCCGCCCACGGCGGCACCGTCGGGCTGACCAGCGCGCCGGGGGCCACCGAGGTCACCGTGCGGCTGCCCGGCGCGACCACGGCACCGGAGGCCTGACCCCCGGCCCGGGCCGACCGGGCCTCAGACCGAGAGCGCGTCGGCGGCGACCTGCTCGTAGACCTGCGCGTGCAGCCGCCGCACCGCCTCGGCCTGCTCGGTGCGCCGCTGCCGGTCGACCCGGGCCGGCGCGGGGCGGGTCAGCGCGGCGACCACCGCGGAGGTCAGCGAGGCGGCGTCCAGCCCGGCGCGGGGCTCGTTGCCGTAGAGGACGACGTCGGACCACTGCTGGGCGTGGTGGCCACCGCCCGGCACGACCGCCCGGGTGCCGGCGTCCCGGCACAGCTCCACCCAGCTGTCGTGGGTGCCCGAACGGCGGGGCAGCACCGACACGTGCAGCTCCTGCAGGTGGCGCACCCAGGACGCCGGGTCCTCGGCCCAGCTGGACCGCAGCTCCAGCTGCCCGGCGTCGGCGAGCGCGACGAGCTCCGGCAGCCGGGCGGCGACGTCCACGTCGGGGTGCACGTCGACCCGCAGCCGCCCACCGCCGGAGACGGCACCGGACAGCGCGGCCCGGACCAGCTCGACCGGTTCGGCGATCTCCGGCTCGAGCCGGCCCAGGTGCACGCCCACCAGCCGGGTCTCCCGGCCGATGTCCGGGGTGGGCGCGGCCAGCGACGGGTGGGCCACCACGATCGCGGTGCGGGCGAACCGGTCGGCGATCTCGTCGGCCGCGCCGGGGGTCAGCGTGAGCACCACCTCCGCGGTGGTCAGCAGCGTGCGCAGGTGTGCCTGGTGCCGTCCCGGGGTGGTCCCGGCCGGCGGTCGCAGGTCGTGCACGGTGACCACCAGGGGCACCCCGGACCGCCGCACGGCCGTCGTCCAGCGGTCCATCTCGGGGATCGTGAGGTGCTCGTAGCCGGCGTGCAGGTGCAGCACGTCGATCTCGGCGGCGTGCGCGGTGAGGTGCTCGGCGTCCAGCCACGGGCTCGGATCGGCCTCCGGGCCGACCGGCACGACCGAGGCGGGCAGCACGGCCGAGACGTACGGGCTGCGGGCGGGGACGCTCGCCACCCGGGTCCCCGGCGCGCTCGGTCCAGCGGGCACTGCGGTCACGCGGTCGTACGCCTCCTGCGGTCGTGCACGGCGACAGGAGGGTGCGGCGCTCCTCGACGGTCGGTGCGGTGGGCCTCTCAGCCTGCCGGACGCAACTACCCCGCGTGGTCGGTGATCAACCCGCAGCTCACCCCTGCGGGGGATCCGGGCGACCGCGCGGCTGGCTGCGGAGGCCCCCTCCGGTCGGCTAGGTTCCGCTCACTCCCCCGACGACGGGGGCGACCGGGGAGGCACGCGGGTGGCGGAGCACGGCGGGGCAGCCGCGCCGCGACGCCGACGGCGGGTCGACCCCCGGCTCGTGGTGGCCGGGGCGCTGGTCGTGCTGCTGGCGATCGGCGCCGGTGTGCTGCTGGTGCTGCGCGGCACCCCGCTCACCGTCGACGGCCGCTACGTCACCGCCCCGGCCGCGGTCCTCGCCGACGCCGACCGCCGGCTCACCGACTACGTCGACCAGCGCGCCGGAGCCCGCGGCCCGGACACCCGCTGCTGGTTCCAGCGGATCGACCCCGACGACACCGAGATCGCCCGGGAGCTGCTGTGCGGGCCGGTGCTCTTCGTCGGCGGCGACCCGGGCCGCAGCTGGCTGCGCTTCCCGCTCACCGCGACCCCGACGGGCGGCGACGTCCGGCTGCGCCCCGCCGGCCTCCCCGCCGACCCCGAACCCCAGGCCCTCGGTGACGCCGACCTGCTCGTCCGCCCCGACGGCGACAGCCCGTCACCGGGCACCGGCGGGCTGCGGGTGCCCGAGGTGCCGCGCGCCGAGCCCGGCTTCACCGCGGTCGGCCCGTTCCCCGTCCTGCCCTGGGCAGCGCCTCCGGGGCCCGCCCGGCTGTCCGGGCCCGCGGCCTCGGTCACGGTGACCGGGCTGGCCACGCCCGAGGTCGTCGGCACCGGCGACGCCGCCCGCCGGCCCGCCGAGGGCCAGCGCTTCCTGGCCGTCCGCTACACGGTCGGCCCCGGCGAGGGCCGGTCCACCACCCCGCCCACGGTCAGCTACCAGGCCCCGGGCACCGCACCGGTGCCGGTCGCCCCGGCGCTGGTCGCGCCCGGCAGCACGGTGGAGGCCGTGGTCGCCGTCCCCGCGGGGACGACGCAGGCCGACCTGGTGGTCCTCGACGACGGTCTGGAGCAGCGGCTGTCGCTGCTGGACGGCTCCCCCGGCCCGGGCAACGTGCAGGTGCTGACCCGGGCCAACCGGACGGCGGAGGTGGACGCCAGCCAGCAGGTCGAGGGGGCGTTCAGCGCCCCCGGCCGGGTGCCGGCGTCGTTCCCGGTCACCGTGCGGCTGGGCTCGGCGACGCTGCAGTGGTTCGCCGGCGCCGACGGATCGGTGCGCCCCCGCGACCCGTCCCGCGCGTACCTGGTGCTGGAGGTGACCATGGCGCTGCCCGAGGGCGACCCGGGCGCCGTCCCGGTCGAGCTGCTCACGCTCGTGCTGCCCGACGGCACCCGGCGCCCCGGCGTCGACCTCAGCCCCGCCGCGGACCGGGTGCTGGCCGCCTTCGACGTGCCGGCCGGGTTCACCGACGGCACGGTCGTCGTCCGCGGCCGGGCCGCGCTGCCCGACGGGCTGGTCGCCGACCTGGGCACCGACGGGGCGGAGTTCCCCCTCACCGTCCCGGCGGGCTGACAGGCCGTCCCGGCGGGCCGACCGGCCGCCCCGGCGGGCCGACCTCAGCTCTGGGCGCGCAGCTCCGCGAGGATCGGCTTGGCGACGGCGAGGGCGTGGTTCGCCGCCGGGACGCCGGCGTAGACCGCGGTGTGCAGGCAGACCTCGGCGATCTCCTCGTCGGTCAGCCCGTTGCGCACCGCCGCCCGCACGTGCAGCGCGAACTCGTCCCAGTGACGCAGCGCCGCGGTGATCGCCAGGGTGAGCATGCTGCGCTCCCGGCGCTCGAGACCCGGCCGCTGCCACAGGTCGCCCCAGGCCACCCGGGTGATGAAGTCCTGGAAGTCGGCGGTGAACGGGGTCACACCCGCGACCGCTCGGTCGACGTGCGCGTCGCCGAGCACCTCCCGCCGCACCCGCATGCCGGCGGTCCGGCGCTGCGCGTCGGTCTCCAGCGGATCCTGCTCGGTCACGGTCGCCCTCCCGTGGCGTGCGCGATCAGCGCGTCGGACACCTGCGGCACCTGCTCCAGGTTGGCCAGGTGAGCGGCCGGGCTCAGGCTCAGCAGCCGGGCCCCGGGCACCCCCTCGGCGATCAGCCGCTGGTGCTCCGGCGGCACGGCCTCGTCCTCGGCGCCGGAGACCACCAGCGTCGGCGCGGTGATCCGGCCGAGGTCGGCGCGCTGGTCCATCCGCGCGATCGCGGCGCAGCAGCCCGCGTAGCCCTCGTCGTCGGCGGCCACCACCATCGCCTGCAGCCGGGCCACCAGGTCGGGGTGGGCGGCGGCGTAGGGCGGGGTGAGCCACCGGCTGACCACCGGCTCGGCGATCACGCCGGTGCCCTCGGCGCGCACGGTGCGCGCCCGGTCCTCCCACATCCCCGCGTTGCCGGTGTGGGCGGAGCTGCACAGCACCGCCAGGGTCAGCAGCCGGTGCGGCTCGCGCACCGCCAGCCGCAGCCCGGTCATCCCGCCGATGGAGACCCCGGCGACGTGCGCCCGGGCCACCCCCAGCCGGTCCAGCAGCGCGACGACGTCGTCGGTGAGGTCGTCGATCGTCGCGTCGCCCGGCACCGACGGCGACCGGCCGTGGCCGCGGGTGTCGTAGCGGACCACCCGGAACCGCTCGGTCAGCGCCGGCACCTGCGGGTCCCACATGGACAGGTCCGACCCGAGCGAGTTGGACAGCAGCATCACCGGGGCGTCGGCCGGGCCCTCCACGACGGCGTGCACCTCGACGGCGGTCACGGAGCTCCTTCCTGCCCGGCGGGGTCCGCCTGGGTCGCGATGGTGTGCGCGGCGAGTACGGCGTCGACCTGCGCGCCGGCCTCCCCGACGTCCGGGGTGGTGTCGGCGACCAGCGCGGCCCCGTCGACGTCGGCCCGCTCGAGCACGAGGTCGGCCAGCGGCCGGCCCTGCTCGGCGGCGGTGCGGACGGCGGCGGCCGCGGCGTCGTGCGCCGGCCCCGCGCCCAGCGTGGGGGTGAGCGCCTCGGCCAGCGCACCGGCCAGCAGCGGGTCGGTGGCGGCGGCCACGGTCGCGGCCATCCGCCCGGTGTCCAGGCGCAGGCTGGCCAGGCTCTCGGACAGCCAGGACACCGCCGAGCCGACGGTGCCCAGCAGGTCGGTGAGGGTCGGCCACTCGGCGTGCCAGGTGCCCGCGCCCCGCTCGTGCTCCTGCTCCATCGCGGCGAACAGGGTGGCCACCAGCCCGGGCGCCCGGCGGGCGCAGGCACGTGCGGAGATGGCGGCCACCGGGTTGTTCTTGTGCGGCATCGCCGACGAGCCGCCCCGGCCCTCGGCGACCTCGGCGGCCTCGGCCACCTCGGTCTGGGCCAGCAGGACGACGTCGACGGCGATGGTCGCCACCACACCGGCGGCCGCGCCGAGCACGCCGGCCACGTCGGCGATCGGCAGCCGGACGGTGAACCAGGGCACCTCGGTGGTCTGCAGCCCCAGCTCCTCGGCCAGCGCGGCGCGCAGGTCGACCCCCGACCCGGAGCTGGCCGCGAGCGTGCCGACCGCCCCGCCGTACTGCACCGGCAGCCCGGCCAGCACCGTGGCGATCCGGGCCCGGACGCCCTCGACCCCGGCCAGCCAGCCGGCCGCCTTGAGCCCCACGGTGATCGGCAGCGCCTGCTGCAGCAGCGTGCGGCCGATCAGCACGTCGTCGCGGTGGTCGGTGGCCAGCCGGGCGCACGCCCCGGCCGCGGCGGCCAGGTCGGCGTCGATCAGCTGCAGCCCCCGCCGGGCCAGCAGCACCGCCGCGGTGTCGACGACGTCCTGACTGGTGGCGCCGACGTGCACCGCGCGCGCCGCGTGCGGGCCCACGGCGTCGCGCAGGGCCCGGACCAGCGGGGGGACCGGGTTGCCGGCGTCCCCGGCGCGCGCGGCGACGCCGGCCAGGTCGAGCCGGGTCGGGTCGGCGCACACCCGCCCGACCTCCTCCGCCGCGGTCTCCGCGACCAGCCCGACCCGGGCCGCCGCGCGGGCCAGCGCCGCCTCCACCTCCAGCAGGGCGACCAGCCAGGCGTCGCCGGAACCGGCGTTCACCGGACCACGGGCGAACGTCGCGTCGAGGAGTGTCACGCCGGCATCTTGTCGGATGCCGCGGTCACACCGCGAAGAAGACGGTCTCGACCATGCCCTTGGCGGTGCAGTCCTGCAGGTGGATGTCGAGGACGTAGCCGTCGTCGGTCGGCCGGGCGATGAGCGTCTGCCGGGCGGCGTCGTCCGGCAGACCGGTCAGCACCGGGTCGGCGGCGTTGGCCTCGGCCTCGTCGGCGAAGTAGATCCGGGTGACCACCCGGTCCAGCAGCCCGCGGGCGAACACCGAGACGTCGACGTGCGGCGCCTGCAGGCCGCCCTCGCCGTCCGGCACCGGGCCGGGCTTGAGGGTGAGCACGGCGTACTGGCCGCCGTCGACGGTGTCCGAGCGCGCGAAGCCGCGGAACCCGGGCGTGGTCACCGCCCCGCGCGGGTCGTCCGGGTGCGCGAAGCGCCCGTCGGGGTCGGCCTGCCAGGTCTCGATCATGGCGTCGGGGACCAGGTCACCGTTACCGTCGAACACCCGGCCGCGCAGCCAGATGGCGCCCTCGGTGCCCTCGGCCACGGCGTAGGGGCCGTCCGGCCAGGTCAGGCCGATCGCCAGGTACGGCCCGACGGTGGCGCTCGGCGTGGTGGCGAAGCGCAGCGGCTCGTCGAGGTACCCGCTGCCGCGCCGGGGGATGCCGGGGACCCGGTCGTTGTCCTCGATCGCCGCCTGCACCAGTGGCGAGATGTGGGGGGCGCTCATGCGACATCTCCGTCGTCGTCGGTCTCGAACGGGGTCTGGTCCTTGCCGCGCAGGACGATGTCCCACTGGTAGGCCAGCGCCCAGTTGTCCTGGGTACGGTCGAGGTCGAACCGGCTGATCGCCCGGTACCGCGCCGACGGCGGGATGGCGTTGTAGATCGGGTCCTGCTCGAACAGCGGGTCGCCCGGGAAGTACATCTGGGTGACCAGCCGCTGGGTGAAGGCGTGCCCGAAGAGGCTGAAGTGGATGTGCGCCGGACGCCAGGCGTTGTGGTGGTTGCCCCACGGGTAGGCGCCGGGCTTGATGGTGGTGAACTCGTACCGGCCCAGGCTGTCGGTGACCACCCGGCCGAGCCCGTCGAAGTGCGGGTCCAGCGGCGCCGGCCAGTTGTCGACCACGTGCCGGTACCGCCCGCCGGCGTTGGCCTGCCACACCTCGACCAGGGCGTCGGGCACCGGGCGGCCGTCGCTGTCCAGCACGCGCCCGAAGACGATGATCCGCTGGCCCTGGGCCTCGCCGCCCATCCGCAGGGTGAGGTCGGCGTCGGTGGGCAGCACCCGGTCCTCGCCGAGCACCGGGCCGGTGACCTCGGTCAGCCGGTGCGGCAGGTCGACGGGGGTGCGCAGCGGCGCGCGCAGCCCGGTGCTGCGGTAACCCGGGTAGGCGAGCGGCGTGCGCTGCTCCTCGGGGTCGCGCAGGTAACGCGGCACGATCAAGGCGCTGTCCTCCGCAGGGCGCGGCGCCCGCGGTGTGGTCCCGGTCATCCCCGGACCGTACGACCCGGGGCTACGCTCCGACAGCCCTGACTTCCACTGAGCAGAACGGATGCCGCCGTGGCCGGAGGCTCAGCCGCCGCCGGGAGGTCGGTGACCTCCCGTGCTCTCGGCGTGCTCGACGCCTTCGACAGCGGTCATCCGCGGCTCACCCTCTCCGAGGTCGCCGCCCGTTCGGGCACCCCGCTGACCACCACCCACCGCCTGCTCGGCGAGCTGGTCGAGTGGGGTGCGCTGGTCCGCCGGCCCGACGGCCGCTACGAGATCGGCCGCAAGCTCTGGGACCTCGGCCTGCTGGCCCCGGTGCAGCTGGAGCTCCGCCAGGTGGCGGCCCCCTTCCTGCTCGACGTGCACACCGCCACCCGGGACACCGTGCACCTCGCCGTCCGCGAGGGCATCCGTGCCCTCTACGTCGAGCGCATCTCCGGGCGCGAGTCGGTGCCGGTGGTCAGCACCGTCGGCAGCCGGCTGCCGCTGCACGCCACCGGTGTCGGCAAGGTGCTGCTGGCCTGCGCGCCCGACGAGGTCGTCGACCGGGCGCTGCAGGAGCTCAGCCGGGAGACCCGGTACACCGTGGTCGACCCGCGGACGATCACCCGGGAGCTGGGTGAGGTGCGCCGCCGCGGCTGGTCGCGCACGGCCGAGGAGATGTCGCTGGGCACCGCGTCGGTCGCCGTCCCGGTCACCGTCGACCGGCCCACCGGCCCGGTCGTCGTCGCCGCGCTGGGCATCGTCGTCCCCACCCACCGCCGTGACCTGACCCGGCTGGCGCCGGTGCTGCAGGTCGCCGCCCGGGGCATCGGGCGGGCACTGGCCCTGACCGCCGAGTTCCGGTGAGCGGAAGCCCGGGTTCGGCCCGGGCGGGCGACGCGGGCCACACTCGCGGCATGCGCACCCAGGTGGGGATCATCGGAGCCGGCCCGGCGGGGCTGCTGCTCTCCCGGCTGCTGCAGCTGCAGGGCATCGACACGGTGGTGCTGGAGAACCGGTCGCGGTCCTACGTCGAGGCCCGCATCCGGGCCGGCATCCTGGAGGAGCACACGGTCCGCACGCTGGTCGACGCCGGCGTCGGCGACCGTCTGCAGCGCGAGGGCCTGCCGCACGACGGCATCCACCTGCAGTACCCCGGCACCCGCCACCACCTGGACTTCCCGGAGCTGTGCGGCCGCCGGGTGTGGGTCTACGGGCAGACCGAGGTCACCAAGGACCTCATCCGGGCACAGCTGGACGGCGGGCCGCCGTTGCTGTTCGAGGTCTCCGACGTCTCCCCCGAGGACGTCGACGGCGACGCCCCCCGCATCCGCTTCACCGACGCCGCGGGCACGCCCCAGGTGCTGGAGTGCGACGCCGTCGTCGGCGCCGACGGCTTCCACGGCGTCTCCCGCCCGGTGGTCACCGCGGGCACGGCGGGCCGCACCTGGGAACGCACCTACCCCTACGCGTGGCTGGGCATCCTGGCCGACGTGGCGCCGAGCGAGGACGAGCTCATCTACGCCTGGCACCCGGACGGCTTCGCCCTGTCGTCGATGCGCTCGCCGTCGGTGTCCCGGCTCTACCTGCAGGTCGACCCGACCGAGAAGATCGAGGACTGGTCGGACGACCGGATCTGGGACGGGTTGTCGACCCGGTTCGCGCTCGACGGATGGGAGCTGCAGACCGGTCCGGTCACCGAGAAGTCGATCCTGCCGATGCGCTCGTTCGTCAGCGCGCCGCTGCGCCGCGGCCGGCTGTTCCTCGCCGGGGACGCCGCGCACATCGTGCCGCCCACCGGTGCCAAGGGGCTCAACCTCGCCGTCGCCGACGTCACCCTGCTGGCCCAGGCCCTGGTGCGACTGCTGGCCGAGGGGCGCAGCGACCTGGTCGACGGCTACTCCGACCGGGCGCTGGCCCGGGTCTGGCGGTGCACCCACTTCTCCTGGTGGATGACCTCGATGCTGCACCGCTCCGGCGACGACTTCGACGCCGAGCTGCAGCTCTCCCAGCTGCGCCGGGTGTGCTCGTCGGAGGCCGCGGCCCGCGAGCTGGCGGAGAACTACACCGGCCTCCCCCTCGACTGACCCTCCCGGGGGGGGGGGGGGGGGGGGGGGGGGGGGGGGGGGGGGGGGGGGGGGGGGGGGGGGGGGGGGGGGGGGGGGGGGGGGGGGGGGGGGGGGGGGGGGGGGGGGGGGGGGG
>NZ_JBJHAQ010000006.1:0-184757 GCF_054051115.1 Modestobacter sp. SYSU DS0904 | reverse complement strand
CGCCGCCGCGCCCAGGGCAAGACCGACCGAGAGATCAAGCGCTGCCTCAAGCGCTACATCGCCCGCGAGCTCTACCGCCGCCTCGAATCACCACCAGCAATGGCTTGACGCGTCATAGGAGCGTCGGTGCTGCGGGTCAGGGCCGGACGACGACGTCGGTGCCCTGGACCTGCACCACCAGCCCGTCCTGGCCGGCCTCGATCGCGGTGAGCTCCTGGCCGAAGGGCAACGGGTCCAGCGGCACCAGGAGTGCGAAGCGCTGTCCGAGCAGCAGGCGGCTGGCCGGGGCGAGCGGCGTCCCGGTGTCCACGGCGGTCGGTGAGATGGCCAGTGCCCCGCCCCGGGGTGAGAGCTGCGCCAGGGCGGACGCCGAGATCGGCCGGCCCAGGAGCCCGACCGTGCCGGTCAGCCGCACCTCGCCCCCGGGCGCTGGGCCGACCGTCACGGGGCGCCCGGTGATCTCGAGGTAGCGGTTGAGGTCGTCGTAGCCGAGGAACGCCTCCCCGACCGACCGCTCGATCCACACGGGACCGGGGTCCCGGACCAGGAGGTCGTGGAACGACACGTGCACCCCGGTCAGCCGGGCCTCCACCGAGTCGATCGACATCGGCCCCGAGGAGACCTCGCGGACGCTGATCCCGACGTCGTCGTACCGGCCCTGCACCGCCTGGAGCAGGAAGAACCCGCCGTGCACCTGCACCGACGGCCGTTCGGCGATGCCGGTGGCCTCCTGGACGGCCTGCGCCAGCGCCGCCTCGGCGCCCCACCGGGCCAGCCGATCGGCGCCCCACAGCAGGAGTGCGGTGCCGAGCACCACGGAGATGCCCACCAGCACGGTGGTGCGCGCCGGTCCCGGCCGCGGGGGAGTGGACCCACCGGCCGTCGCGCCGTCGCCGGTCACCGTCATCGCGCCTGGGCTCCGGCGGGCAGGTCCTCCAGGGCCTCGTTCTCGAGCGTCTCGTCCCGGGTCACCTCGGGACCCCCGCTCCGCGCCCCCGCGGCGGCGGTGCGGCGCAGATCGTCGACCGGCACCGACTCGGTGCGGACCCGCTTGCTGGGCCAGCTGGCCGCTCGTCCCAACAGGGTGAGCACCGCCGGGGTGAGCACCGGTCGGATCAGGAACGTGTCGATGAGCAACCCGGCGGCCATGGTGAACGCCACCTGCCGGAACGTCTGCAGCGGGATGATCGCCACCATCCCGAAGGTGGCGGCGAGGATCAGCCCCGCCGCGCTTATCGCCCGGGACGTGGCCGGCATCGCCAGCATGATCGCCTTGCTCAGCGGATGTCGGGTGGCCGCCTCCCAGATGGAGCCGACGGCGAACACGTTGTAGTCAGACCCCAGTGCCAGCAACAGCACGGCGGTCGCGAACGGGACGTAGAAGGCCAGCCCGGGGTCGCCGAGCACCACTTGGAAGAGCAGGACGCTCAGCCCGAGCGCCGCCGCGACGCCCAGCGCGCTGCAGGCCAGCAGGACCACCGGGGCGCAGAGGGCGCGCAGGTACACGATCAGGATCAGCAGCTCCACCAGCAGCACCGCGGTCAGCGTGATCCGCAGGTTCTCCCGGGTGATCGCGGCGAGCTCACCGGCGATCGCGGTCTGCCCGGTCACCGCCACCTCGGCGTCCTGCAGCCCGGCGTCCGCGGCCAGGGTGTCCAGCCGGTCGGTGAGCCCGCGCAGGTCGCTGATCGCCGGTGCGGCCAGTGGGTCGCTGTCCAGGATCACGACGAAGCGGGCGGCGTCGCCGTCGGCGGAGAAGACGACGCCGAAGCCGTCGGGGAGCGGGTTCTGGGCCGGGCCGAGCACCTCGGCCACCCCCGGCTGTGCCTCGATGGCCTCTTGCAGGTCCTCCAGCTCCGCCCGCTGTTCGATGACCCCGTCGCCCTCGACGATCACCTCCGTGGGGGCGATGACCCCCCGGATCCCGGAGTCCTCGAGCACCGCCGCCCCCCGGCTCACCGGGTCGTCGGCCGGCAGTCCCGAGGTGAAGGACAGGTCCAGGCGCATCTGCAGCAGCGGCGCCGCGGCCAGGAGCAGCACGCCGGTGGCCAGCAGCGTCGCCACCGTCGCGCCGCGTCGGTCGACGACGATCCGGAGCAGCCAGCCGTTCCCTCGGCGACTCGGGGGGCGGCGGGAGGTCCGCAGGGTCCCCAGCCCGAAGAGCCGCTCGCCCAGGATCGCCATCAGGGCCGGCACCAGGGTCAGCGACACCAGCACCCCGATGACGACGGTCAGCGACAGCGCCGGTCCGAACGCCTGGAACAGCTCGAACTCCGCCGCCAGCAGCGCCGCGGTGCCGGCCGCGACGGTGATCCCGGCGACCGCGATGATCGGTGCGTTGGTGGTCACCGCCCGCCGGGTCGCGTCCAGCCGGGGCAGCCCCCGGTCCAGCTGCTGCCGCAGGCCGGCGAAGAAGAGCACGCAGTAGTCGGTGACCACCCCGATCAGCAGCGCGGCGATCAGCGGCTGCAGCTGGTCGGGGAGCGCGAAGCCGAACGCCGCGGCGAGCACCCCGAGGCTGCGGATGGCGACCAGGTACCCCAGCCCCGCGGCCAGCAGCACGACGAACGGGGCCACCACCGAGCGGAAGGTGAGCCCCACGACGGTGGCGATCAGCACCAGGGTGGCGACCTCGAACAGGTGCAGCCGCGACTCGAGGTAGTCGGCCTGGGCCACCTGGGCCGGGACCACCCCGGCGACGTAGGTCCGCACCGAGCTCTGGTTGTGGAAGTGGGCGGCGTACTCGCGAGCCAGGTCCCTGGTCCGGGCCAGCGACGTGTAGTTGGAGACGTACAGGTAGGTGACGGCCGTCTCCGGCGTCGAGGTGGGCACCGGGACGGCGGCGACGATCTGCCCCCGCCCGGCTGGCACGTTGCCGTCCAGGTACGCCTGGGTGTGGGTGGCCGCCCAGAGGGCGACGTCGGCCTGGGTGAGGACGCTGAGGCCGTCGGGGTCGTGCACCACGACCGAGGTCTGGGAGAGCACCGGCACCCGGAACAGCTCGAGGGACCGCTCCTGGACGGCGGCCGCCGGGCTGCCCTCCGGCAGCAGGGCGCCGATGTCCGCCCCGCCGCCCCCGCCGGGGGTGGGGAGGAACGCCGACACGATCACGGTCAGCGCGAGCCAGCCCGCCACCACGAACCAGCGGGCCTTGACCACGGCGTCGCGGTAGGCGCGCCCGGCCCGGCGCGTCGCGGACCGGCCCAGTCCGATCACCCGCCGGGCGCCGGCGGCCACCCCGGAGAACCATCGGGGGACGGCCGTGGCTGGCACCGGGGCCTCCAGCCTCGCGGTCCTACCGAATGGGCTCAGCAGCCGTACGCTACCGGCGGTCGTGCGCCTGCGCGCGACGGTGAGAGGACGACCATGACCGACACCGACACCGACACGAGCAGCAGGTCCCCGGCGCCCGACGGGCGCGCCGGTCGGGCGGTGCGGTGGTGGCTGGCCGCGGCCACCTTCGTGCTCGGGATCTTCACCGGCGGGCTGCTCGTCGGCCTGCTGGCCGAGGGATCGGCGCCGGTCCCGCGCGCTGCCCCCGTCGTCCCCGGCGCGGATGCCGACGTCCCGTTGCCGGAGGCGCCGCCCACGGGGGAGACCGCCGAGGTGCTCGTCAACGCCGCCTGCCTGCGCGCCATGAACGGTGCCCAGGACGTCGTGGCCGCGATCGACGACCTCGGCGAGGCGGCCAGCCAGCTCAACGCCGTCCGTCTCGACGAGGTGGTCCGGCGGCTGCAGCCCCTGCAGGGGCGGCTGCGCACCGACATCGCCGCCTGCGTCGTCGTCACCGAGACCGGGGAGGCCACCCCCACGGGCACCGCGCCGGGGGGCTCGGAGTCGGCGCCCGCGCCCTCGACGTCCCCTGCGCCGCCGAGTTGACCGTGGCCCGGCTGGTTTCCCGACGGCAGGATCGGGACAGTCACCGGGGGCCGGTGAGCCCTGCCGGCTGCTGTCGTCAGGCACCCGCGCTGGCGCACGACCAGCCGGAGCCACGTGACCGTCGTCGAGGACTTCCACCGCGCGCTGGCCGCATCCACGGCTGACCTGCCCGGATCCGAACTGCTCCCCGAACGCATCGCCCGGGCGTGCGCCCTGGTGCTGCCGGTGGACGGCGCCGGGATCAGCCTCTTCTTCCTCTCCGACCGGCGGCTGCCGCTGGGGGCGAGCGACCCGGAGTCGTGCCAGGCCGAGCGGCTGCAGTTCACCTCGGGTGAGGGCCCCTGCCTGGCCTCCCACGCCACGGGCGATCCCGTGCTCGCCGACGAGCGGTCGATCCGTGCCCGGTGGCCGGCCTTCTACGACGGCCTGGTCACCCACACCAGGATCCGGGGCACCATCTCGATCCCGCTGCGCGGCGAGCTCCGGGGCATCGGTGCCCTCGACCTGTACCTCGTCCCGCCCCGCGACGTCGGTTCGCTGAGCCTGCGGGACGCCCTGCTGATCAGCGCCGAGGTGACCGCGGTCCTGCAGGCGCAGGGCCAGCACGTGGAAAGCCGGTCCGACGGCCCGGCGTGGTTGGACGCGCCGGCGGCGGAACGCCGGTCGACGGTCTGGCAGGCGATGGGCTTCGTCAACGCGGCTCTGCACGTCTCGAGCCCGGACGCGCTGGCCCTGCTCCGGGCCCACGCCTTCGCGGCCGGCTCGTCGCTGGAGGACGTCGCTGCCCGGGTGCTCGAGCGCGCGATCGCGGTCCAGGAGCTGGCGCTGGACTCCGACCCCCCTCGGTAGGGACCGTCGTCGTCCGAACAGCCCGTCGGTGCCCCTCCGGCTCGGCTCCGGGCATTCCCGCCGCCGGGTCGGTGTTGCTCTTCAGCAGACGCCCCTTGCTGCCGATGACGATGGCGGGGCGCTGGCCGGTGACCGCACCGGGTGATCACCGGGACCGCACGACCGAGGGGACGACGTGGACTACCTGTACCGGCTGCGGATGGAGCGGCCCGTGCTCTTCTGGGTGGGCATGCTGGTGGCCTTCGTGGTCGTCTTCCAGCTGGCCCTCTTCCTCATCGGGCTCGTCATCGGGCCGTTCGGGCTGCCGCCCTGGGCGCCCATCGTGCTGCTGCTCGGTGGCCTCGTCCTCGTCGCCCGCAGACAGCAGCGCTAGCCGCCTCCGGGCGGGCACGCCGGCCGCCCCGGTGACCGGCGTTCTGCGGCAAGATGCCTGCGACGTCCGATCCGACGAGGAGCGCGCCCGTGACCGTCCCGCCCCAGCCCGCCGCCATGGTGGTGCCCGCCTTCTTCGTGAAGCAGCGGATCACCATGATGGTCAACCGCTACGAGGTCCTGGCCGCCAACCCGGACGGCTCCGAGGGCCAGCTGCTGGCCCTCGCCGAGCAGAAGCGGATGAAGCTGAAGGAGGAGGTCGTCTTCTTCGCCGACGAGTCCAAGAACCGCCGGGTCTTCTCCTTCAAGGCCCGCCAGCGGCTGGACGTCGCGGCCGAGCACGACGTGTACGACGAGCAGGGGCAGCCGCTGGGCATGTTCAGCAAGCAGTTCGGCGCCAGCCTGCTCCGCTCCACCTGGAAGCTCTCCGCCCCCGGCCTCGAGGCGGTCGGGCAGGAGCGGCGCCCGGTGCTGGCCGTCGTCCGCCGGGTCTGGACCGTGCTCCCGGTCGTGGGGGACGTGTGGGTGCCCTTCGTCTTCCACTTCGACTTCACCGACACCGCGACCGGCCAGCCGGTGCTGGTCAGCGAGCGGCAGAAGGCGATCCGCGACCGCTACCGGGTCACCGTGCCCGACCCGCGGCTGGACTTCCGGGTGGCCGCGTCGATGGCGGTGGCACTGGACGCCCTGCAGAGTCGCTGAGCCGCGCTGCAGAGCCGGTGACCGCTCAGAGGTAGCGGGCCTCGAGCTCGGTGAAGAACGCCTTCGCCAGGGCGGTGAAGTCCGCTTCGCGCAGCGCGATCTCCTGGCCGACCCGGTGGCCGAGCACGGTGTGGCCCGGGTGCAGCCGGAGCTGCCGGTCGGCCAGCACCCGGCCCCCGCTCACCAGTGAGGCGGCGAGCACCCGCACCTCGGTGACCACGCTGCTGTCGGTGGCCTCGGTGCACTGATCGCGGTGCAGCAGGCAGCTGTCGAGGACCAGCACCAGGTCGTTGAAGAAGACCGGCTCGAACTCCTCCAGCGCGGCGTGCCCGCCGGTGGCGGCGACCAGGTGCCGCCAGGCGGCCAGCCGGGCGTCGACGGCCGCGCGCCGGGAGTCGATGTGGTCCTGGCTGTAGCTGCTGGGGCAGAACACGGCGGCTCCTCGTCGAGACGCGCGCCACGGACTCGGGCGTGGTCCTCCGAGGGTCCCACCGGGGGCCGCCCGGGGGAAGGGCTCAGGCGCGGCTGTAGGAGTGCTCGCCGGTCCGCGGCCGGGGGACGTCCCAGCCGGCCGGCGACGGGGCGTGCCACCCGAGGTCGTAGCGGATCGGGACGACGTGGTCGTCCTCGGCCCGGTGCCACGGCACCGGCGGCGCGACGCGGCGCGCGGCCTGCCGCTGGGGGAGCCGGACGTCGGCCATCGCCATCCAGCTGGCCCGCTTCAGGCCACCGATCTCGAACTGCACCCGCAGCTCGCACGCGCCCCAGGCGTCGTGGCGCCACCCCAGCAGGGCGGCGGGGAACCACTCGCCCAGGTGGAAGAACTCGATGTCCAGCGGCGCACCCGCGAGCGTCGTCATCCCAAGATCAGGCACGGGGCGGACTGTAAGCGCAAGATCATGTACGCCGGGTGAGGCGCGCGACGGATGTGACGCCCGGGCCGCACGAGGCAGGACGTCGCCCGCCGGCCGTGTGCGAGCAGGTCGGCCACCGCGTGGTCGGTGCAGTCCGCGCGGACGGCGGGTCGCCGGGGAGGCCGCCGGCCGACGGGAAGGACGTCCGGGCCCCGCGCGTTGTGCCGGGCAACCGACTGGAAGGTCTGCACCTCATGCGCATCCCGCTGTCCGTCCTCGATCTCGCCCCGATCGCCCGCGGGGAGACCGCCAGCAGCAGCATCGCGGCCAGCGTCGCCCTCGCCCAGCGGGCGGAGGCCACCGGCTACCGGCGGGTCTGGTACGCCGAGCACCACAACATGCCGACCATCGCCTCCTCGGCGACCAGCGTGCTGATCTCCCACGTGGGCGCGCAGACCAGCACCATCCGGCTCGGCGCCGGCGGCGTCATGCTGCCCAACCACGCGCCGCTGACGATCGCCGAGCAGTTCGGCACGCTCGCCGCGATGTACCCCGACCGCATCGACCTGGGGCTCGGCCGGGCGCCCGGCTCGGACCAGAACACCATGTACGCGCTGCGCCGCGACCCCAATTCCGCGGAGACCTTCCCGCAGGACGTGCTGGAGCTGCAGGGCTACCTGACCGGCAACTCCCGGGTGCCCGGCGTCGACGCGATCCCCGGCAAGGGCACCGACGTGCCGCTGTACGTGCTCGGCTCCTCGCTGTTCGGCGCGCACCTCGCCGCGGCCCTCGGCCTGCCCTACGCCTTCGCCAGCCACTTCGCCCCGCAGGCGCTGGAGGCCGCCGTCGCCACCTACCGGCGGGAGTTCAAGCCGTCGGACCAGCTGGCCGAGCCCTACGTGATCGCCGGGGTGAACGTGGTGGCCGCCGACACCGAGGACGCCGCCCGGCAGAACCTGGCCGCGGTGCGTCGCAACCTCGCGATCGGGCTGTTCGGCCGCGGCCGGTCGCTGACCGACGAGGAGGCGGACCTGCTGCTCGAGCAGGGCGCCGGCCACCACGTGGGCTCGATGCTCACGCACACCGCCGTCGGCACGCCGGCCCAGGTCGGTGACTTCCTCGATCGGTTCCGCAAGCAGGCCGACGCCGACGAGCTGATCGTCGCCCACCAGTCACCCACCACCGAGGGCCGGCTGCGCTCGGTGGAGCTGACCGCCGAGGCGGTCGCCTGAGGCCCCGCTGCAGGGGCCCACTGCGAGCTTGCGAGCGGTGGGGGGCAGCGGGGTCCTTTCTCAGGCGCTGGGGCGGACGCCGCCGATGAAGCCGCCCCAGCGCATCGAGGTGACCTGGATGACCGAGCCGCTCTGCGGGGCCTCGAGGATCCGGCCCCCGCCCAGGTAGAGGGCGACGTGGTGGATGGTCGACGGGTCGCTGGTGTCGGTCGCCCAGAAGACCAGGTCGCCGCGCTGCAGGTCCGCCCGGGAGACCTTGGGCAGCGCCCGGTACTGCTGGCTGCTGTTGCGGGGGATGCTGACACCGGCCTGGGCGTAGGCGTAGCGGGTGAGCCCGGAGCAGTCGAAACCGACCACGCCGGCGTCCACGCCCCAGCCGACGCTCGGGCCGTTCAGCGCGCCGCCGCCCCAGGAGTAGATGGTGCCCAGGTACCGCTCGGCCGCGTCGATCGCGGTCTCGGCGGCCGAGGCCGACCCGGCGCCGGCCCGGGTGCCGGACGACGCACCGGCGGGGCTCGAGCTGACCAGCTGACGCACCGGCTGGGCCTGCGCCCGGCTCTGCGCGGCGGCGGCCTGCTGCCGCTGGAGCTGCTCGGCGGTGGCTCGTGCCCCCTGCAGCCCGGACAGGGTCTGCTGGGCCGCGTCCAGCTGGGCCTGCAGTCGGCTCTGCTGGGCGGCGAAGGCGGCGGCCTGCTGGCGGGCACCGGCCTCGACCTGCTCGGCGACGGCGAGCGCCGCGGCCGCCTCCTGCCGCAGTTCCTCGGCCCGGGCCAGGGCCTGCTGCGCCGCGGCGTCGGCGGCCGCCGCCTGCTGCTCGGCCACCGTGACCTCGGCGAGCACGTCGGTGCGGTGCCTCCCGGCGGCGTCCAGCAGCGCGGCGCGCTCCAGCATCTCCGCCGGGCCGCCGGCGTCCAGCAGCGCGGCCAGGCCGGGGGAGGTGCTGCCCTGCACGTAGCTGCTGCGGGCGAAGGCGGCCACCGCGGCGCGGGCGGCGGCGAGCTCCTCGGCGGCCTGCCGGGCCGCGGCGGCGGCGGCCTCGGCGGCGACCTGCGCCGCCTCGTGCTCGGCCTGCTTGCCCTGGAAGGTGTCCAGCGCGATCGCCGACGCCGCCTGTGCGGCCGCCAGATCCGCCTGCGCGCCGGCCAGCTGGGCGGCGACGGCGCCGACCTGACCGGCGGCGTCGGCCTTCGCCTGCTCGGCGGCGCGCAGCTGGGCGTCACTCGGGTTGCCCGGCGTCGCCGCCGCGGTGCCGGGCACGACCACCAGCGCGACGGTGATCGCGGCGATGACCCCCGCGAGTCGGTGCGTCAGCCGTGCTCCGACCCGACGTCCGGCCGACACCTGCGTGCTCACGATCGCGCTCCTCAGCTGGTCCGCTCACCCGTTCGGGTGACCCGACCACCTGATCGACGTGATCAACGCGGTGCTTGAGGGGCGGGAGTGAACCGAGTTGCCGGCAGCAACCCGGTGGTCCCGGCCGGCGTTCAGCCCAGGTGCGCCTGCTTGGGCGCCAGGCCACGGGCCGCCTCGGCGGCGACCCTCTCCCGGTCGCCGCCACCGGCGGCGACGACGGCGGCGCCCACCAGTCCCTCGACCAGCGGCCCGGGGGAGAGGACCACGCGCTCGCGCAGCCCGTCGTCGACGAGCTCCATCGCCGTCTCCGCCGAGAGCACCGCGCTGCCCAGGTCCATCAGCACCACGACGCCGTCCCCCCGGTCGGCCGCGGTGACCGCCTCGGAGATCGCCACCGCGTCGGTGCCGAGGCTGCCGTCCTCGGTGCCGGCCGCCACCTCGATCAGCACGTCCTGGGCGGTCACCATCTGCCGTGCCAGCGTGACCGCGGCCTCGGCCAGCGGCCGGCTGTGCGAGACGACCACGAGCCCCACCTGCGCCATCGCCGGTCAGCCCAGCTCGGCGGCCGCGGCCTCGACCAGCAGCGTGGTCGAGGTGGCACCGGGGTCCTGGTGGCCGGTGCTGCGCTCACCGAGGTAGCTGGCCCGGCCCTTGCGGGCGGGCATCGGGACGGTCGCGTCCCGCCCCTCCCGGGCCGCGGTCGCCGCGGCGGCCAGCGCCTCGCCGAGCGGCCGGCCGGCGGCGAGGACGGCGTCCAGCGCGTCGCAGGCGGGGATGAGCGCGTCGAGCATCGTCTTGTCCCCGGCCTCCGCCTTGCCGCGCGCGACGACGCCGTCGAGCCCGGCGCGCAGGGCCTTGGCGAAGGTCGCCGCGTCCCACGTGCCGGGGCCGCCCGCGCCGGCCAGGCGCAGGAAGAACGTGCCGTACAGCGGGCCGCTGGCGCCGCCGACCTTGCTCACCAGCGTGGTGCCCACCTGCTTGAACAGCGCGGTGGCGTCGGCGGGTGGGTCGGCGTCCAGCGCGGCCACCACCGCGGTCATGCCCCGGTCCATGTTCGTGCCGTGGTCGCCGTCGCCGATCGACTGGTCCAGCCGGGTCAGCTCGTCCCGGTGCTCGGTGACGGCGCGGGCGAAGGCCCGCACCCAGGCCTGCAGGGCGTCGAGGGAGAGGTCGTCGGCCACCCTCACATCCCCCACCGCAGCGCGGGAGTGCGCACCGGGGCGTCCCACAGGCGGAGCAGGTCGTCGTCGACCCGGAGCAGCGTCACCGAGCACCCGGCCATCTCGAGGCTGGTCATGTACGAGCCCACCAGCGAACGGGCCACCGTGACCCCGGCCTTCTCCAGCACCTGCACCACCTCGCCGAACATGAGGTACAGCTCGATCAGCGGGGTGCCGCCCATGCCGTTGAGGAAGACCAGCGCGCCGTCGCCGCCGGTGAAGTCCAGGTCGGCGAGGACCGGCTCGAGCAGCATCTCGGCGACCTCCCGGGCCGGCGCGACCGGTACCCGGCGGCGCCCCGGCTCCCCGTGGATGCCGATCCCGATCTCCATCTCGCCCTCGGGCAGGTCGAAGGTGGGGGTGCCGGCGCTGGGCACCGTGCAGGAGGTCAGCGCCACGCCCATGCTGCGGCTGCGGGCGTTCACCGTGCGGGCGACCTCGGCGACCTCGGCCAGCGAGCGGCCCTGCTCGGCCGCCGCGCCGGCGGTCTTCTCGGCCAGCACGGTGGCGCCCACCCCCCGCCGGCCGGCGGTGTAGAGGCTGTCCTGCACGGCGACGTCGTCGTCGACCACCACCGAGACCACCTCGGTGCCGGACTCGGCGGCGACCAGCTCGGCGGCCATCTCGAAGTTCATCACGTCGCCGGTGTAGTTCTTCACCAGGTGCAGCACCCCGGCGCCGCCGTCGACGCCGGTGGTCGCCGCCACCATCTGGTCGGGCACCGGCGAGGTGAACACCTCGCCGGCGCAGGCCGCGTCTAGCATCCCGGCCCCGACGAACCCGCCGTGCATCGGTTCGTGCCCGGAGCCACCGCCGGAGACGATGCCCACCTTGCCGCGCACGGGCGCGTCGCCGCGGAAGACCACCCGGTTCGGGTGGTCGACCCGCAGGTCGGGGTGGGCGATCGCCAGGCCGCGCAGGGACTCCGCGACGACGTCGGCGGGGGAGTTGATCAGTTTCTTCACGGGTCTCCTCGCAAGGGGGTCAGGGTCCGTCGGCGGCGCGGGGCCGGCCGCGCGCCTCGGCCGGCCGGTCGTCGTCCACCACGGCCCGCGGGGGCGCGGTGCGGCCGTCGCCGACGACCTGCTCGGGCTCGATGGGCGCGCGGCCGGCCTCCGGCTCGTCCTCCACCGGCAGCCGGCGGCCGACGAGCAGCTCGTAGAGCAGGGCACCGACGACGGCGCCGATCAGCGGGCCCACGATCGGCACCCACCAGTAGAAGTCGCCGTTCTGATCTCGCCAGGCCCCGCCGTAGCCGGTCAGGTAGGACACCAGCCGTGGGCCGAAGTCGCGGGCCGGGTTGATCGCGTAGCCGGCGTTGGTGCCCCAGGCCATGCCGATCGCCACGACGATCAGGCCGATGATGAACGGGCCCATGTTGACCCCCGGCGCGGTGTTGCGCAGGTCGGTCACGGCCAGCACCAGGAACAGCAGGATCGCCGTGCCGATGATCTGGTCGCGGAAGGCACCCCAGGTGCCGACCGGCAGCGTCCCGTTGCCCGGGAGGGTGGAGAAGATGCCCTGGGTGGTGATCGTGTGGTTCGGGTCGATCGCGGCGATGACCTCGGTGTAGTTCCACCGCACCAGGACGGCGGCGGCCATCGCACCCAGCGTCTGGGCCAGCGCGTAGGGCGCCACCTTGCGCCAGGGGAAGTCGCGGAAGACCGCCAGGGCGAGGGTGACGGCGGGGTTGATGTGCGCGCCGCTGATCCGCGCGGCGGTGTAGACGCCCAGCGTGACGCCCAGGCCCCAGGCCCAGGCGATGCTGTCGTGGTCGCCCAGGCCGCCGGCCACCACCTGGGCGACGACGCCGACGCCGAAGAGGATCAGGATGAACGTCCCGGCGAACTCGGCGGCCATCTCGGCTGCGAGCGTGCGCTGCTTGACGGGTTCGGACACGGTCCCCTCCAGCACTGCGGTGGGTGGACGGGGCACAGCCTGCTGTGATCCACGTCATGGCGCAATGGAGTCCTGCGCGCCGTCCGCGGTCGATCCCGGCGACCTGTTCCGGCGCGACGCGAGACGGTGCCGCGACGGCTCCGGAGGAGCACCATCGGGCCGTGGCCCGTCGGTCCGGGGGACGGAACCGGCCGGTGGGTGGCACCGGAGCACGGTCCGCGAGCAGAAGGAGCCATGAGATGGCCGGCAACAGAGGCGTTGCGTACATCGAACCGGGCAAGGTCGAGGTCCACGACATCGACTACCCCAAGCTGGAGCTGCAGGACGGTCCCGGGGTGAACCCGGCGAACGTCGGCCGGCAGCTGCAGCACGGGGTGATCCTCAAGGTCGTCACCACCAACATCTGCGGCAGCGACCAGCACATGGTCCGCGGCCGCACCACCGCCCCGCCGAACCTCGTGCTGGGCCACGAGATCCTCGGCGAGGTCGTGGAGAAGGGGCGCGACGTCGAGTTCATCGACGTCGGCGACCTCTGCTCGGTGCCGTTCAACATCGCCTGCGGGCGCTGCCGCAACTGCAAGGAGGGCAAGACCGGGATCTGCCTGAACGTGAACCCGGCCCGCCCCGGTGCGGCGTACGGGTACGTGGACATGGGCGGCTGGGTCGGCGGGCAGGCCGAGTACGTGACGGTGCCCTACGCGGACTGGAACCTGCTGAAGTTCCCCGACCGGGACCAGGCGATGGAGAAGATCCTGGACCTGACCATGCTGTCGGACATCTTCCCCACGGGTTTCCACGGGGCGGTCACCGCCGGGGTGAAGCCGGGGTCGACGGTGTACATCGCGGGGGCCGGCCCGGTGGGGCTGGCGGCCGCCGCCGGCGCCCAGCTGCTCGGCGCGTCGGTGGTGATCGTCGCCGACCTCGTCGAGGAGCGGCTGGCCCAGGCGCGCAGCTTCGGCTGCGAGACCGTCGACGTCTCCCAGGGCTCGCCGCAGGACCAGATCGAGCAGATCCTCGGCGTACCCGAGGTGGACGCCGGTGTCGACGCGGTGGGCTTCGAGGCCCGCGGCCACGGGGAGGGATCGGGGAAGGAGGCTCCGGCGACGGTGCTGAACTCGCTGATGGAGCTGACCGCGGCCGGCGGGGCCATCGGCATCCCCGGCCTCTACGTCACCGGTGACCCGGGGGGCATCGACGAGGCCGCCAAGGTCGGCTCGCTCTCGTTGAGCCTGGGCACCGGCTGGGCCAAGTCGATCTCGTTCACCACGGGCCAGTGCCCGGTGATGCGCTACAACCTCGGGCTGATGAAGGCGATCCTCAACGACAAGGTGCAGATCGCGAAGGCGGTCAACGCCACCGTCATCTCCCTGGACGAGGCGCCGCGGGGCTACCAGGAGTTCGACTCCGGTGCGGCGAAGAAGTACGTGATCGACCCGCACGGGACGACCGGCAAGGCCGCCTGAACCCGCCCGCGCCGGCCCGGCCCCGTGCCGGGCCGGCGTGCGCCGTCCTCCCTGGCGCCGTCGCCGGCGCGGGGGAGGACGGCGCGGGGGAGGATGGCGCGGTGAACGTCTTCACCGACTACGCCGACACCCACTGGGTCCCGATCAACGGCGACATGGTCACCGTGCAGACCGTGGACGCCGCCGGCAGGCGGGAGACCCACGTGCTCTCCGTCGCCGAGGCGCTGGCGCAGTTCAAGGTGAAGTACCCGTTCATCGACGACGCGATGGCCGCCGAGCTCTTCGCCCGCGGCGGCTGAGGCGCGGGGAGCCGCACCTCACGCAACACCCCGCGGCGGCGCGCCGTTGTACCCACCGTGACCCTGCACTTCCTCGTCCTCGGTGACTCCCTGGCCTTCGGCACCGGAGCCGCCGCGCCGGCGGACACCCTCGGCGCCCGGCTGACCCGCGATCTCGAGGCGGCCGGCCGCGCCGTGCGCTGCACCGTGCTCGCCGTCCCCGGGGCCACGTCGCTGGACCTCGACGCCCAGGTGCGGCGGGCGCCGCAGGACGCCGACGTCGCCCTGCTGGTGGTCGGCGCCAACGACCTGACCCGGCAGGTGCCCCCGGCCCGGGCGGCGGCTGCCCTCGGCGCCGCCGTCGCCCAGCTGCGCCGGCGGGGCACCGGGGTGCTCGTGGTCCCGACCCCGGACCTCTCCGCGGTGGCCTGGGTGCCGCCGGCGTTGCGCGGCGTGGTGGCGGCCGTCTGCGGCCAGGTGCGCACCCGGCAGACCGCCGCCGCCGAGGCGGCCGGTGGGGTCGTCGCCCCGGTGGCGCCCGCGCTGTCCGCCCGCTTCGCCGCCGAACCGCGGCTGTTCTCCGCCGACCGGTTCCACCCCTCCTCGGCCGGCTACGCGCTGGTGGCGGAGGCGCTGGCCCCGCACCTGCGCGCCCTGGTCGACCGCCGCGCGGACGCGGCCTGACGAAGGACCCCTCGCCCCCCACCGCTCGCCAGCTCGCGTCGGGCCCTGCGAGGGGGCCGGGCGACGAGCGGGCCGGCACCCCGGATGAGGGGTCGGCCCGCCCGGCCCCCTTCCAGGGGCCCGCCCTGAGCTTGCGAAGGGTGGGGAGGAAGGGGGTCCTTCTTCAGCTCGCGGGCACGCCCCCGGCGCGGAGCGCACCGAGCAGGTCGTGGTTGAGCCGGGAGATCGTCTCCATCGAGATGCCCTTGGGGCAGACCGCGGAGCACTCGCCGATGTTGCTGCAGCCACCGAAGTCCTCGGCGTCCTGCTGGGCCACCATCTTGAGCACCCGGGTGTCGCGCTCGGGCTGGCCCTGCGGGAGCAGCCCGAGGTGGGCGACCTTGGCGGCGGTGAACAGCATCGCCGAGCCGTTCGGGCACGCGGCGACGCAGGCGCCGCAGCCGATGCAGGTCGCGGCGTCGAAGGCGGCGTCGGAGTCCTTCTTCGGCACCGGGGTGGAGTGCGCCTCGGGGGCCGTGCCGGTGGGGGCGCTGATGAACCCGCCGGCGGAGATGATCCGGTCGAACGCCGACCGGTCGACCGCGAGGTCCTTGACCACCGGGAACCCGCCGGCGCGCCAGGGCTCGATGTCCAGCACGTCGCCGTCGGAGAACGAGCGCATGTGCAGCTGGCAGACGGTGGCCTGCTCGGGGCCGTGCGCGATGCCGTTGATCATCAGACCGCACGAACCGCAGATGCCCTCGCGGCAGTCGTGGTCGAAGGCCACCGGGTCGTCGCCGTCGAGGATCAGCTTCTCGTTCAGCACGTCGAGCATCTCGAGGAAGGACATGTCGGGCGAGACGTCGGTGACGTGGTAGGTCACCATCTTGCCCTTCTGGGTCCGGTCCCGCTGGCGCCAGATGCGCAGGGTCAGGCTCATCATGCGTGGCTCTGTGCTGGTCACTTGTAGCTCCGCTGTGCGAGGTGGACGTACTCGTACTCGAGGGCCTCGCGGTGCAGCACCGGCGGCTCGCCCTCCGGGGTGTACTCCCACGCGGCGACGTAGGCGTAGTTCTCGTCGTCGCGCAGCGCCTCACCCTCCGGCGTCTGGCTCTCCACCCGGAAGTGGCCACCGCAGCTCTCGTTGCGGTGCAGCGCGTCGACGCACATCAGCTCGGCGAGCTCGATGAAGTCGGCGACCCGGCCGGCGTGCTCCAGGTTCTGGTTGAAGACGCCCTGCTCGCCGGAGACCTTCACGTTGGTCCAGAACTCGTGCCGGATCTCCGGGATCCGGTCCAGCGCCTTGCGCAGGCCCTCCTCCGAGCGCTCCATGCCGCAGAGGTCCCACACCAGCTTGCCCAGCTCGCGGTGGAAGGAGGCCACCGTGCGGGTGCCGTTGATCGACAGCAGCCGCTCGGTCTGCGCCCGGACGGACTGCTCGGCCTCGACCGCCGCCGGGTGCGTGGCGTCGACCTTGGGGAAGGGGCCGTCGGCGAGGTAGTTGCTGATCGTGCTGGGGAGCACGAAGTAGCCGTCGGCCAGGCCCTGCATCAGCGCGCTGGCGCCCAGCCGGTTGGCGCCCTGGTCGGAGAAGTTGGCCTCACCGATGACGAACAGGCCCGGGATGTTGGACGACAGGTCGTAGTCGACCCACAGTCCGCCCATCGTGTAGTGCACGGCCGGGTAGATCCGCATCCCGGTCTCGTACGCGTCCTCACCGGTGATCCGGTTGTACATGTCGAAGAGGTTGCCGTACTTGGCCTCGATCGCCGCGCGGCCCACCCGGGCGATGGCGTCGCTGAAGTCCAGGTACACGCCCAGGCCGTTCGGCCCGACGCCGCGACCCTCGTCGCAGACGTTCTTGGCCTGGCGCGAGGCGATGTCGCGGGGCACCAGGTTGCCGAACGCCGGGTACTTGCGCTCGAGGTAGTAGTCGCGCTCGTCCTCGGGGATGTCCAGCGGGTTGCGGGTGTCCCCGCGTTCCTTGGGCACCCAGACGCGGCCGTCGTTGCGCAGCGACTCGCTCATCAGCGTCAGCTTCGACTGGTAGTCGCCGCTGACCGGGATGCAGGTCGGGTGGATCTGCGTGTAGCAGGGGTTGGCGAACAGCGCGCCGCGCTTGTGCGCCCGCCAGGCCGCCGTGACGTTGGAGCCCTTGGCGTTGGTGGAGAGGTAGAAGACGTTGCTGTACCCACCCGAGGCCAGCACCACCGCGTCGGCGAAGTGGCTGGTGATCTCGCCGGTGATCAGGTCCCGGACGACGATGCCCCGGGCCTTCCCGTCGACGACGATCAGGTCGAGCATCTCGGTGCGCGGGTGCTGCTCGACGTTGCCCAGCCCGATCTGCCGCTCCAGGGCCTGGTAGGCGCCGTAGAGCAGCTGCTGACCGGTCTGGCCGCGGGCGTAGAAGGTGCGCGAGACCTGGGCGCCACCGAAGGAGCGGTTGTCCAGCAGGCCGCCGTACTCGCGGGCGAAGGGCACGCCCTGGGCCACGGCCTGGTCGATGATCGCGGCGCTGACCTCGGCCAACCGGTAGGAGTTGTCCTCCCGGGAGCGGAAGTCGCCGCCCTTGACCGTGTCGTAGAACAGCCGGTGCACGCTGTCGCCGTCGTTGCGGTAGTTCTTGGCCGCGTTGATGCCGCCCTGGGCGGCCACGCTGTGCGCCCGCCGCGGGCTGTCCTGGAACCAGAAGTTCTTGACCCGGTAGCCCATCTCGGCCAGCGAGGCCGCCGCCGAGCCGCCGGCCAGGCCGGTGCCGACGACGATGATCGAGAGCCGGCGGCGGTTGGCCGGGTTGACCAGCCGGGCGCGGAACTTGCGCTCGTTCCAGCGCTCGGGGAGCGGGACGTCACGGGGGGCCTTGGTGTCGGCGATCGGCTCGCCGACGGTGAAGAGCTCGAGAGGCATCGGAGTGTTCTTCTCTCTCAGTCGATCAGGCCGAAGGCGACGGACAGCGGGACGAGCAGGAAGCCCACGGTCAGCACGGTGGCGACGACGTAGGCGAGCCCGTTCACGGCCCGCTCACGGCGCTTGTTGGTCTGCCCGAGGGTCTGGGTGGCGGCGAAGATGCCGTGCCGGAGGTGGAGGCCCAGCAGCAGCATGGAGACCACGTAGAACGCCGTGACCGGGATGTTGGAGAAGCTGGCGACCAGCCGCTCGTAGGGCGTGCTGTCGTGGCCCTCGGGGTTCACCGCGCCCAGGGTGAGGTCGAGGATGTGCCAGATGATGAACAGGGCCAGGATCAGCCCGCCCCAGCGGACGGTGCGCGAGGCGAAGCTCTGCTGCACGCGCTTCTTCGTCGCGTAGGGCACCGGGCGGGCCCGCTTGGCCTGACGCCACAGGGAGATGGCCGCCCAGAAGTGCGCCACCACCGCGACCAGCAGCACCAGGCGGATGATCCACAGCACCGTCTGGGCCGGGAGCGCCGGGTCGCCGATGGTGCGGATCCACCCGGAGTAGGAGTTGAACGACTCCGCTCCCTGGAACGCCTTCAGGTTGCCGATCATGTGCGCGACCAAGTAGAGGATCATGATGATCCCGCTGACCGCCATGACCGTCTTCTTCACGACCGAGCTGGAGAACCGGCCGGTCTTCGGGGCCCTTCGCGGAGCCTCCTGCGTCGTCATCGTCGCCACGGGACCCAAGGTATTCCCTGTGCCCGATGACACCCAGATGAACCCGCCGTGACACGTCTCATGTAAGGCGACCCTCACCTGGGGCTCTGCCCCCGGCGGTGGCCGACCCGGGGGCGGCGCGGGCCGCCGGAGGGGAGGATGATCTCCGCCGAACGGCCCCGCCCCCGCCCCCGAGGGCCGGTCAGAGAGGAACAGCGACGTGCCCGGACCCACTCGCGGCTTCCAGGGCCGCCGCCGCGGCCCCAGCGACCCGCGGCTCCCACCCGGCCAGTACGACGTCGGCGGTGACTGGCCGGTGCTGACCGCCGAGCCCACGCCGCGGATCGCGCCGGAGACCTGGACGATCACCGTCGACGGCGAGGTCGAGAACCCGACCACCTGGAGCTGGGACGAGGCGCACGCGCTGCCGGCGTCGGCCTACAGCGGCGACATCCACTGCGTCACCACCTGGTCGAAGTTCGACACCCACTTCGCCGGCGTCAGCGTCGACTCGCTGCTGGAGGTCGCGAGGCCGACCGCCGAGGGGCGGTTCGTGATGGCGACGTCGAAGACCGGCTACACCACCAACCTGCCCATCGAGGACGTCACCGGCGGCAAGGCCTGGCTGGTGTGGGAGTACGAGGGCCAGCCGCTGCCGATCGAGCACGGCGGCCCGGTGCGCATGCTCGTGCCGCACCTGTACTTCTGGAAGAGCGCCAAGTGGATCAGCAAGATCACCCTGCTCAAGCGTGACCAGCAGGGCTTCTGGGAGCAGAACGGCTACCACGACCGGGGTGACCCGTGGCGGCAGCAGCGGTACCAGGGTGATTGAGACGCAGGGTGACTGACGCGCTCCCCGATCCCGCGACCCCGCCGGGCGCCGAGCCGCAACCGGTCGAGCCTGCGGCACTGACGACGACGACGTCGGCGCCGGCCGGTGGCTGGCGCACCGCGACCGTCGCCGGGCTGCGGCGGCCGATCGCCCGCTCGGTGCAGCTGCGGCTCGACGTCCACGACCGGGTCGACCACCTGCCCGGCCAGCACTACGTCGTCCGGCTGACCGCCGAGGACGGGTACACCGCGCAGCGGTCGTACTCGGTGGCGTCGGCGCCGGGCGACCCGCTGGTGGAGCTGTTCGTGGAGCGGCTGGACGACGGGGAGGTCTCCACCTTCCTCGCCGACGTCGTCGAGCCCGGCGACGAGCTCGAGGTCCGCGGGCCGATCGGGGGCTGGTTCGTCTGGGACGGCGCCACGCCCGCGCTGCTGGTCGGCGGGGGCAGCGGCGTCGTCCCGCTGGTGGCGATGGTGCGGCACGCCCGGGACGTCGGACGGCTGGACCTGCTGCGGGTGGCGGTGTCGGCGCGCACGCTGGCCGAGCTGCCCTACGCCGAGGAGCTCGCCGCGGCCGGGGCACTGATCGTGACCACCCGGGAGGCGCACGGCATCCGCCCGGCCGCCCGGATGACCGCGATGGACCTGCTGCCGCTGTGGGAGCCGGGGCAGACCGCGTACGTGTGCGGTTCCGCGGCCTTCGCCGAGGCCGCCGGTCAGCTGCTGGTCGGGCTCGGCGTGGCGCCGTCGTCGATCCGGCTCGAGCGCTTCGGCCCCTCGGCGCTGGACCAGCCGAAGCGCTGAGGGGCCCGGCTTCCGGGTCTATGAAGGCAAGGCTAACCTCTGCTCGACTGTCGTTGATCTTGAGGAGCCCCCGTGTCCCGCCGTCCCGTCCGCCGCGCCGCCGTCCTGGTCGCCGGCTTCACCGCCGTCCTGGGGCTGGCCGCCTGCGGCGGCTCCGACGAGGAGGGCACCGCGGCCCCCGCCGGGTCGGCGGCGTCGTCGTCGGGCGCCTTCCCGGTCACCATCGAGAACAAGTTCGGCACCACCGAGATCCCGGCAGAGCCCGAGCGCGTGGTCACCGTCGGCTTCAACGACGAGGACTTCGTGCTGGCCCTGGGCGTGACCCCGGTCGGCGTCCGTGACCTGCTCGGTGACTACGACGTCCCCAGCCGCCCCTGGGCGCAGGAGCAGCTCGACGGGGCGGAGCTGCCGACCATCGGCGGGACGGAGATCGACGTCGAGGCCGTCGCCGCGCTCGACCCCGACCTGATCGTCGGCGTCTACTCCTTCATGGACCAGGGGGTCTACGACCAGCTGTCCGGCATCGCGCCGACCCTCGCGCAGACCGACGAGTACGCCGACGGAGCCACCCCCTGGCAGGAGCAGGCCCTGCTCACCGGCGAGGCGCTGGGCCGCGCGGACCAGGCGCAGCAGCTGGTCGACGAGGTCGAGGCGCAGTTCGCGGAGGCGACGAGCGCCCACCCCGGGTTCGCCGGGACGTCGATCGCCGTCGACCTGACCGGTGTCGGATCGGGGCACTACTCGCTGGGCACCGACGACCTGCGCACCCAGTTCTTCGACGACCTCGGGTTCGCCGTCCCCGAGACCAGCACCGACGTCAGCCCGGAACGCCTGGACCTGCTCGACACCGACGTCCTCGCCGTCCTCGGGTACACCGCGGAGGACGCGGCGGCCGACCCGCTGTTCGCCGGCCTCGACGTGGTCACCGAGGGCCGCACCGTGCTGCTGGGCAGCTACGACGGTGACGTCGCCGCCGCGCTCGGCTTCGGCAGCCCGTTGTCGCTGCCCTACCTGCTGGACGAGGTCGTGCCGGCGCTGGACGCCGCCACCGACGGCGACCCGGCCACCGAGGTGCCGGCGCTCTGACCCGCGTGTCCGCCGTCGGCGGGCGCCCCGATCTGCTGGGGTGACCGCCGACGGACGGACGCGGGGGAGGGGCGGCGGGTGATCGAGCTCTCCGGGCTGACCAAGCGCTACCGGGCACGCACCGCGGTCGAGGACCTCACCGCCCGGGTCGAGCCCGGCCGGGTCACCGGTTTCCTGGGGCCCAACGGGTCGGGCAAGACCACGACGATGCGCTGCGTGCTCGGGCTCACCCGGCCCACCACGGGTGCGGCCACCGTGCTGGGCGTGCGGTACGCGGAGCTGGCCGAGCCGATGCGCAGCGTCGGAGCGCTGGTCGACCCGCGTGCCCGGCACCCGGGGCGGACGGCGTTCCGGCACCTGCTGGCCCTGGCGCAGAGCAACGCGCTGCCCCGGGCCCGGGTCGACGAGGTGGTCGAGCTCGTCGGGCTGGCCGACGTCGCCGACGAGCGGGTGCGCGGGGTTCTCCCTGGGCATGGGCCAGCGGCTGGGCATCGCCGTGGCCCTGCTGGGCGACCCCGAGGTGCTGATCCTCGACGAGCCGGTCAACGGGCTGGACCCCGACGGCATCCGCTGGGTCCGCGAACTGCTGCGCGACCTGGCCGCCGAGGGGCGCACGGTGCTGGTCTCCAGCCACCTGATGAGCGAGATGCAGGACACCGCCGACCACCTGCTGGTGATGGGCCGCGGCCGGCTGCTCGCCGACGTGCCGATGGCCGAGCTGCTCGGCGCCGACGCCGTCGTCCGGGTGCCCACGCCCCAGCGGGCGGTGCTCGCCGGCGCGCTGCAGCGGGCCGGCGCCCGGGTCTCGGCAGACCCCGACGGTGCGCTGGCGGTGCGCGGGCTGGCCCCCGAGCAGGTCGGCGACGTCGCCTTCGCCGTCGGCGTCCCGGTGCACGAGCTGGCCCGGACGACGACGTCGCTCGAGGCGGCGTACTACGCACTCACCGGGGCCGACGTCGAGTACCGGGCGGCCGGGCGGTGACCGGGCTGCTGCGCAGCGAGTGACCAAGCTCGCCTCGCTGCGCTCCACCTGGTGGGCGGCGGCGGTGTACGCGCTGCTCGCGGGCGGGTTCGGCTGGCTGGCGGCCGCGACGACGCCGTCCGCCGAGGTCGCGGGCGACGCCGTCGGGATCGCGCTGATCGGCTTCGGCTTCGCCCAGCTCGTGGTGGTGGTGCTGGGCGTGGTCGTCGGCGCGGGGGAGTTCAGCACCGGCATGGTGCTGGCCTCACTGGCCGCGGTGCCCCGCCGGGTGCGGTGGCTGGCCGGCAAGACCGCCGTCGTCGCCGGTGCCGTCGGGGCGCTGACCGCGGCGTCGGCGCTGATCTGCTGGCTGGCCGCCCGGACGCTGACCGGCGTGCCGGGCGGGGTGCCGCTGCCCGCCCCCGGGGTGGGCAGCGCGCTGGTGCTGCAGGTGGTGGGCGCGGCGCTGACCGCGGCGCTGGCGGTCGGGCTGGGCGCCGCGCTGCGGTCGACGGCCGGCGGGGTGGGGGCGGGCATCGGTCTCGTGTTCGGCCTGCCCCTGGTGCTCCCGCTGTTCGGCGACGTCGCCGCGTGGCTGGCGCGGGCGCTGCCGGTGCTGCGGGTCGGTGGGGTGCCGTTCCTCGTCGACGGGCCCGGCTGGCAGCTGGGCCTGGTCGTCACGGCCGCCTGGGCCGGCGGCGCATGGCTGCTGGCGGCGGTGCTGTTGGTCCGCCGCGACGTGTGAGATCGGGTGTGCGGTGCTCGCCAGCGGGTACTGCGCGCCCGGACCGCGGCGTGCCCCGCCCGGCCGTCAGGGCAGAGAAGGGACACCGTGGGCATCCGCGAGGAGGACGCACGGGAGGAGCTCGGCGAGACGCCGGGCCCCACCGAGGACGAACTGCAGCAGGCGTTCGACGCCATCGTCAGCGACGGCGCCCAGCGCCTGCACCGCACCTGGCGGGAGGTGGTCACCACCGGGTTCGCCGGCGGGCTGGAGGTGGCCACCGGCGTCCTGCTGCTGTTCGCCGTCTACGCCGAGACCGGCAGCCACCTGCTGGCCGGGCTGGCCTTCTCCGTCGGCTTCATCGCCCTGATGCTGGCCCGCAGCGAGCTGTTCACCGAGGGCTTCCTCGTCCCGGTGACCGCCGTGGCCGCGGGCCGGGCCAGTGTCGGGCAGCTGGGCAAGCTGTGGAGCGGCACCCTGCTGACCAACCTGCTCGGTGGGTGGATGTTCATGTGGCTGGTGGTCCGGGCCTTCCCCGACCTGCGGGCCACTGCGATCGAGAGCGCCGTCCACTTCGTCGACGCGCCGCTGGACCTGCAGTCGGCGTCGTTGGCGTTCCTGGCCGGCATCGCGATCACCCTGATGACCCGGATGCAGCACGGCACCGAGTCCGACCCGGCGAAGATCGTCGCGGCGGTGGCCGGCGGGTTCCTGCTGGCCGGGTTGCAGCTGTTCCACTCGATCCTGGACTCGCTGATCATCTTCGCCGCGCTGCACGCCGGGGCGCCGTTCGGCTACGGCGACTGGCTGGCCTGGTTCTGGTACACCACGCTGCTCAACATGGCCGGTGGCCTGTTCGTGGTCACCCTGCTCCGGCTGGTCCGCAGCAAGGACATGATCAAGGAGGAGCGGGCCGCGGCCGGCAGGTGAGGGGTCAGCCCCGCGCCGCTCGGCGCATCGCCGTCACGTAGCGGTCCAGCGCCAGGGACTGCACCCGGCTGCTGACCGGTGCGCCCAGGCGGGCGAGCGGGGTGGCCGGCCGGGAGAAGGCGCGCAGCTCGTAGTGCACCTCGCCGTCGGGCGACCGGGTGACGACGAAGCTCTCCTCACCGCTCTCCGGGTGGCCGGGCAGCGTGCCGTAGCCGAAACCGCGGCGGTCCGGCTCGTCGACCACCCACACGACGCGGCAGGGGATGTCCAGCCCCAGCCGGCGCAGCCCGGCGGTCATCAGGACGACGGTGCCCGGCGTGCTGGCCGGGCCGCTGGCCTGGATCCGCAGGCCGGCGCCGCGCTGGGCGGCCCAGCGGAACACCGCCGCGGCGGCGCGGTCGAACTCCAGCGGACCCGAGCCGATCCGGGCCCGGCGGTCCACGTGGTCGTAGCCGGCCGGCAGCTCGGCGTCCCGGGTGGCGCCCACCTCGGGGTAGGTGAACGGGGCGTCGGTCAGCTGGGCGAGCGTCGTGCGGCGCAGGATTCCCACCCGGCCAGTGTGCCCGGCGGCTCGGGGCGCGGGGGCGGTAGGTTGTGCGCACTGTGCTGCCCGCCGTCACCGCCACCCGCTACGTCACCCCGTTGCGCGAGGGTGGCTCGCTGCCCGGCCTGATGGAGGCCGACGACCTGGGCACCTACGTGGTCAAGTGGCGCGCGGCCGGGCAGGGCGTGAAGGTGCTCGCCGCCGAGGTGGTCTGCGGTGAGCTGGCCCGCCGGCTGTCGCTGCCGGTGCCGGCGCTGGCCACCGTCGACGTCGCCCCGGAGCTGGCGGTGGGCGAGCCGGACTTCGAGGTGCAGGAGCTGCTGCGGAACTCGGCCGGGGTGAACCTCGGCATGGACTACCTGCCCGGGGCGCTGGACTTCGAGGCCGGGGCGGCCCAGGTGACGCCGGAGCTCGCCGGGCGGGTGCTCTGGTTCGACGCGCTGATCGGCAACGTCGACCGGTCCTGGCGCAACCCGAACATGCTCTTCTGGCACGGCCGGCTGCACCTGATCGACCACGGCGCCTCGCTCACCTTCCACCACAACTGGGCCGGGGCCGCCGCCGCTGTCGCCCGCCCCTACGACGCCGTCCAGCACGCGCTGGTCGAGTGCGAGCCCGACGTGCCGGCCGCCGATGCGGCGCTGACCCCGCGGGTCACCCGGGAGCTGCTGACCGAGGTGCTCGCGCTGGTGCCCGACGCCTGGCTGGAGGGCCCCGGACCCGACGACGAACCCGCCGCGGTGCGCGCCCGCTACGTCGACCAGCTGCTGGCCCGCCTGGCCGCCCGCGACGCCTGGCTGCCCGGCCTGGTCGCCGTCGCCCGGGCCGGCGGGGCCGGACGGCGTTCGGCGCCCCGCGGGCAGAACCGGCCGTCCTGGCTCGGTCCGCCGCCGCCCGAGGGGGTGACGCAGCGGTGACCGGACGGGAGACGTTCGAGTACGCCGTGCTGCGGGTCGTGCCGCGCGTCGAGCGGGGGGAGTGCCTCAACGCCGGGGTGCTGGTCTACTGCCGGCAGCGGGACTACCTGGGCGCCCGGCTGCACCTGGACGTCGACCGGCTGCGCGCGCTCGACCCGACCGCCGACCCGGCTGCGGTCGGCGCCGCGCTGCAGGCGGCCGCCGACGTGTGCGCCGCCGAGCCCACCGTGGGGGCGGCCGGCCGGGAGGTGCTGGGGTCGCGGTTCCGCTGGCTCACCGCGCCGCGGAGCACCGTCGTCCAGCCGGGCCCGGTGCACACCGGGCTGACCACCGACCCGGACGCCGAGGCCGACCGCCTGCTCCGGCTGCTGGTGCTCCCCGTCGAGAGCTGACGACCGCGACCGGTCGGCCGGGGTCCCCCACGACGGTGTGTCGGCGCGTGTCGACGACCGCACCGGGACACTCGGCCGCCCTACGGTGACGCGATGGTCGCCACCGCCCGCGCCACCGCCCTCGTCGCCGCCCCCGGTGGCGCCCGATGGCGGGCCTCGGGCTGGGACTACCTGGTCATCGTCGGCTGGCTGGCCGTGCTCACCGTCCTCGGCCTCGGGGCGCGGTCGCTGCTCCCCGACCCCGGGCCGATCCCGCCGGTGGCCGCCGACGCGGTCGCGTTCGGCTTCTCCGTGCTGCCGGTGTGGGCCTACCTCACCGTCACCGAGGCCGGTCCCCGCCGCGGCACCTGGGGCAAGCGGCGGACCGGGCTCGCGGTGGTCGCCGGGGACGGTCGGCGGGCCGGTGGCGGCCGGATCGCCGTCCGCAACGCCGTCAAGCTGCTGCCCTGGCAGCTGGCACACGTGGCCGTGGCCCGGATCATCGCCGAGGTGGACGCGCCGGTCACCGTGGCGACCACGTACGCGCTGTCGCTGCTGATCCCGGCGGTCAGCATCGCGATCGCCTGGCGGGACCCGGCGCACCGCGCCCTGCACGACCTGGTCGGCGGCACCCGGGTGGTCCGCGGCTGAGCTCGCGGTCCTGTCGGAGCCCGCTGGTAGGCCGTGCGCATGGAGATCACCGCGGTGGGCGTCGCCGCCACCGACCTGCGCCGGGCCGTCGCCTTCTACGAGCTGCTCGGCTTCCGCTTCCCGCCGTCCGGCGACGACGAGGACCACGTGGAGGCCGAGCCGGGTGCCGGCGCCCGCCTCATGATCGACACGGTCGCGATGCTGACCGAGCTGCTGGGGGAGGCCCCCCGGCCGGGCACCGGCTCGGCGTTCGCGATCGGCTGCGCCGCGCCCGCCCAGGTCGACGAGGTGGTCGGTCGGGTGGCCGCGGCCGGGCACGCGGTGCTGGCCGCGCCGTGGGACGCCCCGTGGGGCCAGCGGTACGCCACCGTCGCCGACCCCGACGGGTACCGGGTCGACCTCTACGCGCCGCTGCCCGGCTGACGATCCCGGGCCAGCAGGGTGTCGACCTGCGCGGCGAGCTCCGGGTCGGTGTCGGTGAAGGGGGCCAGCGCCTCGTCGGTGCGGCGGGCGTACTCGACGTCCAGCTCCGTCACACCCCCGGCGGAGTGCGTCGTCAGGAAGACGCGCAGCGTGCGCCAGCGGACGTCGACGTCGGGGTGGTGGTCCAGCTCGTCGGCGACCACGGCCAGATCGGCCAGCACCTCGGCCGCGTCGGCGAAGTCGATCCCCTGCACCGTCCGCTCGATGCCGGTGGTGTCCCCGGACCACTCGGGCAGCTCGGCGAGAGCGGCGGAGAGCTGGTCGGGCGTCAGTGCGGTGCGTCGGGCCATGACCTGATTGTGAGGTGCTGGAACGGCCTCGTTCCAGGGGTCCGCGGCTCGCGGAGCGTGTCGTGGGGTGGAACGCGGTCCTCGTTCAGGCGTGCAGGCCGCACTCCACCTTGTTCTTGCCGGCCCAGCGGCCCGCGCGCGGGTCCTCGCCGGGGGCGACGGGGCGGGTGCACGGCGCGCAGCCGATGGAGGCGTAACCGATCTCCTGCAGCGGGTTCACCGGCACCTGGTGCTCGGCGATGTAGGCGTCGACGTGCTCCTGCGTCCAGGCCGCCAGCGGGTTGACCTTGACCATGCCGCGCTTGGCGTCCCAGTCGACGACCTTGGTGCCCCCCCGGGTGACCGCCTCGTCGCGGCGCACGCCCGAGCCCCAGGCGACGAAGCCGGCCAGCGCCTGCGCCAGTGGCTGCACCTTGCGCAGCGAGCAGCACAGGTCGGGGTCGCGCTCGTAGAGCTTCGGGCCGTGGGCGGCGTCCTGTTCGGCCACCGACTGCAGCGGCTGCACGTTGTGCAGCGTGATCGGCAGTACGCCGGTGATCCAGTCACGGGTGCCGATGGTCTCGGCGAAGTGGTAGCCGGTGTCGAGGAACACGACGTTCACCCCGGGGACGGCGCGGCTGGCCAGGTGCGCCAGCAGCCCGTCGGCCATGCTCGAGGTGATCGCGAACCCGTCGCCGAAGGTCTCCCCGGCCCAGGTGAGCACGGCGAGGGCCTGCTCGATCGGGTCGGCGATGCCCTCGAAGCGTGCGTCGGCCTCAGCGGCCAGCTCCGGTGTCGGCTGGACGACGGCGGTGGTCACGGTCGGTTCACCCCAGTTCCGGTCAGGTGCACGGTGAAGGTGCGCAGGCACGCGGTGCAGTGCCAGCCCTCACCCTCCGGGACGAGGTCCTCGTCGCCGCAGTACGGGCAGTGGAACACCGGCAGCTGACGAGTCCTTCCCGGCCGCGCCGGCTCGGTCGGCTCGGTCACCTCAGACCAGCCACTCTTCCTCTGCGCGCGAGACATAGGCGGCGAACCGCTCGTTCGGCTCGCGGCGCTCGAGGTAGCCGCGGAGGACCCGCTCGCAGTAGTCCGCGGTCTCCTCCTTGGTGATCTTGTGGCCGCGGAACTTGCGCCCGAAGGAGGCCTCGACCCCGAGGTGGCCGCCGAGGTGGACCTGGAAGCCCTCGACGCTCTCGCCCTCGGAGTTGCGGACGATCATCCCCTTGAAGCCGATGTCGGCGGTCTGGAAGCGGGCGCAGCTGTTCGGGCACCCGTTGACGTTGATCCCGATGGGCTCGTCGAACTCCGGCAGCCGTCGTTCGAGCTCGGCGTACAGCTCCTGGGCGTGCTGCTTGGTCTCGACGATCGCCAGCTTGCAGAACTCCAGGCCGGTGCAGGCCATGGTGCCGCGGCGGAAGGCGCTGGGGCGCACCAGCAGGTCGTGCTCGGCCAGCGCGGACACCAGGTCCTCGACCCGCTCGTCGGGGACGTCGAGGATGACCAGCTTCTGCTGGGTGGTCGTCCGGATCCGCCCGCCCTGGGTGCCGTACTCCTCGGCGAGGTCGGCGATCCGGGTGAGCAGCGTGCCGCTGACCCGGCCGGTGCGCAGTGCGAAGCCCAGCGCGTTGCCGCCGTCCTTCTGCTTGCTGACCCCGACGTGGTCGCGCTGGTCGTGCTTCGCCGGCGCCGGGGCCGGGCCGTCGGGCAGCTGCTCGTGCAGGTACTCGTCCTGCAGCACCTGGCGGAACTTCTCCGGGCCCCAGTCGGCCATCAGGAACTTGATCCGGGCGTGGTTGCGCGACCGGCGGTAGCCGTAGTCCCGGAAGATCGAGGTGCACCCGGCCCAGACGTCGGTCACCTGGTCGGGGCGGACGAAGACGCCGATCCGCTTGGCGAACATCGGGTTGGTCGACAGTCCGCCGCCGACCCACAGGTCGTAGCCGGCCTCGCCGGCCTCGTTCACCACGCCGACGAAAGAGACGTCGTCGATCTCCGGCTCGGTGCAGTGGTCGACGCAGCCGGACATCGACGTCTTCCACTTGCGCGGCAGGTTGCTGAACGCCGGGTCGCCCAGGTACTTCGCCACGGTCTCGGCCAGCACCTCGGAGGCGTCCAGGACCTCGTCCTCGAGCACGCCGGCCAGCGGGCAGTTCAGCATGACGCGGGGGACGTCGCCGCAGGCCTCGGTGGTGGAGAGCCCGATCGACTCCAGCCGCCGCCAGATCTCCGGGACGTCCTCGATCCGGATCCAGTGCAGCTGCACGTTCTGCCGGTCGGTGACGTCGGCGACGTCCCGGCCGAACTCGGTGCTGATGCCGCCGATGACGCGGAGCTGCTCGGTGCTCAGCTGCCCGCCGTCGATGCGCACCCGCATCATGAAGTACTCGTCCTCGAGCTCCTCGGGCTCCAGCACGGCGGTCTTGCCGCCGGGGATTCCCTGCGCCCGCTGGGTGTAGAGCCCCATCCAGCGCATCCGGCCGCGCAGGTCGCCGGGGTCGATGCCGCCGAAGCCGGTGTGCGCGTAGATGTCCAGGATCCGCTGGCGGACGTCCAGCCCGTCGGAGTCCTTCTTCATCCGCTCGTTCGGGTTCAGCGGCTCGCGGTAGCCCAGCGCCCACTGCCCCTGTCCGCGGACGGGGCGGTTGCTGCTGCGGGTGGGGGTCGACACGTCAGTCGTTCTCCTCTGCGCCGGCACGGGAGCGTGCGCGACGCGGCCGGGTGTGGGTGCAGCAGGCAGGCTGCGGGGGAGCGGGGCCGGGGTCAGCGCGCGGCGCGACACGCGGCGCTGGAGACCCGCGCCAGGTCGACGTGCAGGCGCGCCACGAGCAGGGCGCCGCAGTCCGTCACAGCTCGATGGTGCCACACCGACCCGCCGGCGGCGCTCAGTCGGCCGCGGGGACGCCGAAGGAGCGCCAGGCGCCCTCCAGTTCGATGAGCTCGGCGACCTGCGGCGGCATGGTGCCGGCGACCACGTCGGCCAGGGTCACGTTCTCCAGGACGCGGCGGTAGGCCTCCCGGGCGGCGACCCACACGTTGGCCAGCGGGGCGGCGGGCCCCGGGTACTCGACGTCCTCCGGTCGCTGGCCGTGCACCTCCGCGAGGAAGCCCTGCTCGACCCGCATGACCCGGGCGATGGAGACCTCCGACGGCGGTAGGGCCAGGCGGTAGCCGCCCTCCCGGCCGCGCTGGCTGGTGACCAGCCGGGCGTGCTGCAGGTCGCCGAGGATCGCCTGCAGGAAGCGGGCGGGTATCCCCTGGGCCTGGGCGATCCGGTCCGACGTCAGCGACTCCGGCGCCACCGAGGCCAGCTCGACGGCGGCCCGCACCGCGTAGTCGACCCGGGCTGAGATGCGCACGGCGCCCATACTGCCGTGTCTGGTTGGCTGACCCGCGTGTTCCAGCTGAGGTTCACCACGTTGGTGGAGGCGCCGCTCACCGTGGCGTTCGACGTGGCGCGGTCCCTCGGCCGGCCGTGGTCGCGGCCGTTGCGGGAGGTCGTCTCCGACCGGCCGTGGTCCGACGTCTACGAGGCGGAGCCCGGCCGCGGCCTGCGCCGGCTGGTGCACACCCGGCACTTCTCGGCCACCGGCGCCGGCACCCTGGTCGAGGAGCAGGTCGACTGGGAGAGCACCCTGCCCGGCGCCCTCGGGGGGCTGGTCGACCAGACACTGCTGCGCAGCCGGGTCGTGCGCGCGATGCAGGCACATCTGGACGCCTACGCCGCCGCGGCCGCGGAGCGCGCCCTGGAGGTGACCCAGGTGGTCGGCGCGGCCCTGGTCGACGACCGCCGGCGGGTGCTCGTCGCGCAGCGCGGTTCGGGGCTGCTGGCCGGGCTGTGGGAGTTCCCCGGGGGCAAGGTCGAGCCGGGGGAGCCCGACCTGGACGCGCTGGTGCGCGAGTGCCGCGAGGAGCTCGGCGTCCTGGTCGCCCCGCAGTCGTTCCTGGGTGAGGTGCCGCTGGACGGCGTCGTCGCCGGCGGCGCGCCGGGGGCGTCGACGCTGCGGGTGTGGTGGGGCCGGGTGACCGGCGGCGAACTGGTCGCCCACGAGCACACCGAGCTGCGCTGGGTGGCCGGCGACGAGCTCGAGGAGCTCGACTGGATCCCGGCCGACCGCCCGCTCCTCCCGGCCGTGCAGGCGCTGCTCGCCCGCCTCTAGCGGTACCGGCCTCGTCGGCGGGCGGTGGCGTCCCGTCCGCCCGCGCCGCCCGCGCCGCGCCGCCCGCGCCGCGCCGTCCGCCCGCGCGCCCCGGGGAGACGGTCCCCGCGGGCCGATCGTGGGGTGTCACGCCCCGTGGAAGACCCGCTGACGCGACGTGGGAACGGTCTCTCCGGGTGTGTCCCGGCGCACACGGAAGATCGTCCGTTCCGGCGCGCCCGGGTGCGGAAATACGAGGGTCGGTGACCGGGTCGTTCCGCCGATGCTTCTGCCGCTGCCCTGCGATCCTGAGCACAGGTCACAAGTTGATGACGGCCGTGGACGGCCTCTTCGGGGCTGCTTACTGTCCTTCCCGTCCGCTCTGCACGACCGGGTGTCTGCCAGATGCGTACGAACTCGTCACCGACCGGCCATCTCGCCGTCACCGGCAGGTCCCGGCACCCGACCGCCGCCCGTGCCCGTCGCGGGTCGAGGAGGAAATCGAACGTGAAGTTGAGCAAGCGCAGCGCGATGCTCATCGCTGCCGGGGTCACCGGCTCGATGGTGCTGTCCGCGTGCGGCGGCGGCAGTGAGAGCGGCGAGGGCGGCGGCGACGCCTCGGGCGGTCGCGTCGTCTACGGCGAGTCCACCGACTTCCCGGAGAACCTCTACCGGTACATCTCCGCCGGCAACGCGACCTCGGTGCAGACGATCATGGGCCGGGTCCTGCCCGCGCCGTTCAACGTCGACGCCGACTTCAACGTCGAGTGGGACGAGAACCTGCTCACCGAGGAGCCGACGCTCGACCAGAGCAGCGGCCAGCAGGTGAACGTCTACACCATCCGCGACGAGGCGGTCTGGAGCGACGGCACCCCGATCACCGCCGACGACTTCGCCTTCACCTGGGAGGCCAACCGCAGCGCGGACCCGGCCGACGGCGGCTGCGAGACCGTGCTGTCGACCAACGGCTTCGCCAACATCGAGTCCGTCGAGGGCTCCGACGAGGGCAAGACCGTCACCGTCACCTACGCCGAGCCGTACGCGGACTGGCAGTCGGTCTTCGGTGACGGGCTCCTCCCGGCCCACCTGATGGACAGCGAGGACGACGCCGAGCGCTGCGCCACCACCAGCGAGGGCTGGCCGATCTCCGAGGGGCTGCCCGAGGACGTCTCCGGTGGCCCGTGGCAGGTCAAGGCCAGCAACATCGACGTGGGCAACCAGGTCGTCGTGCTGACCCCCAACCCGGAGTGGTGGGGCGACGGCCCGGAGCTGGACCAGCTGGTCATCCAGAACATCGGCAACGACCCGACGACCGCCGTGCAGGGTCTGCAGAACCAGGAGCTCGGGGTCATCTACCCGCAGCCGCAGCTGGACCTGGTCAACCAGGTCGAGAACCTCGAGCCGAACGTGACCAGCGAGATCACCTTCGGTCTGTCGTTCGAGCACGTGGACTTCAACACCTCCGACGTCCACCTGGCCGACCCGAACGTCCGCAAGGCGTTCGCCATGGCGCTGGACCGCGAGGAGATCGTGGCCCAGACCGTCGGGCAGTTCTCCTCCGACGCCCAGGTGCTGAACAACCGGCTGTACGTGAACAACCAGCCGCAGTACCAGGACAACGCGCCCGAGGAGTACAAGGGCGCCAACCCGGAGCAGGCTCGCCAGCTCCTCGAGCAGTCGGGCTACACCGAGGGTCCGGACGGCATCTACACCCACCCGGAGCGCGGGCGGCTGGAGATCCAGATCGACACCACGACGAACAACCCGCTGCGGCAGACCACGATCGAGGTCATGATCCCGCAGCTGGAGGAGGCCGGCATCGCCGGCACCTTCAACGCGAACCCGGACATCTTCGCCGACGTCGACAAGCCCACCAGCCTCGTCGCCGGTGGTTTCCAGGCCGCGCTGTTCGCCTGGGTCTCGACGCCGTTCGTCGCGTCCAACCAGTCGATCTACTACTCGCCGGCCAACGGTCTGGGCCAGAACTACTCCCGGACCGGCACCGAGGAGATCGACCAGCTGCTGGCGCAGATGGTGTCCGAGCCCGACCCGGAGGCCGCCGCCGAGCTGGCCAACCAGGTCGACCAGGCGCTGTGGGAGCAGATGGCGACCCTGCCGCTGTTCCAGAAGCCGACCTTCATCGCTCACCAGTCCAACATCGAGAACGTGGAGGACAACTCGAGCCAGGCCGGTCCGCTCTGGAACTCCGAGCAGTGGGCCCTGGCCCAGTGATCGCCGGCCGGCGCCCCTGACCTCAGTGGCGCCGGCCACCCCGGCCGGCACCGTCGGCCACCCCCGCACGACCCGCAGCCCCCGGTGGAACGACCGGGGGCTGCGGTGTGCCCGGAGCCTGTGTGACGTCGGCATGACGGCGCGGTTCCCGGGTGGTTGCCCTGGACGGCGTCGCGCCGGAAAGGTGTCCGACCGCAGACCGTCCGAGCGTCCGTCCTGCCTACCGGAGGACGTCCGCTCCCGGCGTAAGGTGCACTGATGTTCTTCTTCGTGGTGCGACGGTTGATCGCATCCGTGCTGGTCCTGCTGGCCAGCTCGCTCCTCGTCTTCGCGCTCTGCGCGGCGAGCTTCGACCCGCTGGCGCGGTTCCGGCAGATCCAGCCGCCGCCCACGCAGGAGTACCTGGACAACGTCGCCGAGTCCCTCGGGCTGAACGACCCGTTCTTCGTGCGCTACTGGAGCTGGCTGTCCGGGGTGCTCAGCGGCGACTTCGGCGAGACGATCAACGGCACCCCGGTCGGGCCGCAGCTGCTCACCCGGATCGGGGTCACCGGCCGGATGCTCATCCTGGCCATGGTCATCGCGGTGCTGCTGGCGATCGTGGTCGGCGTCATCGGCGCCGTCCGGCAGTACAAGCCCTCGGACTACACCTTCACCTTCCTGGCCTACCTGCTCATCGCGCTGCCCACCTTCTGGTTCGCCGCGCTGCTGAAGGAGTACGTGGCCGGCGGGGTCAACGACCTGTTCGGCCGTCAGGTGCTGTACACGATCGGCGAGGAGACACCGGGCCTGCGGCTCTACGCGACCAGCGGGGAGATCTGGGCCGACCGGCTCGGCCACCTGGTGCTGCCGACGGTCAGCCTGGCGCTGCTGTCCTTCGCCGCCTGGAGCCGCTTCCAGCGATCGGCGATGCTCGACGTGCTGGGCAGCGACTACATGCGGCTGGCCCGGGCCAAGGGGCTCACCTACCGCCGCACGGTGGTCAAGCACGGGCTGCGGAACGCGCTGATCCCGCTCACCACCGTGGTCGCTCTCGGCGTCGGCACCCTGCTGGGCGGGGCGGTCATCACCGAGCAGGTCTTCGTCTGGAACGGCATGGGCCGCTTCCTGCTGGAGAACGGCATCCGTGCGAACGACCTCAACGTGGTGCTCGGCTGGCTGCTGGTCAGCGCGTTCTTCGTCGTCGTGTTCAACCTGATCGCCGACATCCTCTACGCGGTGCTCGACCCGCGGATCCGGCTCAGCTGACCGCGCCGCGGCACGAGAGAGAGAAGAACGAGATGGCCACAACCCAGGCCACCACCGCCACCGCGGGGAGTGCGCTGCCGGCCGAGCCGGGCACGCCGACCGGCGGCGGGGTCGACGGCGAGTTCGGGGTCAAGGCGCGCAGCCAGCGACAGCAGATCGCCCGCCGGTTCCTGCGCAACAAGGTCGGGATGACCGGGCTGGTCATCTTCCTGGTGATGCTGGTCTTCGGCTTCCTCGGTCCCTTCGTCCAGGGCGTCGACTACGCGAGCCAGAACGTCAACGCGCAGTCGGTGCCTCCCGGTACCGCCGGCTATGCCCTCGGCAGCGACGAGATCGGCCGTGACCTGCTCGCCGGGCTGATGCAGGGCGTGCAGCGGTCGATGTTCATCGTGCTGCTCTTCGTCGCGATCGCCCTGCCGATCGGCCTGCTGGTCGGCGCGCTGGCCGGCTACTTCGGCCAGTGGGTCGACAGCCTGCTCATGCGCTTCGTCGACCTGATCCTCACCGTGCCGCTGCTGGTGGTGCTGATCGTCGTCGCCAGCAACTTCCCCGGCTCCCGCACGCCGCTGGGGGTCGGCATCATCCTGGGCCTGTTCGGCTGGCTGGACCTGGCCCGGATCGTGCGCAGCCAGTTCCTCTCGCTCCGCGAGAAGGAGTACGTCGAGGCCGCGCACGCGATGGGCGCCTCGAGCAAGCGGATCATCTTCAAGCACCTGATCCCCAACGCGCTGGGCTCGCTGATCGTCTGGACGACGCTGGCCGCGGCCACCGCGATCATCCTCGAGGCGTCGCTGACCTACCTGGGCTTCGGGGTGAACGGGGCCAACCAGACGTCGCTGGGCCGGCTGGTCTCCGACGGGGTCCAGGCCGCCTCCACCCGGCCGTGGCTCTTCTACTTCCCGGGCATCACGCTGCTGCTGATCGTGCTGTCGATCAACCTGATCGGCGACGGCATCCGCGACGCCTTCGACCCGAGCAACCGCCGCGTGCGGGCCTGACAGTCCTGATGACGGAGCGCTCCTTGTCTACTTCTCCTGGCTACACGCCGGTGGGGTCCACCCCCGCCGGCGCGACCTCGCTGGGCAGCCTCAACGACCACCGCGCCTCAGACGCCGGCGCCGGCATCGACCCCTCCGCCCCGCTGCTGGAGGTCGTCGACCTCAACGTCCGGTTCCCCACCGAGGACGGCCTGGTGCACGCCGTCCGCGGCGTCGACTACACGCTGCGCTCCGGTGAGGTGCTCGGCATCGTCGGCGAGTCCGGCTCGGGCAAGTCGGTCACGTCGCTGGCGGTGATGGGCCTGCTGCCTGCCTCCGCCCGGGTGACCGGCTCGGTCAGGTACCGCGGCCAGGAGCTGCTCGGGCAGAACGACCGCAGCATGTCGCGCGTCCGCGGCAAGGGCGTGTCGATGATCTTCCAGGACCCGATGACGTCGCTGGACCCGGTCTACAAGGTCGGCGCGCAGATCGAGGAGACGCTGCGCATCCACGACAAGTCGCTGTCGTCGAAGGCCGCCGAATCACGCGCCGTCGACCTGCTGGAGCTCGTCGGCATCCCCAACGCCCGCGACCGGGTGCGGTCCTACCCGCACGAGTTCTCCGGCGGCATGCGGCAGCGCGTGGTCATCGCCATCGCGATGGCCAACCAGCCCGAGGTGATCATCGCCGACGAGCCGACGACGGCCCTCGACGTCACCGTGCAGGCGCAGATCCTCGAGGTGCTGCAGACGGCGCTGCAGGAGACCGGCGCCGCGATGGTGATGATCACCCACGACCTCGGCGTCGTCGCCGGGATCGCCGACCGGGTGCTGGTCATGTACGCCGGCCGGCCGGTCGAGATCGGCGGCGTCGAGGAGATCTACTACGAGCCGCGGATGCCCTACACCCTCGGGCTGCTCGGCTCGCTGCCCCGGCTGGACGCCAGCACCCGTGAACGGCTGACCCCGATCGTCGGCTCCCCGCCGTCCCTGGTGAGCATGCCGCCGGGCTGCCCGTTCGCGCCGCGCTGCCCGCTGCACATCGCGGAGTGCGACGAGGCCGAGCCGCCGCTGCTGCAGGTCTCACCGGGCCACGACGCCGCCTGCATCCGCACCGAGCAGGTCGCCGCGGCGCACGGCCGCGCCGCGGAGGTCTTCGACCGGTCGTCGGAGGACACCGTCCTGACCGGCGGGCCCGCGACGGCCGACGCCGCGACCCCCGACGGCGCGGGCGGTGCCGGCGACCGGGGCACCCCGCCCGGCGACCAGACCGAACCCGGCGCCCCGCGCGCGGGCAGCGACACCGGCAGCGTGGTCAGCGACCGCGGTGGCAACGACGGAGGACGGGCATGAGCGCCCCCACGACCGAGCGACCCGACGGGGGCGCGGCCACCCGCGAACCGATCCTGAAGGTCCGCGGGCTGGAGAAGCACTTCCCGATCAAGGGCGGCGGGCTGATCAAGCGCACCGTCGGGGCGGTCCGCGCCGTCGACGGCATCGACCTGGACCTGTACCCGGGCGAGGTGCTCGGCCTGGTCGGCGAGTCCGGGTGCGGGAAGTCGACCACCGGGCGGGCCATCCTCAACCTCCAGCCGGCCACCGCTGGCTCGGTGGTGTTCCAGGGCCGGGAGCTCGTCGGCCTGGACCGCGCGGCGATGCGGCCGCTGCGCCGGGACATCCAGCTGGTGTTCCAGGACCCGTACGCGTCGCTGAACCCGCGGCTGCCGGTCTTCGACATCGTCGCCGAGCCGCTGATCATCCACGGACTCACCAAGGACGACACCGAGCTTCGCGCCCGGGTGCGCGAGCTGGTCGAGACCGTCGGGCTCAACCCCGAGCACACCAACCGGTACCCGGCGGAGTTCTCCGGCGGGCAGCGGCAGCGCATCGGCATCGCCCGGGCGCTGGCGCTGCAGCCGAAGGTGCTCGTGCTCGACGAGCCGGTCTCCGCGCTCGACGTCTCCATCCAGGCCGGTGTGATCAACCTGCTCGAGGACCTCAAGAACGAGATGGGCCTCAGCTACCTGTTCATCGCCCACGACCTGTCGGTGGTGCGGCACATCTCCGACCGGGTCGCGGTCATGTACCTGGGCCGGATCATCGAGGTCGCCGACCAGGAGGACCTGTTCACCCGTCCGGCGCACCCGTACACCCAGGCGCTGCTCTCGGCGATCCCGCTGCCCGACCCGCGCCGCGAGCGGCAACGCCAGCGGATCATCATCACCGGCGACGTCCCCAGCCCGGCGAACCCGCCCTCGGGCTGCCGCTTCCGCACCCGCTGCTGGAAGTTCGCCAACGTCCTCACCGACGCCCAGCGGCAGCAGTGCATCGACGTCGACCCGCCGCTCGAGGAGCGGGGCACCGGCCACCTCAACGCCTGCCACTACGCCGAGGTCAAGTCGGTGCTGTGACACTGCGATCCTCCCGGATCGCACCGCGGCCAGGTGCCCTGCCGCACATGCGCTGAGCCGTTGCGTCGGGGCAAGGCGGGAGTCCTCCGGCCCCGCGCCTTGCCCCGACAGCTCGCTCCGCTCGCGTCGTCTCCTCCGCGGCGCGCCTCTTGCCTGGGGTGCGTACCCGGACGTCGCGCCTGCCCGGGAAGATGTCCGGGTGACCGCTGATCGTCGCCTGCTGCTCGTGCACGCCCACCCCGACGACGAGACGATCAACAACGGCGCCACCATGGCTGCCTGCGTCGCCGCGGGGATCCAGGTCACCCTGCTCACCTGCACCCTCGGTGAGGAGGGCGAGGTGCTGGTGCCCGAGCTCGCCCAGCTCGCCGCCGACCAGGCCGACCAGCTCGGCGGGTACCGGATCGGCGAGCTGGCCGCCGCGATGAGCGCCCTGGGGGTCACCGACTGGCGCTTCCTCGGCGGTGCGGGCCGGTACCGCGACTCCGGGATGATGGGCACCCCCGCCAACGACGCGCCGCGGGCCTTCTGGCGGGCCGACCTCGCCGAGGCCGTCGACGCCGCCGTCGCCGTCGTCCGGGAGGTCCGCCCGCAGGTGCTGGTCACCTACGACGAGTTCGGCGGCTACGGCCACCCCGACCACATCCAGGCCCACCGGGTGGCGATGGCGGCCGTCGACGCCGCCGCCGACCCCACCCACCGGCCCGACCTCGGCCCGGCGTGGACGGTGGCGAAGGTCTACTGGAACGCGATGCCCCGCTCGGTGGTGCAGCAGGGGATCGAGGCGATGGCCGCGCTGGGGGAGGCCTCGCCCTTCGAGTCGCTGGGCGACCTCGACGAGGTGCCGTTCGTGGTCCCGGACGACGTCGTCACCACCGTGGTCGACGCATCCACGTACGCCGCCCGCAAGGACGCCGCGATGCGCGCGCACCGCACCCAGATGACCGTCGACGGCCCGTTCTTCGCGCTGTCGAACAACCTGGGGCAACAGGTGCTGGCCACCGAGCACTACCGGCTGGTCCGCGGCGTCCGCGGCCCGGCCGGCTCCGGCCCGCAGGGCTGGGAGGACGACCTGTTCGCCGGGCTCCCCGGATGAGCGCGCTGCGGCTGCTGGGCTGGGCGGTCGTCGCCGTCGCCGTCTCCGGCTGGCTCGCGCTCGTGGAGGTCTTCTGGCTGCCCTGGCGGCCGGGCGGCATCCCGGTGCCGATCTCGATCGTGGCCGCCGTCGTCGGCAACGTGCTGCTGGGCCGGGCGGCCCTCGAGCTGTCCGGCTCGCGGCTGGTGGGCGTGCTGCCGGCGCTGGCGTGGCTGGTGGTCGTGCTGGCCGCATCGAACCCCCGCCCGGAGGGCGACCTGCTGCTGCCCGGCGGCGACGCGGTCACCACCGCGGTCAACCTGGCGTTCCTGCTGTTCGGCGTCATCTCCGCCGCCTTCGCCGTGGGGCAGGCCCTGGGGAGCCCGCCCCGGCCGGCGCTCAGCCCGGGAGCCGCCGGTAGGCGTACCGGTGGTGCTCGATGAAGCCCGCCCGGCGGTAGAGCGCCCGCGCCGCGGTGTTGCTGGTGGTCACCTGGAGGTACACCGAGTGGGCGCCGCGCTCCGCGGCCCAGCGCTGCAGCGCGCCCATCACCGCGGTCGCCAGCCCCTGCCGCCGGTGCGCCTCGGCCACTGTCACCGCGCTGACGCCCAGCCACCCGTCGACGAGGGCCCCGCGGCCCACCGCGGCCAGCGGGGCGGGCTCGGGCTCCAGCCGCACCGAGGCGAACGCCACCTGCTCGGCGTTGACCAGCACCTCCCGCGCGGTCGGCGGCAGGGCGCGCCCGCGGTGCCGGTAGCCGGCCAGCCACGCGTCGTCGGGGGTGGGGGAGAGGTCGACCACCACGTCCGGGGCCGGCGGGGTGGTCAGCGGGGCGGTGAGCACGTGCACGTCCTCGTCGCGGGACCAGCCGGCGGCGGCGAACGCCGCGTCGGCGGCCCGCGCCTGCACCCCGGGCAGCTGCGCGCACGGCGCGAGGCCCCGCTCGGCGTACCAGCGGCCGACGGCGTCGACCGCCTCCGGCAGCGGCATGCCCGGGTCGCCGACGACCAGCGCGGAGTTGGCGCGGCCGGTGAAGCCGCCGCCGGCCCGCAGCAGCCAGTCGCCCAGCGGCTGCTCCTCCAGGGCCCGCCAGCCCCGGGCGGCGACCCGCTCCAGGTCGACGACGCCGAGGGGTGCGCGTCTCTGTCCCATGCCGGAGATCCTGCGTGGTGGCCCCCGCGGGCGCGTCGCCGGGTCACCCGCCGGAGGGCGGGTCGACCACCCGTCGCGCTGCCGCCGGGGGTGTCGGGTGATACTTGAAGGCGTACCGCTGCGCCCCTGGTCAGTCCTGGGGTCGCCGCCCCCGCACGTCCCGGAGGAGACCCGTGACCTACGTCATCACCCAGGCCTGTGTTGATGTCCTCGACAAGGCGTGCATCGACGAGTGTCCGGTGGACTGCATCTACGAGGGCGAGCGGATGCTCTACATCCACCCCGACGAGTGCGTCGACTGCGGTGCCTGCGAGCCCGTCTGCCCGGTGGAGGCCATCTACTACGAGGACGACGTCCCGGACAAGTGGAAGGACTTCTACAACGCCAACGTGGAGTTCTTCTCCGACCTGGGCAGCCCCGGCGGCGCGGCCAAGACCGGCAAGATCCCCAAGGACCACCCGCTGGTCGCCGCCCTGCCCCCGCAGGGCGAGGGTTCCTGAGCACCACCGGGCCCGCCGGCCGGCCACAGCTGCCGGACTTCCCGTGGGACTCGCTGGCCGCGGCCCGCGCCCGCGCCGCTGAGCACGCCGGGGGCGTCGTCGACCTGTCCATCGGGACGCCGGTCGACGACACCCCCGCCGTGCTCACCCAGGCGCTGGCCGCGGCCGGGAACGCACCCGGCTACCCGACCGCGCTGGGCACGGCCGAGCTGCGGCGTGCGGCCGCCGGCTGGCTCGCCCGCCGGCTCGGCGTGGAGCTGGCCGACCCGCTGGGCACCGACCCGTCGGTGATCCCCACCGTCGGGTCCAAGGAACTGGTGGCGCTGCTGCCCACCATGCTCGGGCTGCACGCCGGCACGGTGCTGGTCCCCGAGGTCGCCTACCCGACCTACGAGGTGGGTGGCGTGGTCGCCGGGCTGGACGTCGTCCGGACCGACACCCCGCCGGCCGCCGGTGACGCCGCGTCCGGGTCGGTGGTGCTGGTCTGGCTGAACTCACCGGGCAACCCGCACGGCCGGGTGCTCGGCGACGACGAGCTGCGCGCCTGGATCGCCTGGGGACGCGAGCACGGCGTGCCGGTGGTGGCCGACGAGTGCTACATCGAGCTGGGCTGGGACGTCGCCCCGCGGTCGGTGCTGCACCCGGCGGTCGCCGGTGCCGACCACACCGGGCTGCTGGCGGTGCACTCGCTGTCGAAGCAGTCGACGGCCGCGGGCTACCGGGGCGGGCTGCTCTCCGGTGACCCGGCGCTGGTCCGCCGGGTGTGGGAGGTCCGCCGTCACCTCGGCCTGCTGGTGCCCGCGCCGGTGCAGGCGGCGATGGCCGCCGCGCTCGCCGACGACGCGCACGTCGCGGTCCAGCGGGAGCGCTACCGGTCGCGCCGGGAGCGGCTGGTGGCCGCGGTCCGGGCCGCCGGTGCGCGGATCGACCACTCCGAGGCCGGCCTCTACCTGTGGGTCACCCGCGACGAGGACTGCTGGACGACGATCGACTGGCTGGCCGGTCTGGGCATCGTCGCCGCGCCCGGCTCCTTCTACGGGCCGGCCGGCGCCCTGCACGTGCGGATGGCGCTCACCGCCAGCGACGAGCGCATCGACGCCGCCGTGCAGCGGCTGACCCGCTAGCTCAGCCCGCCGCGGCCCGGTGGGCGGCGGGGCTCCGCCCGGTGGACCGCTTCACCGCGGTGCTCAGCGCGAACGGCGTCGCGTAGCCGACCCGGCGGGCGATCGCGGCCAGCGTGAGGTCGGGGTCGCGCAGCAGGTCCGTGGCCAGCGCGATCCGCCAGCCGGTCAGGTAGGCCATCGGTGGCTCGCCGACCAGCGTGGTGAACCGGCGCGCGAGGGTGGCCCGGGCCACCCCGACCGTCGTGGCCAGCGAGTCGACCGTCCACGGCCGGGCCGGCTCGTCGTGCAGCAGGGTCAGCGCCGGGCCGACCACCGGGTCGGCGTGCGCCGAGTACCAGCCGGGCGCCTGGGCGCCGGGCCGGTCGAACCAGGCGCGCAGCGCGGAGACCAGCGTGACGTCCAGGAGCCGGTCCAGCACCGCGGTCTGCCCCGGTGCCTCCCGGGCCAGCTCGTCGGCCAGCAGCCCGACCAGTGCGCCGGTGCCCGCGTCCCGGGGGACGACGGCGAGCTCCGGCAGCGCCCGCACCAGCCGCCGGCCCACCTCCCCGGGATCGGGGTAGGTGCCGGTCAGCAGGACGGTCTCGCCGGCGGCGTCGTTGCCCCAGGTGCGCACCCCGAGCACGGCCATCCCCCCGCCGCTGCCGGGCACCGGCGAGCACTCCTGACCGGGGCCGACGACGACCTGGGCGCGGGTGCCCGGGTCGTCGGCGATCGTGTACGGCCGCGGCCCGCGCAGCAGGACGACGTCACCGGCGTCGACCCGGGTGGCCCCGCCGTCGGCGTCGAGCACCCAGGCCGACCCGGCCAGCACCGCCAGCGCGGTCAACGGTGCCTCGTCGGCGACCTGCAGCGCCCAGGGCGCCCGCAGCACCGAGCGCAGCAGGAAGGCCTCCTGCGCGCGCGGCGCGGTCAGCAGCGCGGAGACGGCGTCCATGCCCGGGACCGTAGACGCCGGCGTATGCGCAGGGGAGTCCTGACGATGGCCCGTCCATCGGTCCGCCGTTGTACTCGGGGCATGACGACCCAGGGCATGACGACGATCCTCGTGACGGGCGGTACCGGGACCACCGGCAGCCGCGTGACCGCACGCCTGCGGGCGGCCGGGCACCGGGCGGTGCCGGCGAGCCGGGGCGGTGCACGCCGGCTGGACTGGGCCGACCCCGGCGGCTGGGACGCCGCCGTGGCCGGGGTCGAGGCGGTGTACCTGGCCTACGCCCCCGACCTGGCAGTGCCCGGCTCGGGGGAGACCCTGGCCGCGTTCACCGGCCGGGCCGCCGACGCCGGGGCCCGGCGGGTGGTGCTGTTGTCCGGCCGCGGTGAGCCGGGCGCGCAGGCCGCCGAGCAGCTGGTGGCCGCCGCCGCGGACGCCGGCGGGATGGACTGGACGGTGCTCCGCTGCAGCTGGTTCGCGCAGAACTTCACCGAGGGCGCGTTCGCCCCGGCGATGGCCGCCGGCGAGCTCGCCCTGCCGGTGGCCGGGGTGCGGGAGCCGTTCCTGGACGCCGACGACATCGCCGAGGTGGCGGCCGCCGCGCTGCTGGGCGACGGGCACGCGGGGCGGGTGCACGAGCTGACCGGGCCGCGGGCGCTCACCTTCGCCGAGGCGGTGGCCGAGGTGGCGGCGGCGACCGGCCGGCCCGCCCGCTTCCGCACCGAGCCGGTCGAGGAGCACCTCGCCGGGCTGGCCGCGGCCGGGGTGCCGGACGACGTCCGCGCGCTGATGCGCCACCTGTTCACCGAGGTGCTCGACGGGCGCAACACCGCGACCACCGACGGCGTGCGCCGCGTGCTCGGGCGGGAGCCGGCCGGCATCGCCGCGCACCTGCACCCGGCCGCGCACGGGCACCGCACGGCGACGGTCCCGGCCTGACCCGGTGGAGCTGCTGCCCGGGCTGACCGCCCTCGGCGCCGGCCTGGTCGCGGGCGCGTTCGCGGTGTTCAGCCTGATGGTGCTGCCCGCGCTCGCGGCGCTGCCCTCGGCGGCCGGGGTGGCGGCGATGCAGTCGGTGAACCGGACGGCGCTGCGCCCGGCCTTCCTCACGCTGCTGTTCGGCACCGCCGCGCTGTGCCTGGTCAGCGGGGTGCGGGAGCTGGTCGGGGACGGGCGGCCGGCGGTGGGCGCGGGGGCGGTGGTCTACCTGGTCGGCGTCGTCGGGGTGACGGTGGCCGGGAACGTCCCGCTCAACGAGGCGTTGGCCCGGCTGGACGCCGGATCGGCCGCGGCCGGGGAACGATGGCCGGGCTGGGTGCGCCGGTGGACCGGCTGGAACACCGTCCGGGCGCTGGCCGCGACGGTCGCCGCGGCGTTGATCGCCGTGGGGGCCGCCGGCTGAGGCATCAGCTCGCCAGTTCCAGGCGCAGCGGCCGCCCGCCGGTCCCCGGGGCCTCGGCCCAGCCGTCGGCCAGCGTCCACCGCCAGCCGTCCAGCGCCACCCGGGTCACCTGCAGCCGTTCGGCCGAGGCCACCGCCCAGTGCGCGGCCGGCCACCCCTGGCCGGGCACGGTGAGGGCGCCGACCCCGAGCTCGGCCGGGCCGGCCTCGCGGCGGACGGTGTCGGCCACGGCGGCGACGCGCTGGTCCATCGGGGCGTCGGTGGCGGTCGGCGCGTAGTTGCACGACAACCGGCCAGGTTCGTCCGCCGTCAGAGCAGCGCCCAGGCTCTCGGCCATCCCGGTCCACTGTCGGTAGGCGAGCGGAAAGGCGCTGCGCTGGACGGCGTCAGCCACGGTGGTGAGGTCACCGGTCTCCCAGCCGGGCACCCGGACCAGGCCGTCGAAGAACTTCCCGGCGGCGTACACCGGTTCCTGCACCTGCTCGGGGCTGCCCCACCCCTGGGACGGTCGCTGCTGGAACAGGCCGAGGGAGTCGCGATCGCCGTAGTCCAGGTTGCGCAGCCGCGACTCCTGCTGGGCGGTGGCCAGGGCGATCACCGTCGCCCGGGTGGGGAGCCCCCGGGAGCGGGCGACCGCCGCGATCGTGGCGGCGTGGGCCGCCTGCTCGGTGGTCACGGTGACGTCCGACCCGGTCACCGTGCAGGTCCCGCTGGCCACCGGTGCACTCTCGTCCCCGGACTGCCAGACCGCCAGCCCGCCGATCAGCAGCGCCACCAGCGCCAGCACCACCGGACCGACGGGCCGCCGCCGGGGGCGCCTCCGCGACGGCGCGCGGCGGGTGGGGCGCGCCGGCGGCCGGGCCGGGGGACGCCCCGACCGGGCCGGGGGACGCCCCGTCCGGGCCGGGGGACGCCCCGACCGGGCCGGGGCCCGCCGCGCCGTACCCGGGGAGCTCGCCATCGCCGCCGATGCTAGATAAAGGACCCGGCTGCCCCCCGCACCTCGCTCCGCTCGGCGCGGGCCCCTGCAGCCGGGCCGACGGGCCGGGACAGCCTCAGTTTGCGTGCAGTGCGGCGTTGAGCGAGCCCCAGTCGCCGTCGCGCGGGGTGGCCTCCAGCGCTCCGGTCACCGAGTTGCGGCGGAACAGCAGCCCGTCGCGGCCGGAGAGCTCCGCGGCCTTCACCGTCGAGCCGTCGGGCAGGGTGATCTTGACGCCCGCGGTGACGTAGCAGCCGGCCTCGACCACGCAGCGGTCGCCGAGGGAGATGCCGATGCCGGCGTTGGCGCCCAGCAGGCAGCCCTCGCCGATGGAGATGACCTGCTTCCCGCCGCCGGACAGCGTGCCCATGATCGAGGCGCCGCCACCGACGTCGGAGTCCCGCCCCACCACGACGCCCGCGCTGATCCGGCCCTCCACCATCGACGGCCCGAGGGTGCCGGCGTTGAAGTTGACGAAGCCCTCGTGCATCACCGTGGTGCCCTCGGCCAGGTGAGCACCCAGCCGCACCCGGTCGGCGTCGGCGATCCGCACGCCCGAGGGGACGACGTAGTCGACCATCCGGGGGAACTTGTCCACCCCGAAGACGGTCAGCTGCCCGTGGGCGGCGCGGATCCGGGCCCGGGCGGCGTCCAGCTCGGTGGCGAGCACCGGGCCGGCACTGGTCCACGCCACGTTGGCCAGCAGGCCGAAGACCCCGTCCAGGTTGGCCCCGTGCGGCCGGACGAGCCGGTGCGACAGCAGGTGCAGCCGGAGCCACGCGTCGTAGGCGTCGGCCGGGGGCTCGGTGAGGTCGGCGATGGTGGTCGCCACGGCGACCGACGCCACCCCGCGCACCTCGTCGGAGCGGACCAGCCCGGAGAAGTCCGGGCCCAGCAGGCCCTCCAGCTCCAGCACGCCCAGCTGCTGGGTGCCGCTGCCGCCCTGGTCGGCGGAGCTCAGCGAGGGGGCCGGGTACCAGACGTCGAGCACGGTGCCGTCGGCGCTGAGGGTGGCGATGCCGACGCCGTTGGCGCCCGTGGTCTCTGCAGGTGTCGTCACGGCGAACCAGGCTACCCAGCCGCGATCACTACGCTCGGCCCGTGACCGATCCCGTCCCGCTGGACCTGACCGCCGACGTGCTGACCCTCACCCGGGCGCTGGTGGACACCCCGTCGGTCTCCGGGGCGGAGCAGCCGCTGGCCGACGCGGTCGAGGCGGCGCTGCGCGAGCTGGGTGGGCTGGAGGTCGAGCGGGTCGGCAACACCGTGCTGGCCCGCACCAACCTCGACCTGCCCACCCGGATCGTGCTCGCCGGGCACCTGGACACCGTGCCGATCGCCGACAACCTGCCCAGCCGGATCGAGACCGTCGACGGCGAGGAGCGGCTCTACGGCTGCGGCACGAGCGACATGAAGGCCGGTGACGCGGTGATGCTGCGGCTGGCCGCCCGCTTCGGCGTGCCCGGCGCCCGGCCGGCCCGCGACCTCACCTTCGTCTTCTACGACTGCGAGGAGATCGAGGCGACCCGCAACGGGCTGGGCCGGGTGGCCCGCGAGCGGCGCGGCTGGCTCTACGGCGACCTGGCGATCCTGCTCGAGCCCACCGACGGCGTCGTCGAGGGCGGCTGCCAGGGCACGCTGCGCGTCGTCCTCACCGTCCCCGGCACGCGCGCGCACAGCGCCCGGTCCTGGTTGGGCGTCAACGCCGTCCACGGCGCCGCGGGCATCCTCGCGACGCTGGCCGGGTACCAGGCGCGGCAGGTGGAGATCGACGGCCTGCAGTACCGGGAGGGGCTCAACGCGGTGCGGATCGAGGGCGGTGTCGCCGGCAACGTCGTCCCCGACGAGTGCCGGGTGACGGTGAACTTCCGCTACGCCCCCGACCGCGACGAGGACGCCGCCGAGGCGCACGTGCGCGAGGTGTTCGCCGACGCGCTGGCCGCCGGGGTGACGTACGAGGTCACCGACTCCTCCGGCGGCGCGCTGCCCGGGCTCGGCGAGCCCGCGGCGGCAGACTTCGTCGCGGCCGTCGGGCAGCCGCCCCGGGCCAAGCTCGGCTGGACCGACGTGGCCCGGTTCGCCGCCTTCGGCATCCCCGCGGTCAACTACGGACCCGGAGACCCCAACCTCGCCCACCAGGTCGGGGAGTACACGCGCATCGACCGGCTGCAGCCGGCCGAGGACGCCCTGATCGCCTACCTCAGCGGGAGCGACGCATGAGCTCGACCGAGAACGGCCGCCGGCCGCGCCCCACCCGGCACCGGGGCCCGATCACCCTGCGCGGTGGTGAGCCCGACTCGCAGACCGAGGGCTCGACCACCGACCAGCGGCTGCTGGACCGGGGCGGCCCCAGCGACTGGGTGCACACCGACCCGTGGCGGGTGCTGCGGATCCAGAGCGAGTTCGTCGAGGGCTTCGGCCTGCTCGCCGAGCTGCCGCGCGCCGTCAGCGTGTTCGGCAGCGCGCGCACCCCGCGCGACTCCCCGTACTACGAGACCGGGGTGCAGCTGGGCGCCGCGCTCGCCGAGGCCGGTTACGCGGTGATCACCGGCGGCGGCCCGGGCGCGATGGAGGCGGCGAACAAGGGCGCCTGCGACGCCGGCGGCCTGTCGATCGGCCTGGGCATCGAGCTGCCGTTCGAGCAGGACCTCAACGAGTGGGTCGACGTCGGCATCAGCTTCCGCTACTTCTTCGTGCGCAAGACGATGTTCGTCAAGTACGCGCAGGCCTTCGTGATCCTCCCCGGCGGCTTCGGCACCCTCGACGAGCTGTTCGAGGCGCTCACCCTGGTGCAGACCCGCAAGGTCACCCGCTTCCCGGTGATCCTGTTCGGCTCGCAGTACTGGTCCGGGCTGCTGGACTGGATCCGCACCACGATGGCCGAGGCCGGCACGGTGGGCCCGAAGGACCTCGAGCTGCTGCACGTCACCGACGACGTCGCCGAGGCCGTGGCGATCATCTCCGCGGCCGAGGCCGAGCGGGAACGCGACCCGGTCGCCGACGCCCCGCCGCCGGCCCCGGTCGACGACTGACCGTGTCCGCGGTCGTCTTCGTCGTCGGCCTGCTGGTCGTCGGTGGGCTGCTGTTCCTCGGCGCCTCGCTGCTGCTGGGCCGGGGGGAGACCCAGCCGCCGGCCGACCCCGGGCGCTCCCCGGTCGAGCTGCCCGACGACCGCCCGGTGGCCGCCGACGACGTGCGCGCGCTGCGGATGTCGGTCACGGTGCGCGGCTACCGGATGAGCGAGGTCGACTGGCTGCTGGAGCAGCTGGCCCAGGCACTGGACGAGCGCGACGAGGAGATCGCCGCGCTCCGCGCCGACGCGGCCCGCCGCGACGACCCGGACGCCGGGGAAGCCGTCCCCGCCGAAGACCCCACCACCGAACACGAGGAGCGCACCGGTGCCTGAACTGGTCGAGCAGATCGACGTCGACGCACCGCCGGAGCAGGTCTTCGCCGCGCTGGTCGACTGGAACCGCCAGGGCGAGTGGATGCTGCTCACCGACGTCGAGCCGGACGAGGACTCCGGCGCGCAGGGCGTGGGCGGGCGGATCGCCGCGGTCACCGGCGTCCGGCTGCCGTTCGGGCTGCGCGGCGGCCGCCGGCTCGGCGTGCTCGACACGATGCTGGTCACCCGCTGGGAGGCGCCGCGGCGGGTCGACGTCCGGCACACCGGCAAGGTGGTGCGCGGCACCGGCACCTTCGAGGTGCTGCCCCGCGGCGAGGGCGGTTCGACGTTCGTCTGGACCGAGGAGATCGACCTGCCGCTGGGCGCGCTCGGCCGGGCCGGCTGGCCGCTGGCGCGCCCGGTGATCGCCGCCGCCTACCGGGTCTCGCTGCGCCGCTTCGCCGCCTACGCCCGCGCCCACGGGCGCTGACCGGCCGCCTGCTCGGCGTCCCGGACCGCGTTCCGGCTGCGGTACCACTGCCGCCAGAGCAGCGCGGCGATGACCACGTGCACGACGGTGCCGCCGTCGTAGAGCAGCCGCGCGCCGGCCTCCGCGTGCGTCACGCCGGCCGGCGGGTGGGCGTACAGCCACTTGGCCAGCACGTCGTGCCCGGCCATCCCGGCGCCCAGCGCCACGGCGCGGGCGACCACCCCGCGGCGGTGCGGTGCCGGGTCGACGGCGAGGACGGCGGCGGTGGCGAGCCAGCCGGTCAGCAGCACGTGCACCGAGACCAGCAGGTGCCAGCCGGGGGAGTGGACGACGGTGCCGAGCAGCCCGCTGCCGTGCAGCACCCACAGCCCGCCCACGTTGACCGCGGTGGCCACGAACGGGTCGCCGAGCACCCGGGCCGGCGCCGAGCGCAGCAGCCGGCTCACCACCCGGGCCCGGCCGACCGGGAGCGCGCGCAGCAGCAGGGTGACCGGGGCGGCCAGCACCAGCAGCAGCGGCGCCACCATCCCGGCCAGCAGGTGGGCGGCCAGGTGCGCCCGCAGGTCGCCGTGCGCCGCGGCCAGCGGACCGGTCAGCCCGGCCGCCGCCACGGCCAGCCCGGCCAGCCAGCTCGCCGTCCGCAGCGGTGACCAGCGCTGGTCGACCGCGGCCAGCACGTAGCCCAGCGCCAGCAGGGCCAGGACGGCGAGGACGGCGCCGCTCACCGGGGGCTCCTCACGGGGCGGCGCTCACCGGCCGGCCACGGGGGTGCGCTCGCGCGACAGCAGCACCAGACCGGCGGCCAGCAGGAGGACGCCCGCGCCGATCCAGGCGATGTCGTAGGCCAGCAGGTCGACGCCGTAACGGACCTGGTGCACCCGCAGCACCTTGTGGTCGATGACGCCGTCGAAGGTCTGGAAGGCCCCGGCGCCGACGAGCACCGCGCCCCACCAGGTGCGCGGCGCGAAGGCGCGCCGCCGGCGGACATCGGCCAGCAGCGCCAGCCCGGCGACGGTGACCGACCACGTGACGGCGTGCAGCAGGCCGTCGGAGACCAGCGCCGCGTCGCCGCCGGCCCGGTCGTAGAAGTGGTGCCAGCGCAGCAGCTGGTGGAAGACGATCTCGTCGATCGCGCCCATCGCGCCGACGCCGAACAGCAGGCCGGCCCACCGGAGCCGGCGGCGGTCGCGGGAGTCGGCGGCGGGCTCGGTCACGGTGCTCCCTCGGCGGGCGTCGGCGGTCGCCTCTCGCTGCCCGGCCACCTCGCGGGGGAAACGCTCGCGGTGGTCCACTGACCCCCACACCCGACGTGTCGCTGCCGGACGAGAGGGGCGCCACCGTGATCCTGCCCGAGGTCCGGGACCCCCGGCTCGTGACGATCCGCCGTGGCGGCACCCTCACCGACCCGGACCACCAGCTCCTCGCGCTCTGGGCGGCCTCGTGCGCCGAGCACGTCCTCCCGCTCTTCGAGTCGGCCCGGCCCGGGGACCCCCGGCCGCGCGCGGCGATCGCCGCAGCCCGCGCCTGGGTGCGGGGTGAGCTCCCGATGATGCAGGCGCGCGCGGCGGGCGGTCATGCCATGGGCGCGGCCCGGGAGCTTCGCGGGGCCGCACGCCATGCCGCCTACGCCGCCGGTCAGGCCGGAGCCGTCGCTCACGTCGCCGCGCACGACCTCGGCGCTGCCGCCTACGCGATCAAGGCGGTGCGTGCGGCCGCACCGGAGGGGGCGGGGGAGCTCGCCGGGCGAGCCGAGTGCCGGTGGCAGCGGGACCAGCTCCCGGCGGCGATCCGGGCGCTCGTCCTCGACGACCAGCGAGTGCGCAACGACATCTGCTGGTCGGTGTTCGACTGCTGACGGGGCGCGGCCCGGGGCCCGCCTCCCGGCGGTCGTACGACCGCCGGTGGACCCGGGGCCGTGGGGATCCACCCCCGGGGCGACGCGGCCGGGGGCCCGGCCACCCGACGATCAGGGCATGACAGCAGTGCTCTCCGCCCGCGACGTCCGGATGACCTACGGCGCCGGCCCGACCGCGGCGCACGCCCTCGCCGGCGTCGACCTCGACGTCGGCTCCGGCTCGCTGGCGGTGATGGGCCCGTCGGGCTCGGGCAAGACGACGCTGCTGCACGTGCTGGCGGGCATCGTGCGGCCCACCTCGGGGTCGGTGACCTGGCGTGGGCAGGACCTCGCCCGGCTCTCCGATGCCCGGCGCACCGCGCTGCGCCGCACCGACTTCGGCTTCGTCTTCCAGTCCGGGCAGCTGCTGCCGGAGCTGCCGGCGGTGGAGAACGCGGCGTTGCCGCTGATGCTCGCCGGCGCCGGCCGCCGGTTGGCCACCGCCCGGGCGGCGGAGTGGCTGGGCCGGCTCGGGCTGGCCGGGCTGGAGCAGCGCCGGCCCGGGGAGCTCTCCGGTGGGCAGGGGCAGCGGGTGGCGATCGCCCGCGCGCTGGTGGGCGAACCCGGCGTGGTGTTCGCCGACGAGCCGACCGGCGCCCTGGACGCCGCCACCGGTCAGGAGGTGCTGCGGCTGCTGGTCACCGCGACCTCGGCCGCGGGTGCCGCGCTCGTCGTCGTCACCCACGACGACCGGGTGGCCGCCGGCTGCGACCGGGTGGTGACCATGGCCGACGGCCGGCTGGTCGACGACCGGCGCACCACCCCGGTCGCGGGCGGGGTGCCGCGGTGATCGCCGCGCTGCGGCTGTGGGCGGGGCTGGCCCGGAGGCAGGGCGGGGACCGGTTGACCACCGGGCTGGCGGTGCTCGCGTTCACCGCGGTGACCTGGGCGCTGCTGACGACCCTCGGCGGGGTGCGGGCCTTCGTCGAGCGCGCCGAGGGGCAGGGCGAGGGCATCGGCGAGATCTACGTGGTGCTGTCGCTGACCGCGGCCGCGCTGATCCTGGTGCCGCTGGTGACCCTGGGCGGGGCGGCGGCCCGGCTGGCGGTCGCCCGGCGCAACGCCCGGATGGCCGCGCTGCGGCTGGCCGGGGCGACCACCGGTCAGGTGTCGGCGATGGCGGTGGCCGAGGCGCTGACCCAGGCGGTGGCCGGGGCGCTGCTCGGCGCGGTGCTCTACGGCGTGACGCTGCCGCTGGTCGCGCTGCTGCCCTTCCAGGGGCGCACCTTCGACGTCGCCGAGCTGTGGGTGGGCAGCTGGGCGGCGCTCGCCCTGCCGGCCGTCCCGCTGGTGGCGCTGGCCTCCGCGCTCGCCGCGCTGCGGCGGGTGGCGATCACCCCGCTGGGGGTGGCCCGCCGGCTGCCGCCGAAGGGGCTGTCCTGGACCCGGCTGGTGCCGCTGGTGGTGCTCGGCGGGGTGTTCGTGGCCACCGCCAACGGGATGGTCCAGGCCGAGCTCGTGGTCGTCCTCGCCCTGCTGCTGGGCAGCCTGGCCGGGGCGATGTGGGTGTTCACCCTGGTCGGGCCGTGGCTGGTGACGGTGGTCGGCCGGGTCGCCGTCCGCCGGGCGCACAGCGTGCCCACCCTGCTGGCCGCGCGGCGGCTGATCGACGACCCGAAGGCGGCCTGGCGCAGCGTCGGCGGGGTCGCCCTGATCGCCTTCGTGGCCGGGCTGCTCAGCCTCAGCCCGGCGATGGCCGCCACCGCGGAAGGGGAGGACCACCTGGGCATCGACATCGCCACCGGGACGGCGGTGACCCTGGTGATCGCCGCGCTGCTGGCCGCGGTCTCCACCGGGGTCACCCAGGCCGGTCGGGCGCTGGACTCCGCCGCCGAGTACCGGGCGCTGCACCTGGCCGGCACCGAGGTGGGGACGCTGCACGCCGCCCGGATGCGGGAGACCGCCCTGCCGCTGGCGGTGTGCGTGGGCGGGGCCTCGCTCACCGCGCTGCTGATGATCACCCCGTTCGCCGACTCGCTCGCCCAGGAGCCGGTCGGGCTGGTGCTGTTCGCCGGTTCCGTCGTCGTCGGCTGCGCGCTGGTGCTGGCCGGCACCGCGGCCAGCCGCCGGATGGTCGACCGGGCAGCCCGCTCCCTCGGCTGAGCACGCCGGGCCGGTGATCACCTCGGGCTCAACGCTGCCTCCCCGCCGGGATGACCGCGCTCAGCCCGTGGTGATCACGAGGAAGTCGTCGTCCGGCGGGCCCGTCGCACGGCGACCACCGTCCAGACCGCGGCGACCAGCCAGACCGCGACCACGATCAGCAGCAGGTTGCGGCCGTACTCCCGGGGCAGGAACGACGGGTTGGCCGGGCTCGCGCCGGGGGTGAGCAGGAACGGCAGCGTCACCAGGGTGAGCACCCCGCTCACCACCGCCGCGACGACGACCGGTGGCCGGGCCGGCGCGGGCAGGAGCCGGGCGGCGAGCCACCCGAGCCCGATCCAGACCGGCGCGATCACCAGGTCGTGCAGCAGGGCGCTGCCGACGAACCAGGTGGCCCACGAACCCAGCGGAATCCGCGAGCCGGCGGTGACCAGGTTCCAGCCGCCCCACAGCACCGCGGCCAGCCCGGGCACGACGAACAGCCAGCGCCACCACGGCCGCAGCGCCGAGGTCAGCGGCCGGTCGGGGTCCGCGGCGTACGGGTCGGCCGGGACCAGCTCCGCGGCCCGCGGGTCGCGCTCCCGGCTGCTCTCCCGTTCCAGGCTCATGCCGGCCGCACCGCCGTGACCCACTTGGTCTGCATCACCCCGGGCCGGTTCGGCCCGATCAGCCGCACCGGGTAGCCGTGGTCGAGGTCCAGCGGCTCACCCTGCAGCTGCAGGGCGAGCAGGGTGAGCGGGCTGCGCGCGTGCGGTGGCGCCACCACCGAGGTCCGGTACAGCCCGCCGGGCTGCAGCGACTCGACGACGACCTCGGTGTCCCGGGGCAGCCCGGCCTCGGCCAGCAGGTCGGCCAGCCGCACCCCGGTCCAGGTGCCGCCCGCGCTCCAGCCCTCCACGCAGGTGATCGGCAGGTCGACGGTGTGCTGCCGGAAGGCCTGCAGGTCGGCCAGCGTGAGCTCGAGCGGGTCGGGGCCCGCGACGGTGAGCCGGTAGGCCGGGTCGACGGCGGTCCCGGTCACCCCGGCCCGCTCCGCGGTCTGCCGCACCGGCAGGTCCTGCGGCCCGACGCCGGGGTGGCGGGGAGCGAGCACGGAGACGTCGGCCAGCGGGGAGAACGTCTGCCCGGCCATGGTCAGCGTGACCGCCCCGGCGCCCGCGCCGGCGGCGAGCACGAACGCCCGCCGGGAGACCGCCTGGTGCTCGGCCGCCTCGTCGTCGGCGGTGAGCTCCGCGGCCTGCGCGGGGGCGAGGCCGGCGACGGCGCCGGGCGATCCGCGGCGGGCCAGCCCGCGGCGGATCTGCGGGGCCTTCGCGCCGACGTGGACGGCCACCGCGCCGACGGCGATCCAGCCGGTCCAGTAGTGGGTGTCGGGGAAGAAGAAGCCCCACGGGTACCACTGCGCGGTGTTGACCAGGCCGGTGACCAGCTGGAACGTGGTCGCGCCCACCAGCACCAGGATCGACAGCCGGCTGACCACCCGGGACGGCGAACCGGCCGGCGGCCACTCGAACAGCTTCGGGTAGACCGTCCAGAGCTTCACCAGCAGCAGCGGGATCGCGGTGAGCCCGACGGTGACGTGCACGCCCTGGGTGACCCCGTACAGCCACACCGGCCCGGCCGGCCAGACGAACCAGCCGGGCGGCTCCTGGATGAGGTGGCTGACCAGCCCGGTGCCGAAGCAGACTCCGAAGGCCGCGCCCAGCCACACCCCGACCCGGGCGGAGCGGCGCTCGGAGTGCAGCGGGCTGGCGAACGCACCGCGCCGGAACGGGCCGCGGCGCAGGCCGTCCGGCGGGGCGGGCAACCGAGCGCCGAGCAGCCGGTCGAGGGGTGCGGTCACGGCAGCCCTGCCGCCACCCCGTCCACGATGCGCCGGGTCCGGCTGTCCGAGGGGCACCGGGCAGCCACCGCGACGGCGTCGGGGAAGTGGTCGATGTCGGTGAGCACCGGCAGGTCCAGCACGGTCAGCCCGGCGCCCTCCAGTGCGGCGCGGGTGAGCACCGCGGTGTCCTCCCGGGACATCGGCACGGCGGGCAGCACCTGCGCGCCGTCGGGGGAGTGCAGCCCGAGCGCCCACCAGCCGCCGTCCGGCGCGACGCCGAGCACCGCCGTCCCCGGTCCGCCCTCGACCAGCCGGGTCAGGCAGTCGGCGAGCAGCTCCGGCGTCACCTGCGGGGTGTCCATCCCGATCAGCAGGGTGGGCAGCGCGCCGTCGGGCCCGGCCATCGCGTCGGTGAAGGCGTGCGCCAGCCGGGTGCCCAGGTCGCCGTCGACCTGCGGGACGACGACGCAGCCGGACAGGTCCAGGTCGCCGGGCGCGCCGTCCAGGGCCACCACCCGGCGCTGCACCGCCGCCGCCCGCACCACGTCGAGGGTGTCGCCGACGGCCGCCGAGGCGATGGCGGCCGCCTGCTCCGGCGTGCAGGGCGGGGTGAGCCGGGTCTTGCTCCGGCCGGGCACCGGGGCCTTGGTGATCACCAGCAGCTGGGTCGCGCTCATCGCGCCAGCACCTCCCGCATGTCCCGGATCGTGCGCAGCGTGCCGAGTGCGGTCCCGGTGACCTTCGACTTCGTCCCCTCGGCCCGCGGGGCGTAGTCGACGTCGACCTCGACGATCCGCCACCCGGCGTCCGCCGCCTTGGTGACCATCTCCAGCGGGTAGCCGAACCGGCGGTCGGTGATGCCCAGCGCGAGCAGCGCCTCCCGTCGTCCGGCGCGCATCGGGCCGAGGTCGTGCAGCGCGAGCCCGGTGCGGCGGCGCAGCATCACGCTCAGCGCGGTGTTGGCGACCCGGGCGTGCAGCGGCCAGGCGCTGCGGTGCGTGGGGCGGCGGCGGCCGAGCACCAGGTCGGCCTCGCCGGCCAGCACCGGGCCGGCGACCCGCGGCAGGTCGGCGGGGTCCATCGAGGCGTCGGCGTCGCAGAAGCAGACGACGTCGGCGGTGGCCGCCTCCAGTCCGGCGTGCGCGGCCGCGCCGAAGCCCCGCTGCGGCACGGAGACGACGGTCGCGCCGTGGTCGGCGGCGATCTGCGCCGATCCGTCGGTCGAGCCGTTGTCGGCGACGATCGCGCGGTAGCCGGCGGGCAGCCGGGTGAGCACCGCGGGCAGCGCCCCGGCTTCGTCGAGGCAGGGGAAGACGACGTCCGGCACGGACGGACGGTAGCCGGGTTCCACGATCATCGCCTGCTCTTCGGTCGTGGACCACCGATCGGATGCGCCCGTCTCGCCGAAGTGGCCACTTCGGCGAGAACGCGGGGCGGGGCGTCCGCCTACGCTCGGGAACCGTGCAGACGGCGCCCGCTCCGGTCGAGTCCCCGGCGGGTGAGCAGCGCCGGCCGTGGGTGCCGCCGCTGGCCGTCGCCGGAGTGGCCGTGTTCGTCGTGGTCATGGGCCTGATCGGCTGGCGGCTGACCGAGGACGGCGTGCGCCTGCACCTGCTCGGCGGCTGGGTGCTGCGGGGCGGGTTCGACCCGGTGCTCACCCCGGCGGTGCTGCTGCCGGTGGCCGTCGGGCTGGCCGGGGTGCTGTGGGGGCCGGCGCTGGCCACCCGGCTGCGCTGGCGGCTGCTGCTGCCGGCCTCCGCGCTCGCCGCGGCCGGCTGGGCGGTCGCGCTCGCGCTGAGCTCCGGGGTGCACCGGCTGACCGAGCCGCTCGGGTCGGTCTACGAGTACCCGAACGACGTGCCGCGGGTCGGTGGGATCGGGGAGTTCCTCACCGGCTTCGTCGCCTCGGTGCCGGCCGACGCCGCCGACCCGTGGACCACCCACGTCGCCGGGCACCCACCCGGCGCCCTGCTCGCCTTCGTGCTGCTGGACCGGCTGGGCCTGAGCGGGCTCGGCTGGGCCGCGGCGCTGTGCATCGCCGGGGGTGCGCTCGCCGTCCCCGCGGTGCTGGTCACGGTGCGGGCGGTGGCCGACGAGGGGAGCGCCCGGGTGGTCGCGCCGTTCCTGGTGCTCGCGCCGGTCGCGCTCTGGGTGGCCACCAGCGCCGACGCCCTGTTCGCCGGGGTGGCCGCCTGGGGGGTCGCGCTGCTGGCGACGGCGGCCGCCCGCGCGCCGGGCCTCGGCGCCGACCTGCGGGCCCTGGGCGGCGGGCTGCTCATGGGGCTGGCGCTCTTCCTCTCCTTCGGCCTCACCGCGCTCGGCCTGGTCGTGCTCGTCGTCGTGCTGGTGCACCGCGGCCGGCTCGGCTGGGCCGGGGTGGCCCGGGTGCTCGGCGTCGGCGCGGTCGGCGTGCTGCTGGTGGTCGCCGCGTTCGCGGCCGGCGGCTACTGGTGGCTGGAGGGCTTCGGCGCCGCCGGTGACCGGGTGCGCTCGGGGCCGTCCTACGCCAACCGGCCGCTGCCCTTCTTCCTCTTCAGCAACCTGGCCGCCGCCGCGCTGGCCATCGGCCCGGCCGCGGTGGCCGGTCTCGCCTCGCTGCGCCGGCACCGGCTGGCGCTGGTTCCGCTGGCCGCGCTCGCCGGGATGCTGGTCTCCGACGCCACCGGGCTGGTGCGCGGGGAGACCGAGCGGATCTGGCTGCCGTTCTACGTCTGGCTGCTGGTCGCCACCGCGTTCCTGCCGGCCCGGCAGCGCCGCGGGTGGCTCGCTGCCTCGGTGGTGCTCGCGCTGGTGATCGAGGTCGTCGTCCGCACCGAGTGGTGACCGTGCTGACGACGGCGCGGGGCGTGGGCCAGGATGGCCGCGTGCGGACGTCGGGGGTGGCTCGGTGAGCCGGCGGGGCTGGGCGCTGTTCGTCGCGATGTCGCTGATCTGGGGCGCGCCCTACCTGCTCATCAAGGTCGCCGTCGGTGAGTTCTCCCCGGTGCTGGTGGTCTTCGCCCGCTGCGTCATCGGCGCCGCGGTGCTGCTGCCCTGGACCATCGCGCGCGGTCAGCTGCGTCCGGCGCTGCGGCACTGGCGGGCGCTGCTGCTGTTCACCGTGCTGGAGATGACCGGCCCGTGGCTGCTGCTGTCCTGGGCCGAGCAGTCGTTGTCGAGCTCGCTCACCGGGCTGCTGGTGGCCGCCGTCCCGTTCGTCGCTGCGCTCGCCGCCCGGCTGGCCGGCGAGGAGGACCGGCTCTCCCCGGTGCGGGTGCTCGGCATGCTCATCGGCGTCGTCGGGATCGCCGCGCTGCTCGGGCTGGACGTCGCCGGTGCCCAGCTGTCCGCGATCGGCGCCGTGGGGCTGGTGGTGATCGGTTACGCCACCGCGCCGATGGTGGTCAGCCGCGCGCTGCCCGACGTCCCCGGCGTCGCGGCGGCCTCGATCGCGCTGACGGTCACCGCGGTCGTCTACGCCCCGTTCGCGCTGCCGCAGCTGGGGCAGCTGCCCGGTGCCCCGGCCGACGCGCTGGTGTCGCTGGCCGCGCTCGGGCTGGTGTGCACGGCGCTGGCGATGGCGTTGTTCTTCGCGCTCATCCGCGAGGCCGGCCCGCAGCGGGCCCTGGTGATCACCTTCGTGAACCCGGCGGTCGCCGTCCTGCTGGGGGTGCTGCTGCTCGACGAGCCGTTCACCCCGGGCCTCGCCGTCGGGCTGCCGCTGGTGCTGCTCGGCTGCGCGCTCGCCACTCGCCGCAGCCCCACCCGCCCGCGCCGCTCGGAACTCACCGAGGTCGACAGCGCCGTTCCCTGACCCCCACCCTCCGAGGAGAGCCATGACCGAACCGTCGACGTCGCCGGTGGTCCGCACCCGTGCGGGCGCGCTGCGCGGGCGCACCGAAGCCGGGCTCGCGGTGTTCCGCGGCATCCCGTTCGCCGCGCCGCCGGTGGGCCCGCTGCGCTTCCAGGCGCCCCGACCGGCCCGGCCGTGGGACGGCGTCCGGGAGGCCGACGTCTTCGGGCCCCCGCCGCCGCAGGCGCCGATGGGCCCGCCGCCCCCGGTGCCGCCGCCCACCGGGCCGGTGCGCCACGACCCGACCGACTGGCTGACCCTCAACGTCTGGACGCCGGACCCCGGCGCCACCGGGCTGCCGGTGCTGGTGTGGGTCTACGGCGGCGCCTACCGGCTGGGCAGCGCGGACGCGCCCGACTACGACGGCGGGGCCCTCGCCCGCACCGGCGCGGTGGTGGTCACCGCCAACCACCGGGTGGGGGTGGAGGGCTGGGCGGAGCTCGACGGTGCACCGGCGAACCGGGCGCTGCTCGACGTGGCGGCGACGCTGCGCTGGGTGCAGGAGGAGATCGCGGCCTTCGGTGGGGACCCGGCGCAGGTGACGCTGTTCGGGGAGTCGGCCGGCGCGGGGATCATCGCCGGGCTGCTGGTGATGCCCACGGTCACCGGCCTGTTCTCCCGGGCGGTGCTGCAAAGCGTGCCGGGCACCTGGTTCACCCCGGAGCTGGCCCGCGACGTGACCGCCGAGCTGGTCGCGCCGCTGGACCTGCCGGGCTCGGCCGCCGCGCTCGCCGACGTCCCGCCGCAGCGGCTGGTGGACGCGCTGGCCCAGCTGGACCGCCGGCTGCCGGAGCTGGACCGTTGGGGCCTGGTGGCGCACACCCCGACGCCGTTCTCCCCGGTGGTCGACGGCCAGGTGCTGCCCACCGACCCGTGGACCGGCCTGACCGCCGGCGCCGCCCGCGACGTGCCGCTGGTGGTCGGGCACAACCGGGACGAGTGGCGGCTGTTCCTGGCGCTGGGCGGTCAGGTCGGCGCGGTCACCGAGGAGATGGCCGCCACCGCGATGCGGGTCTTCGGCCCCGGCCCGACCCCGGAGACCCGGATGCGGGCGGCCTACCCGGAGGCCGGGCCCGAGGAGCTGTTCGTCCTGGCGCACTCCGACCGGATGTTCCGGGTGCCCAGCCTGGACCTGGCCCGGGCGCACACCGCGGGCGGTGGCCGGGCCCACCTGTACGAGCTCACCTGGCCCGCGCCGGGCGGCGGCGGGGTGCTGGGTGCCTGCCACGCCCTCGACGTCCCGCTGGTGTTCGGCGGGCTGGACGTCGGGCTCGGGGTGCAGCTGCTGGGCAGCCCGCCGCCGGCCGAGGCCGGCGAGGTCTCCGCGCAGCTGCAGGGGGCCTGGACCGCCTTCGCCCGCGACGGCGACCCCGGCTGGCCGGCGTACGAGGAGAAGGGGGCGCTCACCCGGGTGTTCGACGCCGGCGAGCGGGGTGGCGTGCGGCCCTACCCGGAGCAGGCCACCCGCACGCTGTGGCGGGGCGCGCCGATCGAGGTGCTCGACCTGCGCGGCTGACCCTCGCTCTGCACCGAAGTGGCCACTTCGGCGAAGAGCGGGGGTCAGGGGGCGGGGCGCAGGGGGGCGGTGGCGAACTCGCGCATGCCGTCGGCGAAGGTCACCCGCGCGGAGAAGCCGAGCTCGTGCCCGGCCCGCGCGGGGGAGGCCACCACGTGCCGGACGTCGCCGATCCGGTACTCGCCGGTGACCTCCGGCGCCGGGCCGCCGAACGCCTCGGCCAGCGCGGCCGCCATGTCGCCCACGCTGTGCGGCACGCCCGACGCCACGTTGTACGCCCGCAGCGCGGCGTCGGGGGCCTCGGTCTCCAGCGCCCGCAGGTTGGCCCGGGCGACGTCGGTGACGTGCACGAAGTCGCGCATCTGGCCGCCGTCCTCGAACACCCGCGGCGCGCGGCCACCCTCCAGCGCCGACCGGAAGATCGAGGCGACGCCGGCGTAGGGGGTGTCCCGGGGCATCTGCGGGCCGTAGACGTTGTGGTACCGCAGCGCGATCGCGCCGCCGCCGGTCGAGCGGGCCCACGCCGACGCCAGGTGCTCCTGGGCCAGCTTGGTCGCCGCGTAGGTGTTGCGCGGGTCGGCCGGGGTGTCCTCCCCGACCTCGCCCCAGCTCAGCTGCCGCCCGCAGGCCGGGCACGGCGGCTCGAAGCGGCCGGCGTCCAGGTCGGCCCGGCGGCGCGGCGCCGCGGGGACGACGCCGTGCTCGGGGCACTCGTAGCGGCCCTCGCCGTAGACCACCATCGAGCTGGCCAGCACCAGCCGGCCGACGTCGGCGCGCGCCATCGCGGCCAGCAGCACCGCCGTGCCCAGGTCGTTGATCCCGGCGTAGTCGGGCATGTCCTGCACGTCGACGCCGAGGCCGACCATCGCCGCCTGGTGGCAGACGGCGTCCACCCCGGCCAGCGCGCGGTCGACGGTCGCGGCGTCCCGGACGTCGCCGTGCAGCAGCTCCACGCCGTCCAGCCCGGGCACGCCCTCGGGATAGGCCGGGTGGACCGCGGGCAGCAGGGCGTCGAGCACCCGCACCGCGTGCCCGGCCTGCCGGCAGGCGGCGACGACGTGGGAGCCGATGAAGCCCGCCCCTCCGGTGATCAGGATGCGCACGACGGGGAACGCTAACGTCGTCGACCGTGGACCGCCCGAGATGCGACTGGGCCATCAGTGCCCCCGAGTACGTCCGGTACCACGACGAGGAGTGGGGGGTGCCGCTGCGGGGGGACGACGCCCTCTACGAGCGGCTGACCCTGGAGGCCTTCCAGTCGGGGCTGTCCTGGATCACCATCCTGCGCAAGCGCCCGGCGTTCCGGGCCGCGTTCGCCGGCTTCCGGATCGCGGCGGTCGCGGAGTTCACCGACGACGACGTGGCGCGGCTGATGGCCGATGCCGGGATCGTCCGCAACCACGCGAAGGTCACCGCCGCGATCGCCAACGCCCGGGCCGCGCTGACGGTCCCCGAGGGCCTCTCGGCGTTGCTGTGGTCCTTCGCGCCGACCGGGCCGCGGGCCCGGCCGCGCACGCTCGCCGACGTGCCGGCCACCTCGGCGGAGTCGGTGGCGATGGCCAAGGAGCTCAAGCGGCGCGGCTTCCGCTTCGTCGGGCCGATCACCGGCTACGCGCTGATGCAGGCCACCGGGATGGTCGACGACCACGTCGCGACGTGTTTCCGGGCCGGTCCCGCCCGACCCGTCTGAGCCACGCCGGAGGGTCCGGGTTGGTCGATCCGCCCCCCATACGGGATCATGGGACCCGGTTCTCTGCACAACAGGTGCCACACCGCGACCATCCGGTCACGGGTGGCGGGCGAAGGAGGCACGCATGGCGGCCATGAAGCCGCGCACGGGTGAGGGTCCCCTCGAGGTCACCAAGGAGGGCCGCGGCCTGGTCATGCGCGTCCCGCTGGAGGGTGGCGGCCGGCTCGTCGTCGAGTTGACCCCCGACGAGGCGAGCGCCCTCTCCGAGGCCCTGAAGGGCGCGATCAGCTGAACACCGCCGCGAGCCTGCCCCCGGGCAGCCCCGCGGGCGACGACGCGGCCCCGGCCGCCGGCACCACGCCGGCGACCGGGGTCGCGCCGTTCCCGCAGGTCACCGTGCTGCCCACGCTGCCCCCGCTCGGCCCCGACGACGTGCTGGCGGTGCCGGTCGGCGCGCAGGGGGCCCTGCCGCCCTGGCTGACCGGCCCGGACGCCGGTCAGCCGGCCGTGATCGACCCGGACTTCCTGGCCGGCGCGCTGGCCGACACCGGCAACGGCGGCCGGCCCGGCGGGATCACCAACCTGCCGGTGCCGGGCCGGCGGCCGCGCAGCGTGGTCGCGGTCGGCGTCGGGGACGGCACCGTCCCGGAGCTGCGCAGCTACGTGGGCGTCGCGGTGCGCCGCGCGCAGACCCTCGCCGAGCACGGCGCCCGCCGGCTGGTGCTGCCGCTGGACTCCGCCGCCGGCCCGGCCGGCGCCGAGGAGGTGCGCGCCGCCGTCGAGGCCGTGGTGCTGGCCGGGTACCGCTTCCGCACTTCGTCCGCCCCGCACCCGCCCCGGCTGGCCGAGGTCGCCGTGGTGGCCGCCGACGCCGACGACCCGGCCGTGGCCGCCGGGGAGCTGGCCGGCTCGGTCGCCGCCGACGCCGTCGCCTGGGCCCGCGACCTGGTGAACACCCCCAGCGACACCAAGACCCCCGCCTGGCTCACCGACCAGGTCCGCACCCGGCTGGCCGGCCTGGCGCACGTCGGGGTCACGGTGCTCGGCCCCGACCAGCTGCGTGCCGGCGGCTTCGGCGGCGTGCTCGCCGTGGGCGGTGGCTCCGCGTCCCCGCCGCGGGTGGTCGTCGTCCGGTACGCGCCGCCCGGCGCGGGGGAGGGGCGCCCGGTGCTGGTCGGCAAGGGCATCACCTTCGACACCGGCGGCCTGTCGATCAAGACCACCGCCGGGATGCGGGAGATGAAGACCGACATGGCCGGCGCCGCCGCGGTGCTCGCCGCCGTCGACGCAGCCGCCCGGCTGGAGCTGCCGGTCGCGGTCACCGCGGTGGTCGCGCTCGCCGAGAACGCGGTCTCCGGCTCGGCCTACCGCCCGGCCGACGTCATCCGGCACGTGGGTGGGCGCACCACCGAGGTGCGCAACACCGACGCCGAGGGCCGGCTGGTGCTCGCCGACGCCCTGGCCCACGCGCGCGCCGAGCTCGGCGCCACGGTCCTGGTCGACGTCGCCACGCTGACCGGTGCGATGAAGACGGCGCTGGGCGCCCGCACCGCGGGGCTCTACGCCACCGACGACGGGCTGGCCGACGCGCTGCTGACCGCCGCCGGACACGCCGGGGAGTCGTTCTGGCGGATGCCGCTGGCCGAGGAGCACGTCGCGCACCTGCGCGCCCAGCTGGACTCCGACGTCGCCGACGCCAACAACGCGCCGGGCAACCCGGGGTCGACGACGGCGGCGCTGTTCCTGCAGCCGTTCACCGGCGGCCTGCCCTGGGCGCACCTGGACGTCGCCGGCCCGGCCCGCGCCGGCAGCGACACCGCCGAGGTGGTCAAGGGCGGCACCGGGTTCGCCGTCCGCACCCTGCTGCGCTGGCTGGCCGCGGGGGCGCCGGTGGGCCCGGGCGGGAACTGAGTCGTCCGGGACCGGGTTGCCCGGGACCGATGAGGTGTTCCCGGGGCGTGTCCCGGGCATGGCAGTCCCCGACGCCGCGTTGCCTGGCGCGGCCTGATCCGAGGGGGAACACCATGGGCATGATGGACAAGGCCAAGGGCGCGCTGAACAGCGACAAGGGCGAGCAGGTCAGCGACAAGGGCCTGGACAAGGGCGGGCAGTTCGCCGACCAGAAGACCGGCGGCACGCACGACTCGCAGATCGACAAGGGCCGCGACTTCGCCGACGACCGGATCGGCCAGCCCGGCGACGGGAGCTGATCTCCCGGGCCGGCGCCTCCACCGGGCGCCGGCCCCGTCCGGTCGGGCAGGATCGGCGGATGACCCCTGTCGGTGACCAGGACCAGCGCGGCGTCGTCTTCCCGGCCGGCCCGGACGGGCGGCGCAGCACGGCCGCGGTCGGCCGGGCGGTGATCGCCGACGCGCTGCGCCCCGTCGACCCGACCGGGGCGCGCGCCGCCGAGCACGAGACGAACTGGCGGGCCGGCTACCTGGCGCACGTGCGGCGCACGGTGGAGGCGGGTCTGGCCTCGCCCGCGGCGGCGCGCACCGTCGCCGCGGCCGGCCTGGACTCCCTGCACGCCCGGATGCGGGTCGCCGGCCCCGACGGGGAGGCCGAGCTGGGCGCGCTGCGCACCGCCGCCCCCCGCCGGTCGCCGACCACCGTCGAGGTGCGCGGCGAGGCGCAGCCCGAGCGTGAGCTGACCCTGCCCTGGCGCGGGCAGCGGCTGCGCGGGGACGACGTCCGCCGCCGGCTGGACGCCTGGGTGAGCGGTGGGGTGGTGGAGCCCAGCTGCGCCGACGCGGTGCGCACGGTGCTCGACCACCCGGAGTGGCTGGCCCTGCACGGACGCACGGTCGCCGTGCTGGGCGCCGGCGCCGAGATGGGCCCGCTCCCGGCCCTGCTGCGCTGGGGCGCCCAGGTGGCCGCTGTCGACCTGCCCCGCGTGGAGCTGTGGCAGCGGGTGCTGGACACCGCCCAGCGCAGCGCGGGCACCCTGCTCCTGCCGGCCCGGCGCGACCACGCCGACCCGGCCGCCGAGGCCGGGGCCGACCTGGTGGCCGAGGTGCCCGAGGTCGCCGAGTGGCTGCTCGGCCTGCCCGGCAGCCTGGTGCTCGGCAACTACGTCTACGCCGACGGCGCCACCAACGTGCGGGTCTCGACCGCGGTCGACGCGCTCACCGTGCGCCTGCAGCAGCGGCGTCCCGACCTCGCGCTGGCCTTCCTGGCCACTCCCACCGACGTCTTCGCCGTGCCCCGGGACGCGGTGGCGGCGTCGGTGGCGGCGTACGCCGACCGGTCGCGGGCGGCGAAGCTGCTGGGCCGGCCGCTGCGCACCCTGTCGGCGGGCCGGCTGCTGCAGCGCAACCACCTGCCCGGTGCCGACCCGGGGATCAACGACAGCCTGGTGCCGCAGCAGGGCCCCAACTACGCGCTGGCCAAGCGGGTGCAGCGCTGGCGGGCGACCGTCGCCCGCGCCGCCGGGGCCACCGTCTCGCTCAACGTCGCGCCCCCGACGCGCACCCGCTCGGTGCTGAAGAACCGGGCACTGGCCGCCGCCTACGCCGGGGCGCACCGCTTCGGGGTGGAGGTGTTCGACCCGGCGACGTCGAACGTGCTGATGGCCGCGCTGCTGGTGCACGACCTGCACACCGGCGGGGGCCCGGCGCACGCCCACCCGTGGCAGGACGAGGCGTACGCCGCCGCGCACGGCGGGCTGTGGCGCGCGCCGTACGCCCCGCGCAGCGCCCTCGGGCTGGCCGCGGTGCTGGGGGTCGCCGGCGCCCGCGGTTGACCCGAGGCACGGTTCCCGGCGGAGCGGCCGAGCGTGTTCCGATTCCGTCGGCGGGCCGGCGCCCTACGGTCCTGCCATGGAGCCGACCCCCGCGCCCGATGCACCGGCGCGGCCCCGGGCCTGGCTGCGCGACCCGTGGACGGCGCTCCGGGTGGTGCTGGCGGTGGTCTGGCTGGCGGTCGCGGTGGCGGTCGCGCTCACCGGCCAGCGGGCGGCCTCGTTGGACCAGCTGCACCTCGCGATCGTCGACGGGCAGGTGGCGGAGGTCGGGGTGACCGAGGGCCTGCCGCCGGGGTCCACCGGCTCGACGGTCCAGACCGCGGTGTGGCGCCCGGGGCTGGTCACGTACCGCACCGAGGTGTGGGAGGTGAGCCCGGGGGAGCAGCCGCCGGACGGCACCCGCCCGGCGGTCACCGGCGGCCTGGCCGATGAGCTGCGCAGGTACGACCCGGGGCTGCGCATCGTCGCCCAGCCCGAGTGGTGGTCCTGGTCGGAGGTGCTGGGCTGGCGGGTGGCCTCCTGGGTCGGGCCGGTCGCGTTCCTCGGCGCGGCGGGGGTGCTGGTCGTGCTGGTCGGTGGCCCGGTGCCGGCGCGCGCCACCCGCTGGGCCTGGTTCTGGCTGGCCTGGACCCCGGTCGGCCCACCGGCGTTCCTGGCCCTGTCCGGACCGTTCCCCGGGCTGCCGGCGCCCCCGCCCGGGGCCCGCCGGCTGACCGGCGGGTGGGCGTTCCTGCTCAGCCTGCTGCTCGGCTCCGCGTTCTTCTCCAGCAGCGGCTGAGCCGGCCGCAACGGTGCGCTCGGGAACCGTGCAACCTCGCGGGTCCGGGTTCCGTCTCACTGGCATGAACCGAACGGACACCCGAACGGACACCACCCGAACGGACACCAGGTGAGACGAGAACGGGACGAGGCGTTCTCCGCCTTCGTGGCCGGCTCCCGCGGCGACCTGCTGCGCACCGCCACCCTGCTGGCCGCCGGCGACCGGCACCTGGCCGAGGACCTGGTGCAGGTGAGCCTCACCCGGCTCTACCTGGCCTGGCCGCGGCTGCGGGCCCCCGAGGCCCGGTTCGCCTACGCCCGCCGGGTGCTGGTCAACGCCCTCATCGACGAGACCCGGCGGCCCTGGCGCCGGCGGGAGCAGCCCCGCGCGGAGCTGCCCGACGCCCCGGCCCCGGCCGCGGGCGGGCCGGACGACGAGCGGCTGGCCCGGCTGCGGCCGGCGCTGGAGCAGCTGCCCCCGCGGATGCGGGCCGCCGTCGTCTTCCGGCACCTGCACGAGCTGAGCGTCGCCGAGACCGCCGACGTCCTGAACTGCTCGCAGGGCACGGTCAAGAGCCAGACCGCCCGGGGCCTGGACCAGCTCCGCCGGGCGCTGGCCGTCCCGCCGACGGACCCACCGGAGGACGGGCCCCCGCCGTCCCGCCCGGCCCCCGCTTCCGCCCTGACCCCCGCCACGACCTGGAGCGCCCCGTGAACGTGCACGCCCTGCTGACCGACGCCACCGCCGACGTGGACACCGCGGTCCACCCCGACACCGTCCGGGCCGACCTGATCCGCGGGCGCCGGGCGGCCCACCGCCGCCGGCTGCGCCGCGGTGGGGTCGCCGGGCTGGTCATGGCCGGCGCCTTCGCGGGCGCTGTCGCCCTCGGGAGCACCGAGACCCCGGCTGCCCCGCTGGCCGGCCCCGGCGTCGACCGGGTGCTGGAGCCGGGCACGATCCAGCTGGTCGACTACACCGGCGAGCAGCTGGCCGGCTACGCCGTCGACGAGGTGCCGGACGGCTGGGCACTGCTGGACGCCGACGAGTACGCGCTCACCATCGGGCCGTCCGGCGTCCCCGGCACCGACCCGAACAGCTACGTCGGGAAGCTCACCGTGCTGCTCATGTCGCAGGACGAGACGATGCCGGCCGAGGGCACCGAGGTGACGATCGGGTCCACCATCGGCCGCGTGGTCACCGAGGCCGGCCGCGGCGGCAGCGCCGCCCCGTTCGACTTCTCGCTGTTCTACGTCGACCCCGCGTCCGGCCAGCCGGTGCGCATCCAGGTGCCCCCGGCGCTGGGCTGGACGGCGCAGCAGGCCGCCGACTTCGCCACCGGCGTGCACGTCACCACCGCCGCCGAGCGCGGCGTCGGCTGACTCCCCGCCCGGGACCGACCCTGAGCGTGCCGTCCGGGTGCCCTCAGGGTCGGGTCCGGGCAGGTTCAGGGCGCTCCCCGATGTACCGGGAACGGCCCCGCCGACAGGCTTCTGGGCATGACCTCAGCAGGCACTCAGCACCCGCGGTCCCCGCGATGATCGTCGCCCGGGACCTCACGAAGACGTACGGCTCCAGGACGGCTGTCGACGGCGTCAGCTTCACGGTGGAGCCCGGCCGGGTCACCGGCTTCCTCGGCCCGAACGGGGCCGGCAAGTCCACCACGATGCGGATGATGGTCGGCCTGGACCGGCCCACCAGCGGCAGCGTCACCATCGGTGGCCGCAGCTACGCCGACGTCCCCGCCCCGCTCCGCTCGGTCGGCGCGCTGCTGGAGGCCCGGGCGCTGCACCCGGGCCGCAGCGCCCGCAGCCACCTGCGGTGGTTGGCCGCCAGCAACGGCATCCCGGTCAAGCGGGTCGACGAGGTGCTCGACCTGGTCGGGCTCAGCGACGTCGCCGAGCAGCGGGTCGGCCGGTTCTCCCTCGGCATGGGGCAGCGGCTGGGCATCGCCGTGGCGCTGCTCGGCGAGCCGCCGGTCGTCGTCCTCGACGAGCCGGTCAACGGCCTGGACCCCGAGGGCATCCGCTGGGTGCGCAACCTGGCCCGCGAGCTCGCCGGCCAGGGGCGCACCGTGCTGGTCTCCAGCCACCTGATGAGCGAGATGGCGCTGACCGCCGACCACCTCGTCGTGATCGGCCGCGGCCGGGTGATCGCCGACTGCTCGATGACGCAGTTCATCACCGACCACGCCGCCTCCTACGTGCGGGTGCGCGCCCCGCGGCCCGGCGAGGTCGCCGAGCTGCTGGGCCGCTCCGGGCTGGACGTCGAGCGCTCCGGTGACGAGCTGCGGGTGCAGGGGCTGGACCCCGCCGGCATCGGGGACCTGGTCGGCGACGCCGGTCTGGTCCTGCACGAGCTGACCCTCGTCCAGTCCTCGCTGGAGGAGGCCTTCATGACCCTCACCGCCGGCAGCGTCGAGTACGCCGCCGGGCCGGTCGCGACCGCAGGAGCAGTGCGATGAGCCAGACCTCGACCACGATCGACCGCCCGCCGACGGGGGATGTCGTCTCCCTCGACCCCGACCGGCACGTGCCCGGTCGCCGTGACCCCGGCTTCGGTGCGGCGCTGCACGCCGAGTGGCTCAAGTTCTGGTCCGTCCGCTCCACCCGCTGGTCGCTGGGGCTGCTGTTCGCACTCGGCGCCGGGTTCACCACGCTGATCTGCTGGGCGGTGGCCGCGGACCTCGCCGCCGGCGACACGGGGGAGTCCCCGGCGTCCTTCATCACCTGGGGACTGCTCTTCTCCCAGCTCACCGCGATCGCGCTGGGCACGCTGGTGGTCACCAGCGAGTACGGCACCGGGATGATCCGGGCGACGATGACGGCAGTGCCCCGCCGTGGACGGGTGGTGGCGGCGAAGGCGCTGGTCCTCACCGGGGTGCTGTTCGTCGCCGGTGTCGTCACCGCGTTCGTGGGCTACCTGGGTGGCAACTGGTTCCTCGACCGGGAGGGCGTGGGCCTGGCGCTGTCCGATGACGGGGTGCTGCGTGCCCTCATCGGCAACGGGCTCTACCTCGCCGGCCTGGGCGTGCTCGCCCTCGGCGCCGGCTTCCTCATCCGGAACACCGGCGCGGCACTGACCGTGGGCATCGCCCTGGTGCTGATCGTCGGGAACCTGGCCTACGCGCTGCCCGGCACCTGGGGCGAGTGGGTGGCCAAGCTGATGCCCGGCAACGCCGGTGGCTCGGTCGCGCAGGTGGTGCCCTTCACCGGCGGCGCCGTCCTCGCCCCGTGGACCGGGTTCGCGGTCTTCGCCGCGGAGGCGCTGGCGATCCTGGCGGCCGGCTACCTCGTCCTGCGCCGCCGCGACGCCTGAGGAAGGACCCCCGTGCCCCCCGCCACTCGCACGCTCGCGGCGGGACCCTGCACGGGGGCCGACGGCAGTACCCGGGGCCTCTGCGAGGCTCCGGGTACTGCCGCGTTCAGGGGAACAGCCGGGTGACGGCGCGGTCCCATTCGCACACCAGGTCCACCTCGTCCGGGGCGCGCAGCCACTGCTCCTCCAGGCCACCCATCACCGCGAGCAGCTGGCGGGCGGTGGAGCCGGGGTGCTCGACGTGCCCGGTGAGCAGCCGGGTGAAGGTGGCCAGCACCCGGGCGTCCCGGTCGCGGAAGTACCCGTGCGCGGGGTGCCCCTCGTACAGCGACTCGGTGCGCAGCATGGAGTACAGCCGCACGATCTCCGGCTGGGTGGTGTTGCGGACGACGATCGCCCGCAGCACCGCCCGCGTCTCGGCCGGCGAGGAGCCGTCCAGGTCGTCCAGCCCGGCGCCGAGCTCCCCGGCGACGGCGGCGGCGTCCCGGCGGTCCCGGTCCTCCAGCAGCGCCACGAGCAGCCCGTCCTTGGAGCCGACGTGGTGCAGCAGCCCGGCGACGGTCAGCCCGCAGGCCTCGGCGACGGCGGCCACGCTGAACCCGTAGTAGCCGCGCTGCCCGACGATCCGGGTGGCCTCGTCGACGATCTGCCGCCGGCGCTGCTCCGGCGTCCACCGGCTGCCGGGACCGCGGGCCTTGGCCTCCCGCACGGTCAGCCCAGCCGCAGGCTGACCGCCCGGGGGTCGGTGGCGTGCGCGCCGACCTGCAGCTCGACGTCGGTGATCTCGGGCAGCACCCGCTCGTGCCGCTCGTCGTCCCAGCGGGCCAGCGCCAGCCGGCTCACCGGCACCTCGACGGTGACCGACTCCCCGGCGGGGACGGCGACGCTGCGGAAGCCGACCAGCATCCGCTCGCCCGGGTAGCCGCCGGTGCCGGTGCGGCCGTAGACCTGCACGACGTGCCGGCCGTCGCGGCTGCCGGTGTTGGTCACCGTCGCGGTGACCGTCGAGCCGTCCGCCGTCACGTCGCCGATGGTGAACGACGTGTAGGACAGCCCGAAGCCGTGCGGGTACGCGGCCTCGACGCCGAGCCGGTCCAGCAGCCGCTGGCCGTGCCAGCGGTCGTAGGTGATGGCGGTGGCGTCCCGGTCGAAGGCGGGCAGGTGCTCCTCGCTGGTCGGCACGCTGAACGGCAGCCGGCCGGCCGGCTCGGCGGCGCCGGTGAGCACGTCGCCCAGGGCGGGGCCGCCCTCCATGCCGGCGTACCACTGCAGCAGGATCGCCGGCACCTCGTGCCGCCACGTCTCGGTGAGCACGGGCCCGGCGGCGACCATCGCGACGACGGTGCGCGGGTTGGCCGCCGCCGTCGCCCGGATGAGGGCCTCGTGCTCCGGCCGCAGCCGCAGCGAGTCGCGGTCACCGCCGAACCCCTCGCCGGCGGTCATCACCACCTCGTCGCCGGTGGCCCGCACGCCGTCCGGCCGCGGCGGGTACAGCGCCAGCAGGTCCGGGTTGTTCATCGTGTCCGAGCCGACGTACTCGCCCTCGTCCTCGGCGGTGAACCCGGCGATCACGATCGCCACGTCGGCCTGCCGCGCCGCCTCGGCCGCGGCCGCCGGGTCGTCGTCGCCGACCAGGGTGATGCGGGCGCCGGGGAAGGCCGCGGTGATGCCCTCCAGCGGGGTGGTGCTGCTGGGCGGGCGGACGTCGGAGGAGCCGTGGTCGCCCTGGTTGACCTCGGTCGCCAGCCGGCCGACGACCGCGACCGAGGACACCGTCGCGGGGTCCAGCGGCAGCACCGGGGCGCCGTCGACCGGCTCGTTGCGCAGCAGCACCATGGCGCGGGCGGCGACCTCGCGGGCGAGTGCGCGGGCGTCGTCGTCGGCCATCAGCCCGGGGCCGAACTCGCCGTCCTCGCGGGCGGCGTACGAGCGCAGCATCGCCGCGATCATCCGGACGCCGGACCGCTCGACCGCCGCCCAGCTCGTGCTGCCGTCCTCGAGCCGGCCGGGCAGGTGCTGGGCGCGCTGCTGGCGGAACGGCTCCTCCAGGTCGAGCCCGGCCTCCAGCGACGCACCGGCGTCGCGCAGACCCCAGATGAAGTCGCTGACGGTGATCCCGTCCCAGCCCCACTGGTCGCGCAGCACCTCGGTGAGCAGGTGCCGGTTCTGCCCGGCCCACTCGCCGTTGACCGAGTTGTAGGCACTCATGATCGCGGCCACGCCCTCGTCGACGGTGCGCTTGAAGTGCGGCAGGTAGACGTCCTGCAGGGTGGCCTCGTCGATGGTAACGTCGACGGTGAAGCGGGCGTTCTCCATCGAGTTCAGCGCGTAGTGCTTGGCGCAGGCCATCACGTACCGCTGGGTGCCGCGGACCAGCGCCGCACCCATCTCGCCGAGGTGGAACGGGTCGTCGCCGTAGGTCTCCTGCGCCCGGCCCCAGGCGGGGTGGCGCAGCAGGTTGATGCAGACGCCGCCGAAGAAGTTGCCGCCGACGGCGCGCACCTCGCGGCCGATCACCGCACCGACCCGCTCCTCGAGCTCGGGGTCCCAGGTGGCGCCGCGGGCCATGGAGACGGGGAAGGCGGTGCCGTTGCCGGAGACGCAGCCGCGGGGTCCGTCGACGAACTGGGTGCCGGGGATGCCCAGCCGGGCGACGGCGCCGTGCGGGATCGGCACGGTGTTGTAGCCGCCGGTCAGCATCGCCAGGAAGCCGTCCCAGAACTCCCAGTCGCCGTCGAGCAGGCCCAGCCGCTCGTCCGGGGTCAGCTGGTCGAACAGCTGCCGGGCCTCGGCCTGGACGTCGGCCCCGCCGCGGACGGCGGCGACGGCCCGATCGAAGGGGGTGGGCTGGGCGTCGGTGCTCACGGCGTCCTCGCTTACCTAGTGCCTTGTAGGTAGTGCGGACCCTAGCCGCCGTACGCCAGGTTCGCGCGGGGCGGGGAGGGGGCCTGGACGGCGCCCGGACGGGCGCGGGAGGCTGCCGGCCGTGGGACGACGTGCTCACCGTGGTGGTCTCGGCGGGCTGCTACGGCTTCTGCCCGGCGGGGCTGCGCGGGCACCTGGGCACGGTCTGGCCGCTGGTGCTGCTGCACGCGCTCACCGGCTCCATCCAGCTGGCCGGCCCCGGGAACCTGCCCTTCGGCGTCCGGCTGGCCCTGGCCGTGGGACTGGTCGCCTACGGGTGGTGGCTGCTCCGGGTGCTGGACCGCCTCCGGCCGGAGGTCGAGCTCACGGCGGGCCCACCAGCCCGGCGACGATCTCCGCGGAGAGGGTGACCAGCGGCAGCCCGCCGCCGGGGTGCGCCGAGCCGCCGACCAGGAACAACCCCGGCACGGGGGAGGCGTTGCCCGGGCGCAGGAACGCCGCCCGCGCGCCGTTGCTCGACGTCCCGTAGATCGACCCGCCGGGGCTGGCGGTCTCCCGTTCCAGGTCGGCCGGGGTGCGCACCACCCGCCAGCGCACCCGGTCGCGCACGTCGAGCCCGCGGGCGGCCAGCACGTCGAGCACCCGGTCGGCCTGGGCGTCGGCGAGTCCGGGGGCGGTCCAGTCGACGCCGGCACCCGGTTCGTGTCGGGGCGCGTTGACCAGCACGAACCACGACTCGCTGTCGGCATCGGGCCGGGTGGCCGGGTCGTCGGGTGCGCTGACGTAGACGGTCGGGTCCTCGACCGGCCGCTTCGGGCTCTTCCTGCGCCTGCCCCGCCCCCCGAACAGCGCGTCGAACTCGGCGTCGTAGTCGGCCGGGAAGAGCACCGTGTGGTGGGCCAGCCCGGGGGTGCGCCCGCGCAGCGCGAGCAGCAGCACCAGCCCGGACGACGACGGTGTGACCCGGCGCAGCGCGGCCCGGGGGCCGCGGGCCGGGGCGGTGGCGGGCAGCAGCCCGCGGTACAGCGCCGTCGCGTCGGCGTTGCTGACCACCACGTCGGCCGGCACCCGCTCGCCGTCGGGCAGGCGCACGCCGGCCGCCCGGCCGCCCTCGACGAGGACCTCGGTGACGGGGGCGTCGGTGCGCACCACCGCGCCCCGCTCGACGGCCCGCTGCGCGACCGCGTCGACCAGCCGGCGCAGCCCGCCGGGCACGTACCAGGAGCCGAAGGCCTGCTCCGCGTAGGGGACGGTGAGCAGCGCCGCGGGGGCCCGGCGGGGGTCGGAGCCGGAGTAGGTGGCGTAGCGGTCCAGCAGCATCCGCAGCCGCGGGTCGGTCAGGTACCGGCCGCCCAGCCCGCGCAGCGTGCGGCCGGGGGCGATGGTGCGCAGGTCGGCGACGTTCCCGGCCAGCCGCAGCAGCGTGCCCGCCCCGGCCAGCGGGGAGCGCAGGAACGGCTGCTCGGTGGCCCGCCACATCGCCTCGGCCCGGTCCAGCAGGGCGGCCCACTGGGCGCCGGTGCCGGCGCCGAGGGCGGCGTCGAGCGCGTCGGGGACCTGCTCGCGGTTGCCCGGGACGTCGACGGTCGTCCCGTCGGCGAAGCGGTAGGCGACGGCCGGGTCCAGCCGCTGGAGCTCCAGCACGTCGTCGAGCGGGGCGCCGGTGGCGGTGAACAGGTCGCGGAAGACCTGGGGGAGGGTGACCAGGCTGGGGCCGGTGTCGAAGCCGTGCCCGTCCCGCTCGAACCAGCCGAGCTTGCCGCCGACCACCGGGGACTGCTCCAGCACGGTGACCGCGTGGCCGGCCGCGGCGAGCCGGGCCGCGGCCGCCAGCCCGCCGAGCCCGGCGCCGATCACCACCACCCGGGCCACGCGCCCACGGTAGCCGCCGGGCCGGGTGGCCGATGGTCAGAAGTCGGACTCCAGGTGGGCCAGCAGGGTGGCGCCGTCCCAGGTGGGCGGCGGCATGATCCGGCGGATGGTGAGCAGCGGCTGGGCGGGATCGGTCGGGTCGGACAGCTGGAACGCGGCCCGGTAGCCCGCCGACGCGGCGTGGTCCAGGGTGTCCTGGTTCCACACCCCGTGCGGGTAGGCGAGCAGGTCGACCGGGTGGCCGAGGACGTCGGCCAGGGTCTGGCGGGGCTGGTCCACCTGCTCGGCCCACTGGTCGCCGGAGATGCGGTCCATCCGCTGGTGGTCCCAGCTGTGCGCGCCGATCGTCATGCCGGCCGCGTCGAGCTCGCGCAGCTGGTCGTTGCTGAGCCAGTTGGGCTTGTCCAGCACCACCGTCATCGGGAAGAAGGTGGCGGGGTAGCCGAACTGGCTCAGCGCCGGGAGCCCGACGGTGGCGTGGGTGGCGGAGCCGTCGTCGAAGGTGAGCAGCACCGGGCGCTCGGGCAGGCCGGTGCCGAACTGCAGGTGGTCGACGAGCGCCGGGCCGGTCACCGGGGTGTACCCGCCGTCGCGGAGCGCCTGGAGCTGGGCGGTGAGGACCGCGGGCGGGGTGATCATGGTGCGGGCGTAGGCGCTGTCCTCGGCCTGGTGCTCGCGCAGCTGGTGGTAGCAGAGCACCGGGACGGTGGAGCGGGCCAGGATCTCCGCCGCCGTTCCCGGGGTGGGTGGTGGCTCCTCGGTCGGGGTGGGGTCGGCCGAGGGCTCCGACGACGGGGTCGACCGGGCCGGCGACGTCGTCGGCCCGTCCGCGCGCCGCGCCGGCCCGGAGCTGCACCCGGCGAGGGCGAGCGCGGCTCCGGCGGCGAGGAAGTGTCGTCTGTGCACCCGGTGAGCTTGCTGCCCGGCGGGTGGTGGAGGCAACGACCCGCGCCCGGGAGTCGCCATGTCGCCATGTCGACACAGCGACAGGGGGGCTCGGCTCGTCGGGATCGGGCCGCCCGGCCGACCGTTGAGCCGCGTCAGGGCGCGGCTCAACGGTCGCAGCACCGGCTCGACCGCCGGCGCCCGTGGGTCAGCGGTAGACGACGTCGACGGTGCGGAAGGCGCCCAGCTCGTGGTCGGCGACGAAGTGCTCGTGGTCGCGGCGGACCCGGTCGGCGGCCTCCTCGGCGAAGCGCAGGACGTCGTCGACGAACAGGTCGCGCCCGCCGATGGCCTCCAGGATCGCCGGCTCGACGTCGTAGTCGACGTTGCCGGTCTCGTCGGACATCGCGTGCGTGTGGGCCAGCACCCGGCCGCAGATCTCCGCGTACTCCTTCCACTCGCTCGTGGACAGCTCGTCCAGGCTGATGTCGTCCCGGAACGGCGCCCGCTCGCGGACCATGAAGCTCTGGCCGTCGATGTCGGTGCTGCCGTAGAAGACGTCGCCGTTGACCAGGTGCACCCGCTGCGCGTGCCGGATCCGGTCACCCTGCTTGTCGACCTCGTAGCCCGAGGGCGGTACCAGCCCGGCCAGCGCCGATCGGCGGGCGCGCTTGAACTCCAGCAGGAGGTCGTCGGTGCCGTCGTCCTGGACGCCGGCGATCAGCACGTAGTACCGGGTCAGGCCCAGCGAGGCGGTGCCGGCGCCGCGGCGCTCGGCGACGTCCTTCACCCGCATCCGCCCGGCGCGCTCGGGCACCTGCACCTCGTTCTCCGCGACGTAGCGGTCGACGATGCCCTGGAACTCCTCGCGGCGGCTGCGGACCGGCACCAGCTCCTCGTCGGTGCGGAAGCCGCGGCGGGTCTCGTCCAGCAGGTCGCCCAGCCACTCGGCCCGGCTGGTCTCCAGCGTCTCGGAGATCAGGTCGGCGATCAGCGGCGGGGCGTTGTCAAGCCGGAGCTGCTCGGTCTGCTCCCCGCCGTCGGCGGCGTACGAGGCGATCCCGGCGACGTAGCCGCGGACGAACCGACGGGCGATGGCGCGCTGCTTCTTCCGGCTCTTGCCGCTCTTCTCCTCCGCGCCGAGCATGAACCCGACGGCACCGCGCTTGAGATCCCAGGTGAACGGCGCGTAGTAGGCGTCGTCGAAGTCGTTGACGCCGAAGATCGGCACGTTGTCGGCGCTGGGCATCACCCCGAAGTTGCCGGGGTGGACGTCGCCCAGGGCCAGCACCGTGGGCATCCGGGCGTCCTCGCCGACCAGGTCTCGGTAGAAGAGCAGGTTGGTACCGCGGAAGAAGTGGAAGACCGAACCGGCGAGCTTGTCGAACTTGTCCCGGGCCTCCAGGTCGCCGGTGGCGATCCGCTGCTCGTGGTCCTCCCGCACGGTCTCCCGGACGTGCACCCGACGGTCGTTGCCGGCGAGCATCCGCGGGATGAGCACCATCTCGCCGCGCGCCCGGGCCTCGGCCAGCAGGCGGAAGGCATCGACTCGGGACTGGATCTCGCGCCCGCTGTCGCCGCGCACCGTCGTCGCCTCGCCGTCGGGGGCGTCGTCGGCCTCCCCGACGGGCGGGGGCCGCAGGTGGCCGAGCAGCTCCTGCTTGCTCATCGACGAGCGTCCGGGTACGTCCTGCTCCCGCGCGAGTCGGAGCAGGTCGCTGCGGCTGGCGGACTCGAGGTCTGTGTCCATGACCTGCGCGTACCCGGTCACCTCCCCGGCCTCAAACGCCCGTCATCAGGTCGTCAGCAGGACGACATCGCTCAGGGCACGTCCCGGCGGCTGAACAGGACGACGCCGACGCCCACCACGAGCGCGGTGACGACGGTCAGGTAGATGCCGCTCTGCACGTGGGTGATCAGGTACTCAGTCGCCTCCCAGATCACGTTGCCCTGGGCGTCGACCGTCTCGCCCTGGTCGATGAACACCGTCAGCCCGTCCGGGAGCGCCAGCGCCGTCACGTTGTTGGTGAGCAGCCAGGGCTGCCAGGCCGGCCGCAGCGCCCGCACCGCGGTCTCCACCACCAGCACGTAGATGAACGCCGCGCCCAGCGCGGCCCCGGTGTTGCGCACCAGGTTGGTCAGCCCGAAGCCGATCAGCCCGGCGAACAGGGCCAGCAGCACGCCGCGGCCCTGAACGCCGGCGACCTCGGACCAGAAGCCCGCGGGCAGCTCGCGGCCGTCACCGACGAGGGCCTGCCAGGTGCCGGCCATCACCAGCCAGGCGACCTGCGCGACGACGCCGAGCACCACCGCGGCAACGGCGACGACGGCGGCCTTGGCCCCCAGCACGCGCGAGCGGCGGGGCTCCCAGAACAGCAGGTTCGTCATCGACCGGCTGGACCACTCCGCGCCGACGAACGTCGCGCCCAGCAGGAACGCCAGGGCGGCGGCGAGCAGCCCGACGCTGGCCGCGCCCATCGCGCCGTTCTCCGCGAAGGAGAACGGCGGCGGGTCGATGAACCACTCGATCGAGATGTCGGACTCCTGGACCGGGGGGCCGCAGAAGTCCTCCGGGGACATCCCCTCCTCGACCGGCACCTGCTCGAGGCACTCCGCGCGCCCCTCGATCGAGGCCTCGATCTGCTCCTGCCGCTGCTGCTCGGCCGCCGCCAGCCGCTCGGGGTTGGGGGAGGAGTAGTTCAGCAGCCCGACCACCAGCGCGCCGACCCAGACCAGCGCGGCCACGAGCAGCAGCAGCCGGATGAACCGGCGGGCGGTGAACCGCTGGAACTCCGCGCGCAGCAGCCCGCTGAACCGCCCGGCGGGGACGGTCGGCCGGTCGGCCTGCGGCGGCGTGGAGACGGCGCTCATGCCCGCTCCGCCGTCAGCGCGAGGAACGCGCTCTCCAGGTCCACGGTCATCGGGGTCAGCTCCTCCAGCCAGTGTCCGGACCCGGCCAGCAGCCGGGTGACCTCCGCCGGTGCGGCGACCGCGTGCACCAGCAGGCCGCCCTCCGGCGCCGGCTCCACCCGGTAGCCGGCGGCGGTCAGCACCGCAGCGGCGGCCGCGGGGTCGGGTATGCGCACCCGGACGTCGGGGGCGCCCCGGCCGGCCAGCACCTCGTGCACCGGACCGGAGGCGATGCACCGGCCCCGCGCCATGATCGACACCGAGTCGGCGACCTGCTGGATCTCGGTCAGCAGGTGCGAGCTCAGCAGCACCGTCGTGCCCTCCCGGCCCAGCCGCTGGATGAGCTCCCGGACGTCGCGCATGCCCGCGGGGTCCAGGCCGTTGCCCGGCTCGTCGAGCACCAGCAGCTGCGGCGCCTTGAGCAACGCCGCGGCGATCGCCAGGCGCTGCTTCATGCCGAGGGAGTAGCCGCCGAACCGGTCGTCGGCGCGGTCGCGCAGCTCGACCACCTCGAGCACCTCCTCGACCCGGGTGCGGGGCAGCCCGGCGGTCTCGGCCAGCAGCCGCAGGTTCCGCCGCCCGGTGAACCCGGGGAAGAACAGCGGCGTCTCGACCAGCGCGCCGACGCTGCCGATCACCTCGGCCAACCCGCCGGGCACCGGCCGGCCGAGCAGCCGCACCTCGCCGCTGTCGGGGCGGACCAGGCCGAGCGCGATGCGGATCATCGTGGTCTTGCCCGAGCCGTTGGGGCCCAGCAGGCCGTGCACCCCGCCATCACCGACCACCAGGTCCAGTCCGTCCAGGGCGCGCTGCGGCGGCCGCCCGCGCCGGGCGTAGGTCTTGGAGACCGCGTGCATCTCGAGGGCGGGCACCGGGAACTCCTCGGCTCGGGGGACGGGCGGGAGCACCGTGGCACAGCCGGCGACCGGGTGGGGGGTTCCGCGCCGCACCCGGCCGCATCGGCGGTGAGCTGGCAGGCTGCCCGGGTGGTCTCCCTGCCTGCGCTGGCCCACCGGGCCGACGTCGCCGTCCATGTCCTGCTCTCCCGGGTGGCGCGCCGCGCCGGCTGGACCCCGGCCGTGCTGGCGCACCCCGGCTACGGCAGCGACGGCCGGGCGCGGGTGCTCGGCCGGGTGCTGCTGGCCCCGTCGGGCGCCCATCCGGAGGAACGCCGCGCGGTGCCCGGCTGGCAGCGGTTCCTCACCCTGGAGAGCCCGCGCACCGAGGTCACCGTGGAGATCGCAGGGCAGCGCCGCACGGTGGTCAGCGACGACGACGGGCTGCTCGACGCCATCCTGGACCTGCCGCTGCCCGACGCCGGTGCTGTCCCGGTGGTGCTGCGGGCCGGTGGCCGGGAGTCGCACACCGTGGTGCACCTGGCCTCACCGGCGGCCGCGCGCGGGGTGGTCTGCGACATCGACGACACGGTGCTCGTGACCGGGCTCGCCACCCCGCTGCGCGCGGCGTGGCGGACGTTCGTGAGGCCGATGAGCCAGCGGCGGGCGGTGCCGGGGATGGCCGAGCTGTTGCAGGAGCTGACCGCCGGCTCGCCGCACGTGCCGGTCGTCTACCTGAGCAACGGGCCGTGGAACCTGGCCGGTCCGCTGACCCGCTTCCTCGAGCGGGCCGGGTTCCCGCCCGGCGCGCTGCTGCTCACCGACTGGGGTCCGACGCCGGACCGCTGGCTCCGGGACGGGCAGGCGCACAAGCGGTCGTCGCTGCAGCGGGTGGCCGCCGACCTGCCCGGCGTGCGGTGGACCCTGGTCGGCGACACCGGCGAGCACGACCCGGCCCTGTACGAGGAGTTCGCCCGGGCGCAGCCGGCGCGGGTGGCGGCCGTGCTGCTGCGCGACGTGCGCGACACCACGGTCCGCAGGGCGCGGTTCGGGGAGGTGCCGGTGGTCTACGCCCCGGACGGGACGGCGCTGGCCGGCGCCCGGCCGCGCACCGGCTGACGGCCGAACAGCTCCGCCAGGGCTGCGTCGGAGGCGGCCAGCGCCGCGCGGTCGAACGTGCTGCTGGCGGCGACCAGCTCGGCCGCACCGGTGCGCTCCACCAGCGCGGCCAGCCGCTCGGCCACCTGCTCGGCGGTGCCGGCGACCGCCGCGGCGGTGGTCTGCTCGACGTACTGCTGCTGGCGCGCCGTGGGCGTGCGGGCCCGGACGGCCCCCACCGGCTCCAGCGGCGGGAAGACGCCCGTGGTGCGCGCCTGCGCCATCGCCCAGGCCTCGGGCAGCAGCAGGTCCTGCGCCTCGGCCGCCGTCCCGGCGACGACGACGTCGAGGCTGATCGCCACCCGGGGCTCCGGCGCCTGTGCGCTGGACCGGTACTCGTCGCGGTAGCGGGCCAGCGCGGCGCGGCCCGGAGCCGGGTCACCGGCCACCCCGAGCAGCGGGCCGCCGACGATCACCGGGAGGCCGAGCGCGGCGGCCACCTCCAGGCCGCGGCCGGTGGCCAGCACGGTCATCGGCACCTCGGAGGCGGGGCGCGGGTGCGCGGTCACCTCCGCCGTCCCGGTGAGGAAGGCGCGCAGCTCGGCGAGGTCGGCGGCGAAGTCGCCCTCGTCCGCCGAGCGCAGCGCCCGCCGCACCGGGGCGGTGAAGCCCGGGGAGCGGCCCAGCCCCAGGTCGATCCGGCCGGGGGCGAAGGCGCTCAGGGTGGCGAACTGCTCGGCGACGACCAGCGGCTGGTGGTGCGGCAGCATCACCCCGGCCGAGCCGATCCGCAGCCTCGTCGTCCGGCCGGCGATCGCGGCGAGCAGCACCGCGGGTGCGGCGCCGGCCACCCCGGGCACGCCGTGGTGCTCGGCGACGAAGAACCGGTCGTAGCCCAGTCGTTCGGCGGTGGCCGCCCGCTCGACGGTGCCGGTCACGCCGGCTGCGTCGGGCTCCCCGGCGCGGGTCCGGGACCGGTCCAGCAGCGACAGGCCGACGTCGGTCAGCACTGCAGGGCGAGGACGGCCAGGTCGTCCCCGACGTACCGGGAGCCCAGCCGGTGCCGGTCGACGGCGTCCTGCACGGCCGCGACGGTGGCCTCGGCGTTGGACCCGGCGGTGGCCTCCAGCACCCGGAGCAGGCCGCTCTCCTCGAACTGGGCGCCGGTGCCGTCCCGGGCCTCGGTCACCCCGTCGGTGTAGAGGACCATCGTGCTGCCGGGCGGCAGGCCGACGGCCAGCTCGGCGTAGTCGGCATCCGGGCTGACGCCCAGGGGCCGGCCGGCGGTGCCCAGCTCGGTGCAGGCCCCGTCCGGCGCGCGCAGCACGGGCAGCGGGTGCCCGGCCACCGCCAGCCGGGCGGTGGCGGCGTCGGGGCCCGGCCGCACCAGCAGGCAGACGGCGGTCATGAACTGCAGCGGCCCCGGCGTCGCGTCGCGCAGCAGGGCCGCGTTCACCGCCTGGAGCACGGCGGCCGGTCCGGTCGAGGTCGTCGCGGCGGCGCGGGCGGTGTGCCGGGCCAGCGCAGCCGTCGCCGCCGCTCCCGCGCCCTTGCCGCAGACGTCGGCGATCAGCACCATCCAGCTGCCGTCGGGCAGCGGGAGGACGTCGTAGGTGTCGCCCCCGACGAGCAGCCCCTCACCCCCGGGGCGGTAGCGCGCCGCCAGGGCGACGCCGGGGATCGTCGGCAACGACGGGGGCAGCAGGCTGCGCTGCAGCGTGTCGGCGAGCGCGCGGACCTGCGACTCGGCCTGCAGCCGGCCGAGGAACTGCCCGATCTGCCGGCCGGCGGTCGCCAGCACGTCGAGCAGGTCGTCGGGGACCGGCCGGGACTCCCGGGAGAACAGCTCGCAGACCCCCAGCAGGGTGTCCCCGTGCAGCACCGGGAACGCCAGCCCGGTGCGGACGCCGTCGGCTCGGGCGCCGGCCCGCGGCAGGAAGCGGGGGTCGTGCCAGAGGTCCTCGATGACCACGGGTGAGCGCTGCTGCCAGGTGGTGCCCGGCAGCCCCTCGCCGCGGCCGGGCATCAGCGTCCGGGCCTGTGCGGCCAGCTCGGGCACCCCGGTGCCGGGCGCCGACCAGACGCCGCCCAGGCGCAGCCGCGCACGCAGCTCGTCGGGGTGCCAGATGGTGGCGGCGTCCCAGGACAGCTCGGTGCAGAGCGCGGGCAGCAGCTGCTGGAAGGCGGCGTCGGCGTCGGGGGCCTCGGTCAGCGCGGCCGTCACCCGCTGGATGGCCGCGAGGTAGCGGGCCACCTGGAACTGCCGCTCGAGGAAGATGGTGGTGCTCGCATCCCGCAGCATCGCCACGACCAGGGCGCCGTCGGCGTCCTCGCCGTCAGCGGCCAGCCGGGACAGGGTCAGGTCCACCACGACCTCGTGACCGGCCGCGTGCAGCGCCGGCAGCTGGGTGGTGGCCCCGACCAGCTTCCCGGTGCCGGTGGCGGCGTACCGGGCGAAGCCGGTGCCGTGCCCCACCCGCAGCCGCTCGGGCATCAGCACGGTCAGCGGACGGCCGGTGAGGTCCTCGGGGCGGTGCCCCAGCAACGTCTCCACGGCCGGGTTCACGTAGGCGATCCGGCCCTCGCGGTCGGCGACCACGACGGTGTCCGGCAGCGCCGCCAGCAGGGCGGGGCCGGCCAGCCCGGTCGGATCAGCCACCGTGTCCTCTCTCCCGGGGCGGTCAACGCCGCCACCCGGTTCCGCCGAGGGTCCCACACCCGCGGTGACGGGTCCGTTTCGCACCGTTCAGTCACCGGCCCCGGATCAGAATGCGTACCGGATGCGGAGCCAGGGCGCGTGCTCGGCGATCAGCTGCCGCAGCCGCAGCACCGCGGCCCGCTTCACGTCGGCGCGGTAGCGGACGTTGTCCTGGCCGTTCTGGCTGACCTTGGGCTCCTGCAGGTCCGGCCGCCAGAGCAGCTCCTCGGCGCGGGGGTGCCAGCCCAGGTTCACCTCGTGCAGCCCCTCGTTGTGGGTCAGCATGATCACCTCGGCGGCGGCCTGCTCCCGGGCGGCGGCGCCGAGCCCGTCGTCCAGCTGCTGCAGCAGCTCCGTCCAGTCGGTCTCCCAGCCCTCGCGCAGCACGACGGGGGAGAGGTTGAGGTGCACCTCGTAGCCGGCCGCGACGAAGTCGTCGACGGCGGCGATCCGGTCGGCGACCCGGCTGGTGCGCACGTCCAGCGATCGGGAGTCGGGGTCGGGCATGACCGAGAAGCGGATGCGGGTGCGGCCGGCCGGGTCGAGGTCGAGGAGGTCGCGGTTGACGTACTTGGTGGCGAAGGAGGCCTTCGCCGTCGGCAGCTCGCGGAAGGTGGCGACCAGGTCGGCGACGTTGTCGCTGACCACCGCGTCGACCGAGCAGTCGCCGTTCTCGCCGATGTCGTAGACCCAGCTGTCCCGGTCGCACTGGTTCGGCTCGGTCTTCGGACCCTGGCGGGCCACGTGCCGGCGCACCGAGGCGGTGATCTGGTCGATGTTGGTGAAGACGGTGATCGGGTTGGCGTAGCCCTTGCGGCGGGGCACGTAGCAGTAGGCGCAGGCCATCGCGCAGCCGTTGGCGGTGGAGGGCGCGATGAAGTCCGCCGAGCGCCCGTTCGGCCGGGTGGTCAGCGTCTTCTTCACCCCGAGCACCAGCGTCTCGCTCTTGACCCGCACCCAGCGGTCGACGTTCCCGGCGTTGCCGTGCAGCTCGGGCAGCTGCCAGTGCGAGACCACCTCGACCACCTCGGCCCCGGGGAAGCGGGCGAGCACCTGCCGGCCGCGCGGGGAGGCCGCGGCGGCGGGCTCGGCGTAGACCGTGCGGACCTGCAGCAGCCGGTTCTCGACGGGGGTCTCCGGCGGCACCACGTCGTCGAACAAGGTCAGCGCATCGGTCACGCCGGGTGCAGCGCGGGCGCGGGGGGCGCCATTCCGGTGCCCGGTGTGGCGCACCCCCTAGGCTCCTTCGCGCCCCGCCCCCGGACCTGGAGGTCTCCCCGTGCTGGCCAGCATCGGTTACGCCGTCGCCTACACCGCCGTCGGCATCGCGCTGCTGTTCGTCGGCGCGCTCGCCCTCGACCTGCTCACCCCCGGCCGGCTGGCCAAGCACATCTACGAGGAGCGCTCGATCAACGCCGGGGTCGCCCTGGCCGCCGGGTTCCTCGGCCAGGGCGCGATCCTGTTCACCACCATCTGGACCAACGCGACCAGCGGGTTCGGCCGGGCGCTGGCCTACACCGTGGTGTTCGGGCTGCTCGGCGTGCTGCTGCAGGTGCTGGCCTTCCTGCTGCTGGACGTGGTCACCCCCGGCCGGCTGGGCCACCACCTCACCGGGGTGGGGTTCCACCCCGCGAGCCTGGTCTCCGCCGGTGCCACGCTCGCCGTCTCGGCGATCATCGTGGCGTCCATCTGGCCCTGAGCCTCGGTCTGGTCCTGAGCCGGCCGGCGGCCGGTCGTGGTCGCCAGCAGCACCCCGGCGACGACGACGGCGCCGCAGCCGAGCTCCACGACCGAGGTGGCGTCGCCCAGCGCCAGCCAGGAGACGCCGATGCCGACCACGGGCACCAGCATCGAGAACGGCGCGACGGTGCTCGACGGGTGCCGGGCCATCAGTGCGGCCCAGATCGCGGATCCGAGCAGGGTGGCCAGCACGACGGTGTAGAGCAGCCCGGCCAGGGCGAGCAGCCCCTGGGTCGTGCCCAGCGTGGTGAACGACCGGGCGATCGCCGCCGGCCCCTCGGCCATCAGGGAGACCGCGAGCATCGGCAGCGGGGGCACCACGCTCATCCAGAGGGTCAGCTTCAGCGGCTCGGACGTCCGCGCCTGCCGGGTGCACAGGTTGCCCAGCGCCCAGCCCAGCCCGCCGCAGAGGGTGAGCAGCACCGGGAGCAGCAGCGCCGCGCCGCCGACCTCGGCCCGGTAGAGCGCGATGCCGCCGAGCCCGGCGACCGCGACGCCGATGCCGGTCAGCTGGCGGGCGGTGAGCCGCTCGTGCAGCAGCAGGCCGGCCAGCAGCACGGTGAACGGCGCCGAGGACTGCAGCACCAGCGAGGCCAGGCCGGTCGGCATCCCGGTGTCCATCGCCAGGTACAGGAAGAGGAACTGCAGGACGCCGAAGCCGGTGCCGTAGCCGATCAACCAGCGCAGCGGGACGGCGGGCCGCGGCACGAACAGCAGGGTCGGGACGGCGAGGACGGCGAAGCGGAGGGCGACCAGGGCGAAGGGCGGGAACTGCTCCAGCGACAGGTGGATGGCGGTGAAGTTCACGCCCCACAGCACGGCGACGAGGCAGGCGAGCAGGCGGTCGCGGGGAGGCACGGGGTGAGCCTGCCCGCGACCGCCGTGCAACTCCAGTGAAGAGATGTTGACGGTTCGTTCAGACTTGCTGCATGGACCTGCGATCGCTGGAGACCCTGCGCGCCGTCCGCAGCCGGGGCGGGGTCACCGCGGCCGCCGCGGTGCTGCACCTGACGCCGTCGGCGGTCTCGCAGCAGCTGGCCGCGCTCACCGCGGAGCTGGGCGTGCCGCTGACCGAGCGGGTGGGCCGCGGCCTGCGGCTCACCCCGGCGGGGGCCGCGCTGGCCGACGCCGCCGTCGACGTCGCCGAGGCGGTCGAGCGGGCCCGCGCGGCCTGCCAGGCGTTCACCGAGCGGCCCGTCGGGACGGTGCGGGTCTCCGCGTTCCAGAGCGCCGCCCAGCTGCTGTTCCCCCGGCTGCTCGGTGCCGGCGCGGCGCTGGACGGGATCACCCTGGAGTGCGCCGACGAGGACGTGGCGCTCGCCGACTACCCCGACCTCGCCGACCGCTTCGACGTGGTGGTCGCCCACCGGCCCGACGGTGCCGCCGACTGGGGCAGCGGGGTGCGGGTCGTGCCCCTGTTCCGCGAGCCGCTGGACGTCGCGGTCGGGGCGGGGCACCCGCTGGCCGGCCGGTCCGCCGTCGCCCCGGAGGAGCTGGCGGGCGAGCCGTGGATCACCGTGCGCGAGGGCTTCCCCGTGGCACCGGTGCTGGCGGCGGTGGCCGCCCGGTCCGGGTCCGCCCCGCACGTCGCGCACCGGATCAACGACTTCGCGGTGGCCTCGGCGATGGTCGCCGCCGGGCACGGCATCTCGCTGCTGCCCCGGCACACCACCGCCCCGGTGCCCGGTCTGCGGCTGCTGCCGCTGACCGGGGTGCCGGCCGGACGGCGGGTCGAGGCGCTGCTGCGCCCGGACCGGGCCGAGCGGCGGGTGGTGGTCCGGGTGCTCGAGGTGCTGCGCGGGATCGCCGCGGAGATCGACCGCACCGCGGGCTGACCCGGACCGGGTGGCTCAGCCGGCGACCCGGTCGGCCAGCTGCTTGGCCTGCACCAGGGACAGCGCGGGCTCGGCGCGGCGCAGCGCCACGACGGCGGCCACCCCCTCCGGTGAGCCCGCCTCGGCGATCACCCGGCGGGCCCACGCCTCGTCGACGTGGTCGGGCACCGGGGCGGGGACGGCGGAGCTGCGGCGGAACCACCACAGCCAGTGCGCGGTGAGCAGGGCGAAGACCACCGCCCACAGCGCGTTGCCGGCCACCGCGGAGGCGACCGCCGCGGCGCCCGAGGCCACCGCCAGCAGCAGCGGCACCCAACGGTGGACGAGCGGGGACTCCAGGAACCTGGTCAGGGTCTGCGGCACGCGCGGCATGGTGCCAGCCCCCGGCCGCCGGTGGGGCGCCCTGGTGCGCGGGGTGGCGGCGGGTCACCTGCCGGGGTGGGGTGGGGACGGGGGAGGCTCCGACCTCGACGACTTCAAGGCGGTCAACGACGAGCGGGGCCACGCCGCCGGCGACGAGCTGCTGTGCACCGTGGCCGACAGCGGGCGGCGAGCTCCCGCGTCCCGCTGTCGGTCGGCCTCGCCGAGCACCGGGCGGGGGAGCCGCCGTCGCACCTGATGCGCCGCGCGGACGCCGCGCTCCACCGGGCCGAGGAGGCCGGCCGGGGCCGCAGCGAGCTCGACGGCTGAACCGCCGGCGCGACTCAGCCGCGGGAGCGGAGCACGTCCGCGTAGACCTCGACGGTCTGCGCGGCGATCGCCGGCCAGCCGAACTCCGCCAGCACACGCTCCCGGCCGGCCGCGCCCATCGCGGCGGCTCGGTCGGGGTCGGCCAGCAGCTCGGCCATCCGCGCCGCCAGCCCGGTGGCGAACTCGGCCGGGCGCTCGGCGTCGTAGGGCACCAGCAGCCCGGTGCGGCCGTCGTCGACGACCTCGGGGATGCCGCCGACGGCGCTGGCCACGACCGCGGTGCCGCAGGCGGCCGCCTCCAGGTTCACGATGCCCAGCGGCTCGTAGACCGACGGGACGACGAACACCGTCGCGCCGGTGATCAGCGGCACCAGCTGGTCACGCGGCACCATCTGCTCGATCCAGACCACGCCGCTGCGCCGCTGCTGCAGCTCGGCGACGGCGTCGGCGACCTGCTGCCGCTCGGCCGGGGTGTCCGGCGCGCCGGCGCAGAGCACCAGACCGGCCTCGGGCGGCAGCTGCTCGGCCGCGGCCAGCAGGTGCATCAGCCCCTTCTGCCGGGTGATCCGGCCGACGAACAGCGCGTACGGCCGGTCCGGGTCGACCCCGAGCGAGCGGACCAGGTCGGGGTCCCGCACCGGCCGGTAGGCCTGCGAGTCGACCCCGTTGCCCACCACGACGACCTTCGCCGGGTCGAGGTCGGGGTAGACGTCGAGCACGTCGGCCCGCATGCCCCGGCTGACCGCGATGACCGCGTCGGCGGAGGCGTAGGCGGTGCGCTCGACCCAGGAGGAGAGCCGGTAGCCGCCACCGAGCTGGTCGGCCTTCCACGGCCGCCGCGGCTCCAGCGAGTGGGCGGTGACCACGTGGGCGCTGCCGTGCACCAGCTGCGCCAGGTGGCCGGCGTGGTTGGCGTACCAGGTGTGCGAGTGCACCAGGTCGGCCCCGCTCACGGCGGCGGCGATCTCGACGTCGATCCCGACGGCCTGCAGCGCGCCGTTGGCGGACTGCAGGGCGGCCGGCACGCCGTGGCCGGTCGCGTCCGCCCGGGGGCCGCCGAAGCAGTGGACGTCGAGCTCGGGCCCCTGGTCGAGCCCGCGGAGCGCGGCGACGAGGTGCTCGACGTGCACCCCGGCCCCTCCGTAGACGTCCGGCGGCCATTCCCGGGTGATCACTCCGACGCGCACGCAGCTCACCCTAGGTGGTGAACGGCGCGGGAGATGGGGCGAACTCCCAGCAGAGCCGTTACGGTCCGTCCATGCGTGGCGGTCCTCGAGTTCTCGGCATCGTGCTGGCAGGTGGCGAGGGGAAGCGGCTCGCCCCGTTGACCCAGGACCGGGCGAAGCCCGCGGTCCCCTTCGGGGGCAACTACCGGCTCATCGACTTCGTGCTGTCCAGCCTGGTCAACGCCGACATCCGGCGGATCGCGGTGCTCACCCAGTACAAGAGCCACTCGCTGGACCGGCACATCACCACCGTGTGGCGGATGTCGACGCTGCTGGGCAGCTACATCACCCCGGTGCCGGCGCAGCAGCGGCTGGGCCCCCGCTGGTACACCGGCAGCGCCGACGCCATCTACCAGAGCCTGAACCTGATCTACGACGACCGGCCGGAGATCGTCGTCGTCTTCGGTGCCGACCACGTGTACCGGATGGACCCGTCGCAGATGATCGACCAGCACCTGGCCACCGGCGCCGGCGTGACCGTCGCCGGCCTCCGGGTGCCGCGCAAGGAGGCCACCGCCTTCGGCGTCATCGACGCCGACGAGAACGGCAAGGTGCGCCAGTTCCTGGAGAAGCCCGCCGACCCGCCGGGGATGCCCGGCAGCCCGGACGAGACGTTCGCGTCGATGGGCAACTACGTGTTCACCACCGACGCGCTGCTCGAGGCGCTGCGGGTGGACGCCGCCGACGAGAACTCGGTGCACGACATGGGCGGGTCGATCATGCCGATGATGGCCGAGGCCGGCGACGCCCACGTCTACGACTTCAGCAGCAACGTCGTGCCGGGGGAGACAGAGCGCGACCACGGCTACTGGCGCGACGTGGGGACGCTGGACGCCTACTACGACTCGCACATGGACCTGGTGTCGGTCAGCCCGATCTTCAACCTCTACAACGAGCGCTGGCCGATCTACACCCTGCCGCCGATGCTGCCGCCGGCGAAGTTCGTCCTCGGTGGCCGCGCGGAGGAGTCCATGGTCAGCGCCGGGGTGATCATCGACGGCGGCTCGGTGCACGGCTCGGTGGTCTCGCCGAACGTGCGCCTGGAGCGCGGGTCGCGGGTCGAGGCCAGCGTGCTGATGGACGGCGTGCACATCGGTGAGGGCGCCGTGGTGCGCCGCGCCATCCTGGACAAGAACGTCGTCGTCCCGCCCGGCGCGCAGATCGGCGTCGACCTGGACCGCGACCGCGAGCGCTACCACGTGAGCGCCGGCGGGATCACCGTGCTCGGCAAGGGCGCCCGCGCCATCGGTTGAAGGGCCCCGCTGCCCCCCCCACCCCCCCACCGCTCGCAGGCTCGCGGCGGGCCCCTGCAGCGGGGCCGACGGCCGGGCACGTCGCGAGGGAGCGTCACGTCATGCAGCCGCTGATCGTGACGCTGCTGCTGGACGAGGCTGCGCAGCGGCGGTTCGACCGGTTGCGTGCCGCGCACTTCCCGCCGGGGCGCAACCACCTGCCGGCGCACGTGACGCTGTTCCACGCGCTGCCGGGGGAGCGCCTCGCCGAGGTGCGCGAGGAGCTGCGGACGGCGGCCGCCCGGCCCTCGTTCGACGTCGCCGTCACGGGCGTGCGCTTTCTCGGCCGGGGCGTGGCGATCGACCTGGCCGCGACCGAGCTGACCGCGATGCGGGCCGGCCTCGCCGCCGCCTTCGACCCGTGGCTCACCCGGCAGGACCGGCAGTGGGCGCACCCGCACGTCACGGTGCAGAACAAGGTGGCGCCCGAGGTCGCGCGGGCACTGCACGCCGACCTGGCGGCGGCGTTCACGCCGGGGACGGTCCGCGCCCGGGGCCTGGGCCTGTGGCACTACTGCGGCGGCCCCTGGGAGGCCGAGGCCGGGTTCCCCTTCGGCTGAGGGTCAGTCGCGCCGGGTGCCGATCAGCAGGCCGGCGCCGACGGTCAGGACCGCGCTGGTGAGCGCCTCGTCCTCGCGGACCGTGCGGGCCACCTCCCGCCAGGCGACGGTCTGCTCGTCGCGAGCTGCGCGGTCGGCGATCCGGCCGTCGGCGAGCAACCCGTGGCAGACCAGCGATCCCCCGCGGCGCAGCAGCCCGAGCAGCCCGGCCAGCTGGCCGGACCACTCCAGCGGCGGGCCGGTGCAGACCACCAGGTCGTAGGCGCCGGGGGACAGCCGGGGCAGCACCTCACCGGGCGTGCCGAAGATCAGCCGGGTGCGGCCCTGCGGCACCCCGGCCTCGGTGTAGGCCCGCCGCGCGGCGCGCACCTCGGCCGGGTCGGCGTCCAGCGCGGTGAGGACGCCGTCGCGCCGCATGCCCTGCAGCAGCCAGAGCCCGGCCACGCCGCCACCGCTGCCGAGCAGCACCACCGAGCGGGCGTCCACCCCGGCGGCGAGCACCGCCAGCGTCGCGCCGACCGCCGGCTCGACCGGGGCGGCGGTGCCGAACGCGAGCGCCGACGTCGTCGCCCGGTGCCGGGCCGTGGCCACGGCGGGCGTCTCGGCGGCGAAGCCGTCGGCGTAGTCCGCGGGGCTGGTGGGGGAGGCGTCGGGAGAGGGCGGTCCGCCGACACTGGTCACCGCACGAGGGTAGAGGCGGGAGGCGGGTCCGCGCCGCGCCGGGGGCGGTGCCTGTCAGCTCCCTGTGGGTCCGGCGGTCCGGGAACACCGTCGGGCCCGTCGGCCGTTGATCCGGACGTGCGTCTCTCGCGTACCGCCCGCCCGTCCGCCTCCTCCGACCGGCCCACCCCCGCTGGGGAGGTGTCGGTGCCGGCCGTCTGCGATCCTGGGGGCGTGACCGCACCGGACGCCGCCAGCGGCGAGCGCGCCCAGCCCGAGGGCGGTGCCCCCGCCGTCGACGGCTGGGTGGCCCCGACCTGGGAGCAGGTCGTCCGGGACCACTCCGCCCGCGTCTACCGGCTGGCCTACCGCCTCTCGGGCAACCAGCAGGACGCCGAGGACCTCACCCAGGAGACCTTCGTCCGGGTGTTCCGCTCGCTGGCGGACTTCTCCCCGGGCACGTTCGAGGGCTGGCTGCACCGGATCACCACCAACCTGTTCCTGGACATGGTGCGGCGCCGGCAGCGGATCCGCTTCGACGCGCTGCCCGAGGACACCGAGCGGTTGCCGGGTTCGGCGCCCTCGCCGGAGCAGGTCTACGCCGACACCCACCTCGACCCGCAGATCCAGGCGGCCCTCGACGCGCTGTCCCCGGAGTTCCGCGTGGCCGTCGTCCTGTGCGACATCGAGGGCCTGACCTACGAGGAGATCGCCGCGACGCTGGGCATCAAGCTCGGCACCGTGCGCTCCCGGATCCACCGCGGCCGCGTCCAGCTGCGCGAGGCGCTGGCCCACCTGGCCCCCCGCCGTCCGGTGCCTGCCGGGGAGGTCTCGGTGAGCGAGCTCGCGAGCTCACGCGGGGGCACAGCAGCACCGCGAACGCGGCCGACGAGCGCCAGCGAGGAGGTCTCGTGAGCATGCCCGAGAGCCACCTGGCCCAGGAGGCGATCGCCGCCCTCGTCGACGGCGAGCTCTCCGGTGGGGCCGCCGGCCGCGCCGCCCGGCACCTGACCGGCTGCGCGCAGTGCCGGATGGCGGTGGCCGCGCAGCGCGAGGCCAAGTCGGCCCTGCAGCGCGAGCAGGACGTGGCCGTCCCCGGTGACCTGCTCTCGCGGCTGAACGCCATCCCGTTCACCGCCGAGGTGAGCGGTCTCGGTGGTGGCGGCCTGAGCGCGGGCGCCGGTGGGCTCACCGCCACCGGCGCGGGCGGTTCCTGGGCGATCCCGCTGACCCCGGCCAGCCCCTCGACCGAGCCCCCGGCCCGCCCCGGGTCGGCCCGCTGGCTGCGCCGCGGCATGACCGGCGCGCTGGCCGGGCTCGGGGTGGGGGTCGCGGTGCTCGCCGCCGGCCTGCCCGGCACCGACGACCCGACCCGGGAGGTGCCACCGCCGGGATCGCTCGCCGGGGAGGTCCGCGACCTGGCGCCCACCGAGCGCACCGATGTCGTCCCGCCCGTGGTCCGCACGCTCACCGTCGGATCGACCACCACGCTGCCCTCCGGCGGAACGCCCTGACCGAGAGCTCCGGCGGTCCACCCCGGCCCGAAGCCGGCGAGCCGCCGCACGTCCCGGCCGCCGGCCGGCCCGAGGAGCGCGCCGTGTACGCGCGCCCGGAGGGCACCACCGGCGCCTTCGCCGACGACCAGCCCCGGCTGCGCCCCGCCCCGGCCGACGCGCCCCCGCCGCCCCCGGCGCAGCAGGCCGCCTTCGGCCGGCCCGGCGCGGTGACCGGCTCCTTCGCCGGTGACCGCCCGCCGGCCCCGCCACCTCCGGCGCCGCCCCCGCCGCCGGAGGCGGTGCTGCGCGCCTTCGCGCCCCGTGGCGACGACCGCGGGCTCGGCGAGCCGCCCGGCGGGCGTCCCGGTCCCCGCCGCACCGCGGCCGGCCCGTTCTGGAAGCGCGATGCGGAGAGCGACCCGTGGCGCGACCCGCAGGCCCCCGCCGGCCTCGGTGCGCCGGCCGTCTACCCCGCCGAGGTCGACCAGCCCGGCCCGCTGGTGGTCGACGTCCAGGGACGGCGCAAGGTGCGGCTGCGCGATCTGTCGGTGCGGCTCACCGTGCTCGCACTGCTCAGCCTGCTCCTGGTCGGCATGGTCGGTGGCACCACGGCCTGGTGGCTGGGCCGGAGCGTCGACGAGCAGCCGCTGCTGTCCCCGGGCACCCGGCTCTCCCAGGTCTCACCCGGCGTCAGCCGGGAGCCGGGATCGATCTCCGACATCGCCGCCCGGGTGATCCCCGCGGTGGTCTCGGTGGAGGTCCGGCTGGCCAGCGCCGGGGCCACCGGATCCGGCGTGGTCATCGACGCCGACGAGGGCTACATCGTCACCAACAACCACGTGGTCTCCGGCGCCGCCGACGTCGAGGACGCCGAGATCCGCGCGGTGTTCAGCGACGGCAGCGGGTCGCCGGCCCGGATCGTGGGCCGTGACCCGGCCAGCGACCTCGCGGTCCTCAAGGTGGAGAAGCCCGGCCTGGTCGGCGCGGCGCTGGGCAGCTCCGACGAGGTCGTCGTCGGCGACGCGGTGGTCGCGATCGGCTCCCCGCTGGGGCTGGCCGGCACGGTGACCAGCGGGATCGTCAGCGCGCTGGACCGCCCGGTGCGGCTGGCCGGCGAGGGCAGCGACACCAACGCCGTCATCAGCGCGGTGCAGACCGACGCCCCGATCAACCCGGGCAACTCCGGCGGGGCGCTGGTCGACGCCAGCGGCGCGGTGATCGGCATCAACACCGCGATCGCCTCGGTCGGCGGCAACGGCACCACCGGCGGTTCCATCGGGCTGGGGTTCGCCATCCCGATGAACACCGTGCGGGACATCGCCGAGCAGCTGATCACCACCGGGTCGGCGGTGCACGCCTCGCTCGGGGTGAACGCCCGCTCGGTCACCGACGGCACCCGGGACGGCGCGCTGGTGGTCAACGTCGAGCCGGACGGTCCCGCCGCCGAGGGCGGCATCGAGGAGCAGGACGTGGTCATCGCGGTCGACGGCGAACCGGTGGGCAGCTCCGAGGAGCTCGTCGTCGCCGTCGACGCGCACGAGCCCGGCGACACGATCACCGTCGAGGTGGTCCGCGGCGGCAGTTCCCGGGAGCTGCAGGTCACGCTCGCCGCAGCCTGAGGAAGGGCCTCCTCGCCCCCGCCACCCGCGAGCTCGTGGCGGACCCCTGCGAGGCGGCCGGACACGGACCGTTCAGGCGGCGCTCGACTGGCCGACAGCTGACGCACCTACGCTGGACACGGCCGCGGCGCGTGGTCGGTCAGCGAGGAGGAACGGTGTTCGACTCGATCGGCTGGGGCGAGATCATCATCGTGGCGCTGGCCGCGTTGTTCATCTTCGGGCCCGACCGGCTGCCGGACCTGGCCAAGGACGCGGCCAGCGGGCTGAAGAAGGCCCGGTCGGCGATGACCGGGATGCGTGGGCAGCTGCACGAGAGCCTGGGCGACGACTTCGACCACCTGCGCGACATCGACCTGCGGCAGTACCACCCCAAGACGTTCATCCGGCAGCAGCTGCTCGCCGACGACGACGAGCCCGTCACGCAGCGCGGGAGCGCCACCGGGAGCACCGGGCTCGCCGCCGCCGCGGCTGCCGGAGCCGCCCGGCCCTCGCAGGCCGGCCGGTCCCGGGACTCCTCCGTCCCGCCGCCGTTCGACTCCGACGCGACGTGATCTGTCGTCCTCCCGGACGACACCGCGGCCGCACGGGGAAGCTGGACACATCGTCCGTCGATGGGCAGACCGCTGCCCCGCAGGCACATCGACGGTCGATAACTGGGGGGCTCCGTGGCGGAACGGACTGCCTATGCGGGGCCGCGTCTCATCGGGTTCCTGAGCACCGTGCTGGCCGTCGTCGGGATCGTCGCTGCGGTGGCCGGGCCGGTGTACGCGCTCAACGGTGCGACGCAGGCGCCGGCGACCGTCCGGGTGCCGGTGGAGCTCGAGGACACCGGACCCACGCCCGCTGACGGGCGGGTCCCGTTCCCGGTGGGCGGCCTCCCCGACAGGGCGCAGGTGTCCGTGCTGAACACCGGTGACCAGCTGGAGCTCGGCGCCTGGGACTCCACGGTCCCCGAGCAGCTGCTGTCCCGCGGGGACGCCGCCGTCACCGGGCTGGCGATCGGCGTGGCCGCCTGGCTGCTGCGACGGTTGCTCGCCTCGGTGGCGTCCGGGCGCCCGTTCGGCACGGGCAACGCCCGGCGGCTCGGCGCGCTGGCGGTGGTCGTGCTGGTGGCGGGGTACGTCGGGCCGCTGCTGCCGCAGGTCGGCGCACTGGTCGTCCTGGACCGGCTGGGGCTCACCGGCCCCGGGGCGCCGTTCGTCCTCGGGCTGGAGTTCTCGTTCGGCCCCCTGCTGGTCGGCCTGCTCCTGCTGGTCCTGGCCGAGGCGTTCCGGCAGGGGGAGCGGCTGGACCGGGACGTCGCGGGGTTGGTGTGAGCCCGGTCGACGCCGACGGGCACCGGGTGGTCTGCCACCTCGACGAGCTGCTCGCCGACCGCGGGCTGACCCTCACCGAGCTCGCGGAGCGGGTGGGGGTGACGGTGGTGAACCTGTCGGTGCTGAAGAACGACCGGGCGCGGGCGATCCGCTTCTCCACGCTCACTGCCATCTGCGATGCGCTGGACTGCCAGCCCGGCGACGTCCTCGGCGTCGCGCCCCGCCGCTGAACGGCGAGAGGCCGGCCTCCCGCGGGGGAGACCGGCCTCTCGCCGTGCGTGCCGTCGATCAGGTCAGCGGCCGACCGGGGTGAGCCCCAGCGACATGCCGGACAGGCCGCGGGAGCGCGCGGTGAGCCCCTCGGCGATCGCGGTCAGCGCCTTCGCGGCCGGGGCGTCGGGCTCGGCGAGCACGATCGGCGCGCCGGAGTCGCCGGCCTCGCGCAGCCGGACGTCGAGCGGCACCTGGCCCAGCAGGGGCACCCGCGCGCCGAGCGTCTTGGTCAGGGCGTCGGAGACGGCCTCGCCGCCGCCGGAACCGAAGATCTCCATGCGGGAGCCGTCGGGCAGCTCCAGCCAGGACATGTTCTCGATGACGCCGACCACCTGCTGGTGGGTCTGGGTGGCGATCGCCCCGGCGCGCTCGGCCACCTCGGCGGCGGCCTGCTGCGGGGTGGTCACGACGAGGATCTCGGCGTTGGGCAGCAGCTGGGCGATGGAGATCGCCACGTCGCCGGTGCCGGGCGGCAGGTCGAGCAGCAGGACGTCGAGGTCGCCCCACCACACGTCGGCGAGGAACTGCTGCAGCGCCCGGTGCAGCATCGGGCCACGCCACACCACGGGGGTGTTGCCCGGGGTGAACATGCCGATCGAGATGACCTTCACGCCCAGCGCCTGCGGCGGCATGATCATGTTGTCGACCTGGGTGGGCTTGTCGTCGACGCCGAGCATGCGGGGCACCGAGTGGCCGTAGATGTCGGCGTCGACGACGCCGACCGACAGACCCTTCTTCGCCATCGCGGCGGCCAGGTTGACCGTGACGCTGGACTTGCCGACCCCGCCCTTGCCGGAGGCGACCGCGTAGACGCGGGTCAGCGAGCCGGGCTGGGCGAAGGGGATCACCGGCTCGGCGGCGTCGGTGCCGCGGACGGTCTTGCGCAGCTCGGAGCGCTGCTCGTCGTTCATCACGTCCAGGCCGACCTGGACGGAGGTGACGCCGGGAACGGCGCCGACGGCCTGGGTGACCCGGCTGGTGATGGTCTCGCGCATCGGGCAGCCGGCGACGGTCAGGTAGACCTCGATGCGCACCGCGCCCGGGTCGCCGCCGATCCCGATCTGCACGTCCTTGACCATGCCCAGCTCGGGCAGCGGACGGTTGATCTCCGGGTCCTGGACGGTCGCCAGGGCCGCGTTCACGGCGTCGAGCGCCGGCGAGCCGGTCAGCGTGTCGGACATACGGGACGGATCTCCTTCGACGGGGGCCAGCGGGAGTCGGCTCGCGGAGAGCTCGCGCGCGGGCGCCCCCCACTGTACGGCCGGGCCGGGGCGGACCTGCTGGTCGGCGGTGTGAGCCGGGGCATGCCGGTGCCACTCACTAGGGTGCCCCCGTGCCCCGCTCCGCCCGGTCCGCGACGCTGCGGGACGCCGTCGGGCTGGGCGCCGCCGTCGGCCTCTACGGGGTGGCGTTCGGCGCCGCCGCCGCGGGGGCCGGGCTGGACACCTGGCAGGCGGTGACCATGTCCGCGTTGATGTTCACCGGCGCCTCGCAGTTCGCGCTGGTCGGCGTCGTCGGTGCCGGCGGGGGTCCGCTCGCCGCCGTCGGCAGTGCCCTGCTGCTGGGCACCCGGAACACCGTCTACGGCGTCCGGATGGCGCCGCTGCTCGCCCCACGTGGGTGGTGGCGGCGGGCCGGGGCCGCCCACTGGGTGATCGACGAGACCACGGCGATGGCCGTCGCCGCCCCCGACCGGGAGCTCGGCCGGCTCGCCTTCTGGGCCACCGGCGCCACCATCTACCTGGGCTGGAACCTGACCACGCTCATCGGCTCGATGGGCGCCGCGGCGCTCGGGGAGACGGCGCAGGCCGCGCTGGACTCGATCGTGCCGGCCGCCTTCCTCGCGCTGCTCTGGCCGCGGCTGCGACGCACCGCGCGCGAGCCCCGGGTGCAGCGCCGGGTCGCCCTGGCCGGCGCCGTCATCGCGCTGGCGCTCACCCCGGTCGTGCCCGCCGGCGCGCAGGTCGTGCTCGCCGTGGTCGCCGTCGCGCTGGTCGGCCGGCCGCGCCGCGCGCGGGAGGAGGCGGCGTGAGCGGCGGAACGCTGTGGACGGTCGTGCTGGTCGCCTCGGTCGGCTGCTACCTGCTCAAGCTCGCCGGGCTGTCGGTGCCGGCCACCTGGGTCGAGCAGCCCTGGGTCACCCGGATCGTCGAGTTCGTGCCGGCCGCGCTGCTCGCCGCGCTGGTCGCGGTCCAGGCGGCCACGTCGGGCTCGATGCTGGTGCTCGACGGGCGGCTCGTCGGACTGGCGGTGGCCGCCCTCGCGCTGGCCCTGCGGGCCCCGTTCATCATCGTCCTGGTGCTCGCCGGCGCCGCCGGGGCGCTGGTGCACGTCGTCGGCGGCTGATCCCGGACGCACCGACGGCCGTGGTCCTCGAGGGACCACGGCCGTCGTCGTGCGGGATCCGGTCAGTGCGCGAGCGGCAGCTGCGTCTGCTCCTCGGCCAGCCGCTCGGCACCGCTGGTGGTCTTCAGCGGCTTCTCCTTGATGAAGAGCACCACCAGCAGGGCCAGGGCGGCCAGCGGGGTCGCGATGAGGAACAGCTCGGCGGTGGCGCTGCCGTAGGCGTCCTGGACCACGCGGGCCACCTCCGGCGGCAGGCTCGAGACGTCGGGGACGGTGGTCTCGCCCTCCCCGCCGGTGCCGCCGCCGAGCACGGCCAGGTCGCCCGCGACCCGGCTGGCGAGCACCGCGCCGAGCACGCTGACCCCGATCGTGCCGCCCAGGCTGCGGAAGAACGACAGCACCGAGGTCGCCGAGCCGAGCTCGCGGGCCGGGACGTCGTTCTGCGCCGCGAGGACCAGGTTCTGCATCAGCAGGCCGACGCCGACCCCGAGCACCACCATGAACGCGCCGAGGAGCCAGATCGAGGTCTGCGCGTCGATGGTGGACAGCAGGCCGAAGCCGACGGTCATCAGCACACCGCCGGCGACCAGGAACCGCTTCCAGGTGCCGGTCTTGGTGATCAGCGCGCCGGCCACGGTCGAGGAGACCAGCAGGCCGGCGACCATCGGCAGCGAGAGCAGCCCGGCCTCGGTGGGGGAGTAGCCCAGCGAGATCTGGAAGTACTGGGACAGGAAGACGGTGCCGCCGAACATCGCGATCCCGACCAGGGCGCTGGCCAGCGTGGTGAGGGTGACGGTGCGGTTGCGGAAGATGCCCAGCGGGATGACCGGCTCGTCCACCCGCGACTCGACGACGAGGGCCAGGGCGAGCAGCACCACGGCGCCACCCACCATCAGCGCGGTGGTGCCGGAGAGCCAGTCGAAGTCGTTGCCGGCCAGGGTCACCCAGATCAGCAGGGTGCTCACCCCGGCGGTGATCAGCAGCGCGCCCAGCCAGTCGATCTGCACGTCGCCGCGGCGGACCTGCTTGAGCTTCAGCGTCTTCTGCAGCAGCACGATCGCCAGCAGCGCGAACGGCACCCCCATGAAGAAGCACCACCGCCAGCCCAGCCACGAGGTGTCCACGATGACGCCGCCGATCAGCGGCCCGGCGACGGTGGCCACGGCGAAGACGGCGCCGAAGATGCCGGCGTACCGGCCCAGCTCGCGCGGCGGGATCATCGCGGCCATCACGATCTGCACCAGCGCCGTGAGGCCGCCGGCACCCAGTCCCTGGATCACCCGGGCGACGATCAGCATCGTGGTGTCCTGCGAGAACCCGGCCAGCAGCGACCCGGCGACGAACAGGGTCAACGACAGCTGCACCAGCAGCTTCTGGCTCACCAGGTCGGCGAGCTTGCCCCACAGCGGCACCGAGGCCGTCATGGCGAGCAGCTCGGCGGTGACGACCCAGGTGTAGATCGACTGGCTGCCCTCCAGGTCGGCGATGATCACCGGCAGGGCGTTGGAGACGACGGTCGCCGCCAGGATCGACACGAAGATGCCCACCATCAGGCCGGACAGGGCCTGCAGGACCTCCCGTCGGCTCATCCTGGCCTCGGTGCTGGCCGCTCCGGCCGGACCGGTCTCCGCGGTCGTGGACATGGTGCTCCTGTCAGTGCTGTGGGTCGGTGGGGGAGGCGAGGTCAGGAGGTCGGGCCGGGCTCGGGCAGGCCGGCGGCCAGCGCGTCCAGCGCCTCGTCGAGCAGGGTGGTGAGCGGGACGGCGCCGTGCTGCGCGTGCCAGCGGGCGAAGGTCACCCGGACGGCGGCGGACAGCACCGCGGCGAGCAGGCCGGGGTGCAGCGCGGTCCCCGGGTCCTGCCCGGTGCGCTCGGCGATGGCCACGGCGACCTCGCGCTCGTCGGCCGCGCTCACCTCGACCAGCCGGGGGAGCAGCGAGGGGTTGCCGGCGATCACGGTGATCCGGTCGTGCAGCGCGGCAGCGTCGGCCTCCAGCTCGGTGAGCTCCTCGCGCAGGGCGGCTCGGGCGGCCGCGAGAGCGCCGAGCCCGGCCGGCTGGGCGCGCAGCCGGGCGGACAACCTCGTCTGGTCGGCGCCGGCCGGGAACACCAGCGCGTCCTCCTTGGCGGAGAAGTAGTTGAAGAAGGTCCGGTAGGAGACCCCGGCGGCGTCGGCGATCGCCTCCACCGTGACGTGCTCCCAGCCGAGGTCGATCGCCAGCCGGAGGGTCGCGGCGGCCAGCGCCGCACGCGTGTCGGCCTTCTTCCGCTCGCGCAGTCCTCGCTCGGTCACCGGAGGAGCATGCGCGAGATCATGCACACTGTGCAAGCTTGCGCAGTGTGCAGCTAGTCACCGTGGTGCGGCGCGGCGGACGGCGCCCGGCCGACCACGACGGCACGATCGGCCCCGTGACGGCCACCACCGAGGCGCCACCCCGCCGGTGGACGCCCCTCGCGCTGGTCGCGGTGGCGGGTGTGGTCGCCGGTGTCGCGGCGAAGGCCGGCGACGAGTCGGGCTGGCGGTGGGCCGCCGACCTCGGTACGTACCCGGCGGCCTGGGTGCTCGCGGTGGCACTGATCGGCCGGCTGGCCGGCACGGTCCGTGCGGCCGCCGTCCGGGCGGGGGTCTTCTTCGCCGCGATGACGGTCGCCTACTACGCCTGGGCCGCGCTCGTCCTCGACTTCGGCTGGTCCGGGCGGCTGCTCGTCGTCTGGCTGCTGCTCTCCGCCACCGCCGTCCCGGCCACCGGCGCCGTCGTGCACCGGGCCACCCGGCGGGCCGGCTGGCTGCCCGGTGCGCTGCTCGGGGTACCGGCCGGCCTGGTGCTCGGCAGCGGCGCGGCCCGGCAGCTGCGGTCGGAGTGGGTCCAGCCCGGTCTGCTCCTGCCCGACCGGCCGGTGCAGGTCGCCGCCGAGCTGGTCACCGCGGTCGCGCTGGTCGCCGTCCTGCCGCGGGACCGGCGCACCCGCCTGTGGGCCACCGCGTTCGCCGTCCCAGCGGTCTGGCTGGCCCCGTCGGCGCTGGACCTGCTGCACCGGTTCGTCTGAGGAGGCACTCGTGCTCATCGTGATCGGCGGGCTGCCCGGGGTCGGCAAGACGACGCTCGCGCGGGCGGTCGCGGCCGCACTGCCCGCCGCGCACCTGCGGATCGACGCCTTCGAGGCGGCGCTGGTCCGGCAGCAGCTGGTCGCCGGCCCCGACGACGTCGGCGCCCACGGCTACGACCTGGCGCTCGCCGCCGCCGACACCTGCCTCGCCGCCGGCACGGACGTCGTCGTCGACGCGGTCTTCGACGTGGCCGCGGCCCGGCGGCCGTTCCGCGACCTGGCCGCCCGGCACGGCACGCCCGTGTACTGGGTGCGGTCGATCTGCACCGACCCGGCCGAGCACCGGCGCCGGGTCGAGCAGCGCGTCGCCGACCTGCCCGGGCACACCGTGCCGACCTGGGCCCAGGTGCGCGCCCGGCGGGTCGACCAGTGGCACGAGCGGCACACCGTCGTCGACACGGCCGTCGGCGACCCGGTCGCCGCGGTGCTCGCCGTCGTCAGCTAGCTCAGCCGACCGGGTCGGCGGCCGCCTCGCGACGCTTCTTGTCCCGCTTCTTGCGTTCCCGTTCCCGCTCCCGTTCCCGGTCCCGCTCGTCGCCGTCGTCGGGCACCAGCCGGTTCAGCTCGCCGCGGATGAAGTCGCGGGTCGCCAGCTCCCCGATCGACACTCGCAGCGAGGCCAGCTCGCGGGCCAGGTACTCGGTGTCGGCCCGGTTCTGGGTGGCGCGCGCCCGGTCCTCCTCGGCCAGCACCTTGTCGCGGTCGGTCTGCCGGTTCTGCGCGAGCAGGATCAGCGGCGCGGCGTAGGCGGCCTGGGTGGAGAAGGCCAGGTTCAGCAGGATGAACGGGTAGGGGTCCCAGCGCAGGTTGACCGCGGTCACGTTCAGGGTGATCCAGATGATCACGATGACCGTCTGCACCGCGAGGAACCGCCCGGTGCCCAGGAACCGGGCGATGCCCTCGGCGAACCGGCCGACCGCGTCGGGGTCCGGCCGCACGAACGTGCCCAGGCTGCGGGCCCCGCGCGGCTGGTCCAGCCGCAGGTCGGCCCGGCGGTCGGGCTCAGCCACGACGGGACCGCTCGCGCCAGTCCTCGGGCAGCAGGTGGTCCAGCACGTCGTCCACGCTGACCGCGCCGACCAGGTGCCGCTGCGCGTCGACCACCGGGGCGGCCACCAGGTTGTAGGTGGCGAAGTACCGGGTGACCTCGGCCAGCGGGGCCTCCGGGCGCAGCGGGTCCATGTCGTCGAGCACGCCGCTGACCAGCGTGGACGGCGGTTCGCGCAGCAGTCGCTGGATGTGCGCCAGACCCAGGTACCGGCCGGTGGGGGTGGCCGACGGCGGCCGGCAGACGTAGACCTGGCTGGCCAGCGCCGGGCTGAGCTCGGGCGCCCGCACCCGGGCGAGCGCCTCGGCGACCGTGGCGTCGGGGGAGAGGATGATCGGTTCGCTGGTCATGATGCCGCCGGCGGTGTCCTCGGAGTACTTCAGCAGCTGCCGGACCGGCTCGGCCTCGTCGGGCTCCATCAGCTCCAGCAGCCGGTCCCGGTCGACGTTGGAGAGCTCGGCGAGCAGGTCGGCGGCGTCGTCGGGGTCCATCTCCTCCAGGACGTCGGCCGCGCGGCCCTCGTGGAGCGTGCCCAGGATGGTGATCTGCTCGGACTCGGGCAGCTCACCGAGCACGTCGGCCAGCCGCTCGTCGTCCAGCGCCTCGGCCACCTCGTGCCGCCGCTTGATCGGCAGGTCCTGCAGGGCGTGCGCGACGTCGGCGGCGTTGAGCTCGCGGTAGGTGGCGATGAGCGTCTCCGCGCTCTGGCCGGTCTCCGGCAGCGACAACCCGCTGACCTCGTCCCAGGCCAGCTGCTGCAGCTGACCGCGCCGGCCCAGCCGCCCGGGCTCCTGCACCGCCAGCCGGGCCACCACCCAGTCGCCGGTGCGGGTCTGCTCGATCGCGGCGTCGACGACGGTCGCCGGGCGGCCGGACTCGTCGATCGTCACCCGCCGGTCCAGCAGCTCGCCGAGCACCAGCGTCTCCCCGGCCCGCTGCTCGAAGCGCTTGAGGTTGACCGTGCCGGAGGCGAGGGTCACCGAGGAGGCGTCCAGCCCGGTGACCCGGCCCATCGGGCAGAAGATCCGGCGCCGCGCCACGACCTCGAGGATCAGCCCGAGCACCCGCGGGGTGGCGCTGCCCACCCGCAGCGCGACCAGCACGTCGCGCACCTTGCCGACCCGGTCGCCGTTGGGGTCGAAGACCGTCAATCCGGCGATCCGGGAGACGTACGCCCTCGTCACCGTGGTCACGGGGGGAGGCTACCGTCGCGCGGGTGAGCGCCCAGGCACCTGATCGACCGGCACCTGATGGATCGGCACCCGAGCGGCTGGCCTACGAGGTGGTCGACGTGTTCGCCCCCCGCGCCTACGCGGGCAACCCGCTCGCCGTCGTCCTGGACGCCGACGCGCTGACCACCGAGCAGTGCCAGGCGCTCGCCTTCGAGTTCCACCTGTCGGAGACCTCGTTCGTCTGCGCCCCCACCGCGGGCTCGGGCGCCGACTACCGGGTGCGGATCTTCACCCCGTTCGCCGAGCTGCCCTTCGCCGGGCACCCCAGCGTCGGCGCCGCGCACACCCTGGTGCGCACCGGCCGGCTCCCCGCCGGGCAGCTGCGGCAGGAGTGCGCCGTCGGCGTGCTCGACCTGACGGTCGACGACGACGGCGCGACCCTCGGCGGTGGCGCGCCCACGCTGGCCGACGCACCCGATCCGGCGGCGGTCGCGGTCGCGGTCGGGCTGACCCCCGACGACCTGGCCGGGCCGCCCGCGCACGTGGCCGGCTGCGGCCTGCCGTTCACCTACCTCGCGGTGCGACCGGGCGCGGTCGACCGGGCCCGCCCCGACCAGGGGGCGCTGGACCTGCTCGGCGTCGGCGAGGGGATCTCGGTGCTCAGCTGGGACGCCGACTCCGCGACCGCCCGCGCCCGGGTGTTCGCCGGCGACCTGCGCTGGGGCGAGGACCCGGCCACCGGCTCGGCCGCGCTGGGCGCCGGGGTGTGGCTGGCCGCCGTCGGGCTGGTGCCGGCCGAGGGGACGGCGCGGTACACGATCCGCCAGGGCGAGCAGCTCGGCCGCCCATCGGTGCTGGAGTGCACGGTCACCACCGTCGGCGGGCGGGCCACCGCGGCCACCGTCGCCGGCGCCGTCGTCCCGGTCGCGACGGGCACCATCCGGGTCCCGGCATGAGCACGGCCGCCGCCGCACCGGAGTGGTCGGTCACCCGGCCCGGCGGGCGGGAGGCGGCGCTGATGGCGGTCGCGGTGGTCGGCGTCTCCTTCTCCGGGCCGCTGACTGCGCTGGTGACCACCTCGTTCGTGGCGATCGCCTTCTGGCGCAACGCCGCCGGCGCGGTCCTGCTGGTGCCGCTGCTGCTGCGCGACCGCGCCGCGCTGGCCGGCGTGGGGGTCCGCCAGCTGGGCAGCTCGGTGGTGGCCGGGCTGTTCCTGGCCGCGCACTTCGCCGCCTGGCTGCCCAGCCTCTCGATGACCACCGTGGCCGCCTCCACCGCGCTGGTCACCACCACACCGATCTGGACGGCGCTGGCCGCTCGCGTCTCCGGCGTGCAGCTGCCCGGCCAGGTGTGGGCCGGGCTGGCGCTGGCGGTGTTCGGTGCGGCGCTGATCGCCGGGGTCGACGTCACCGTCTCGTGGACCGCGCTGGCCGGTGACGGGCTGGCGCTGCTCGGCGCGATCTGCGCCGGTGGCTACATGCTCGCCGGCGCGCGGGCCCGCGTCCGGCTGACCACCTCGGCCTACGCCGTCGTCTGCTACTCCACCTGCGCGTTGACCCTCGCCGGAGCCGCGCTGGTCGCCGGGGTGCCGCTGGTCGGGTTCAGCGCCCGCGACTGGTGGCTGATCGCGGCGATCACCGTCTGCGCGCAGCTGCTGGGGCACACGATCCTCAACAAGGTGCTCTCCACGGTCGGGCCGACGGTGGTCGGCCTGGCGATCCTGCTGGAGGTGCCCGGCGCGCTGCTGGTCGCGCTGGTGCTGCTGCAGCAGGCGCCGCCGCTGCTCGCACTGCCCGGGATGCTCGCCGTCGTCGTCGGGGTCGCGCTGGTGGTCCGGGCGGGCCGCCCGGCGACGGTGACCGAACCCGTCACCTGACGAAGGACCACCTCGCCCCCCACCGCTCGCAAGCTCGCAGTGGGCCCCTGCGAGATGGCCGGCCGGAGCGGACGAAGGCTCATCGACGTCGCTACTGTCCGGTCCCGACACCGTCGTCGGTAGGAAGAGAGGCACCGTGGCCGAGCTCCGATCCCGTCGTTCCAACCTCGCCGTCCCTGGGAGCAACCCCCGGTTCCTGGAGAAGGCCAAGGGGCTGCCCGCCGACCAGGTCTTCCTGGACCTGGAGGACGCCTGCGCGCCGCTGGCCAAGCCCGGCGCCCGGAAGAACATCGTCGCCGCGCTGAACGAGGGCGGCTGGGGCGACAAGATCCGGGTGGTCCGGGTCAACGACTGGACGACGGAGTGGACCTACCGCGACGTCGTCGAGGTGGTCGAGGGCGCCGGGGCGAACCTGGACTGCCTGATGCTGCCCAAGGTCGTCGACGCCGCGCAGGTCCAGGCGCTGGACCTGCTGCTCACCCAGGTCGAGCGGGCCAACGGCCTGCCGGTGGGACGGATCGGCATCGAGGCGCAGATCGAGAACGCGCAGGGCCTGATCAACGTCAACGAGATCGCCTTCGCCAGCCCGCGGATCGAGACCATCGTCTTCGGCCCGGCCGACTTCATGGCCAGCATCAACATGAAGTCGCTGGTGGTCGGCGCGCTGCACCCGGACTACCCGGGCGACCCGTTCCACCACATCCTCATGACGATCCTGATGGCCGCCCGCGCCCGCGGCGTGCAGGCCATCGACGGGCCGTTCCTGCAGGTGCGCGACGTCGACGGGTTCCGCGAGGTCGCCAAGCGCTCGGCGGTGCTCGGCTTCGACGGCAAGTGGGTGCTGCACCCCGGTCAGATCGAGGCGGCCAACGAGATCTACGCGCCCTCGCAGGAGGACTACGACCACGCCGAGCTGATCCTCGACGCCTACGAGTGGTCGACGTCGGAGGCCGGTGGCGCGAAGGGCTCGGCGATGCTGGGCGACGAGATGATCGACGAGGCCAGCCGGAAGATGGCGCTGGTCGTCGCGGGCAAGGGCCGCGCCGCGGGGCTCACCCGGACGTCGTCCTTCACCCCGCCGGAGAGCTGAGCCGGAGGACCGGCGGACGCGGCGGTCTGGGGGCGTCCGCCGGTCAGCCGCCGACCGCCCCGGCAGGCAGCGCGGACATCCGGGTGGCGATCGAGCGGCCGGCCGCCGCGGTGATCGCCGGGTCCTCGCCGATCAGCACCGACAGCACCTGGCCGGTGGCCTGCGCGAGGACCACCTGCCTCGTGCCGTCGGGGAGCCGGTACTGGAAGACGACGCTGTTGGCGGCCAGGCCGTCGGCGCTCGGACCGGCCTCGAAGGTGTACTGGTCCTCCGGGCAGCTGCTGAAGGCCTGCACCAGCTCCTGGACGGCGGCCCCGGCGGCGGCCGGCGAGTCGTAGGCGATCGCCTCCGAGGACAGCTGCGGCGTGCCCGTCCCGTCCAGCCCGACCACCGGCTGCTTCGAGGTCCGGTGCGCCTCGGAGGCGAAGGTCTGGCCGCAGATGCCGGTCAGGCTCGGGTTCTGCGTGAGGTCGGCCCCGGCCGGCAGCGGGTTGGCCTGGACCGACCAGCCGGCCGGGAGATCACCGGCTCGCAGGGCGACGGCGACGGCCGCCTCGGCGGGGCTCTCCGCTGCGGCCGGGTCGGCCGTGGCCGCGGCGGCGGCCGCGTCATCCGCTGCGGCCGGTTCCGCGGTCCCCCGGCCGACGGCGTCGGCCGGCGCGTCCGGGGACGAGCCGCACCCGGTCAGCATGAGCGCCCCGGCGGCCAGCGCGGCGATCAGGGCACGGCGGAGGGTCACCGCTCCGACGGTAACCCCGCTCTGCCCGGCTGACCGGCTCCGCTCCGCTGCCCGAAACCCGCCCCCCGCGCAGTCGTGCTCTGCCCACTCCCGGTGAGCAGAGCACGACCGTCGCCGGGAGACCTCAGCCGGTCGCACCGCTCAGGTCGTAGAGCGTCACGCCGTCGACGGTCTGCGCGGTGAACGTCTCCGCGACCCAGGCGGCGATCTCCGCCGACGCACTGCTGCCGCCGTCGCTGGCCATCCCCATCCCGCCGCCGACGAACCAGTGCACCTGTCCCGCGGCGACGTACTGCTGGAACTCCGCCAGCGTGGGCGAGGGGTCGCTGCCGTTGAAGCCGCCGATCGCCATCACCGGCTCCTCGGTGGCCAGCTGGTAGCCGGCCGCGTTGTTCGAGCCGACGGCCGCCGCCACCCAGGTGAAGGACTCGGCGTCCTCCTCGAGGGCAGCCACCACCTCCGCGCTGGGGTCGGCGGCGCCGAGCAGCCCGCCCATGCCACCGCCCGCTCCGCCGCCCCGGGCCCCGGTGGTGCCGGTCTGCCCGGGTGCCTGACCGCCGGGCAGCTGCCCGGCGCCCCGGCCCTGGCCGGTGCCGCCACCGGCCGGCGGGGTGCCGGTCGGCGCCTGCCCACCGAACCCGCCCTGCCGACCGAACCCGCCCTGACCACCGGGTGCCCCGCCGCCGCCCGGGCCACCGCCGCGGCCGGCGGCGAAGCCCGCGCCGCCCGTCACCGTGGGGCCGGCCGAGGGGATCGACCCGGTGTGCGCCGTCCCGGCGGTCTGCACCGCGTACGCGGCCGGGCCGCCGAGCGCGGCCAGGATGCCGACGGCCAGCACTGCCGCCACCACCGCCCGGCCGAACCGGTGGGCCACCAGCAGCCCGAGGGCGGCGACCACGCCGGCGACCAGCACCACCCAGCGCAGCCAGGGCAGGAAGTCCGCCGAGCGGCCGAGCAGCACGAACGACCACAGCGCCGTGCCCAGCAGGGTCACGGCGAGCACGGTCCGCGCCCACCAGCTGCCGCGCCGCTGCCACAGCAGCCCGCCGCCGATGCCGACCAGCGCCGCGATCGCCGGGGCCAGCGCCACCGTGTAGTAGGCGTGGAAGATGCCGGCCATCAGGCTGAAGGTGAGCCCGGTGACCACCAGCCAGCTGCCCCAGGTCAGCAGCGCCGCGCGGCGCAGGTCGGTGCGCGGCGCCCGCCCGACCGCGACCAGCCCGGCCGCCAGCAGCACCAGGGCGGCGGGCAGCAGCCAGGCGACCTGGCCGCCGATCTCGCTGTTCACCAGCCGGCCGAGCCCGGTCTCGCCCCAGCCGCCACCGCCGCCGACGCTGCCGGTCTCGTTGCCGGTCAGCCGGCCCAGGCCGTTGTAGCCCCAGATCAGCTCCCACACCGAGTCGGTCTGCGAGCCACCGACGTAGGGCCGCATCGACGCCGGCACCAGCTCGACGACCGCGACCCACCATCCGCCGCTGACCACCAGCGCCAGCCCGGTGAGCAGCACGTCGACCACCCGCCGGCGCAGCGTGGTGGGCGCCGCGACCAGGTAGACCAGCGCGAAGCCGGGGACGACGAGCACCGCCTGCAGCGTCTTGGTCAGGAACGCCAACCCGATCAGCACGCCGACGGCGATCAGCCAGCGCCGGCTCGCGGTCTGCAGCGCGCGGGTCAGCGCGTAGCCGGCCAGGGTCAGCAGCAGCACGAGCAGTGCGTCGGGGTTGTCAAAGCGGAACATCAGCACCGCGACCGGGGTGAGCGCCATCGCGGCGCCGGCCAACAGCCCGGCGCCGGGGCCGACGACGCGGCGCACCGCCAGGTACACCACGCCGACGGTGGCGACGCCCATCAGCGCCTGCGGCACCAGCAGGGCCCAGGAGTTGAGCCCGAACAGCCGCACCGACAGCGCCATCACCCACAGCGACGCCGGTGGCTTGTCCACGGTGATCGCGTTGGCGGCGTCGGAGGAGCCGTAGAAGAACGCCGTCCAGCTCTCCGAGCCGGCCTGCGCGGCCGCGGCGTAGAAGGCGTTGGCCCAGCCGGAGGCGGCCAGGTCCCACAGGTACAGCAGCGCGGTGGCGAGGAGCAGGCCGAGCAGCGCCGGGCGCACCCAGACCGGGTCGGTGGCGCGGCCGCGCAGTGCCCCACGGGTCCGGGACGGCTGGGGTGCGGCCGGCGCGGGGGAGGCAGCCGGCGGCAGGACGGTGGTGGTCATCGGGAGGTCTCCAGCGCCGGGACGGCGGGCTCGGGGTCGGCGGTGCGGGTCGGGGAGGGGGGCGTGGCGCGGCCGGCGCGGAACACCCAGCCGCGCAGCAGCAGGAAGCGGAGCAGGGTGGCCAGCGCGTTGGCGCCGACCAGGAGCAGCAGCTCGATGCGGCGGGACGGCGTCGGGGTGACCGCGTGCAGCGCGGCGAGGGTGCCGCTGGTCAGCGCCAGGCCGAGGCCGAACACGACCAGCCCCTGCAGGTGCGCGCGGGTGGCGCCCGGGGCGCCGCGGATGCCGAAGGTGAGCCGCCGGTTGGCCGCGGTGTTGGCGACCGCGGTGAGCAGCAGGGCGACCAGGTTGGCCGGCTGGGCGGCGACCACCTCGCGCAGCAGCACGAACAGCACCAGGTAGGCCAGCGTCGACAGCACGCCGATGGTGGCGAAGCGGAGCAGCTGGCCGAACAGACCGGCCGGCACCCCGGGCACCGGGTCGGCCGGCGGACCGGGCAGCGGTCCGCGGCCCAGCTGGGCGCGCAGCTCGGCGACCGGCAACCGGCCGGTGCTCAGCGCCCGCAGCATCCGCGCGATGCCGGCCAGGTCGGCCTTCGCCGTCGCCACGATGTCGACCCGGCTGTCCGGGTCGTCCACCCAGTCGACCGGCACCTCGTGGATGCGCAGCCCGCTGCGCTCGGCGAGCACCAGCAGCTCGGTGTCGAAGAACCAGCCGGTGTCCTCGACCAGCGGCAGCAGCCGGGCGGCGACGTCGGCGCGGATCGCCTTGAAGCCGCACTGCGCGTCCGACAGCCGGGTGGCCAGGGCGCCGCGCAGCAGCAGGTTGTAGCCGCGGGAGATCACCTCCCGCTTCGCCCCGCGCACCACCCGGGACGACGGCGCCAGCCGGGTGCCGATCGCCAGGTCGGAGTGGCCGCTGATCAGCGGGGCGACCAGCGGCAGCAGCGCGGCGAGGTCGGTGGAGAGGTCGACGTCCATGTAGACCAGCACCGCGGCATCCGAGCGCAGCCACGCGGTGCGCAGCGCGCGGCCGCGGCCGGCCTCGGGCAGCACCAGCACCTCGATGCCGGGCAGCTCGGCGGCGACCGCGCGGGCGACCTCCACCGTGCGGTCGGTGCTGGCGTTCTCCGCCACGGTGATCCGGAACGGGTAGGGCAGCTGCGTGGACAGGTGGGCGTGCAGCCGGCGCAGGCACGGGCCGAGGTCGGCCTCCTCGTCGTGCACCGGGACGACGACGTCCACGACCGGTGGCGTGGGCTCGACGGCGGGGGCGGGTGCGTCGCCCGCCCGGGGGAGCGGTGGCATGGGGGAACCGTCGGGTGCGCCGCTGGCGCTGCGCCCAGGCCGACCTACGTGCCGGCTGTGAGTCGCGGGTGGTTTCCGCCACGTGGTCGGCCGGTGTGCCCGAGGCGCCCGAGGGGGTAGGCCGGAGGCCATGAGAGCAGTCGGAGTGACGGAGTTCGGTGGGCCCGAGGCCCTGCAGCTGGTCGACGTCCCGCAGGAGCCGCTGGGCCCCGGGCAGGTGCGGGTGCGGGTGGCCGCGGCGACGGTCAACCCGACCGACACCGCCCTGCGCAGCGGCTGGTACGCCGAGCGGGACCAGGTGAAGGAGTTCCCGTACATCCCCGGGATGGACCTCGCCGGGGTGCTCACCGAGATCGGCGAGGGCGTGGAGACCGACCTGCGGGTCGGCGACCGGGTGATGGGGATCGTCGTGCCCAGCGGGCAGCACGGCGCCTACCGGGAGGACATCGTGCTTCCCGCGCGATCGATCGCCCGGGTGCCGGCCGGCGCCAGCGACGCGGCCGCCGCCACCCTGCCGATGAACGGGCTCACCGCGCGGCAGGCGCTGGACGCGATGGCGCTGCAGCCCGGCCAGGTGCTCGCGGTGACCGGGGCGGCCGGGGCGTTCGGCGGGTACGTGATCCAGCTGGCCAAGGCCGAGGGGCTGACCGTCGTCGCCGACGCCAAGGAGGCCGACGAGCAGCTGGTGCGCGAGCTCGGGGCCGACGTCGTCGTCCGGCGCGGGGACGACGTCGCCGACCGGATCCGCGAGCAGTACCCCGACGGCGTCGACGGGCTGGCCGACGGCGCGGTGCAGAACGAGGCCGTGCTGCCCGCGGTCAAGGACGGCGGCCAGGTGACCACGGTGCGCGGCTACGCCGGCAACGGCGAGCGCGACCTGCAGGTGCACCCGGTGTTCGTCGGCCAGTACGCCGAGGAGCAGGAGAAGCTCGACGGGCTGCGCGAGGCGGTCGAGAAGGGCGTGGTGACCCTGCGGCTGGCGGAGACCTTCCCGGCCGCCGACGCCGCCGAGGCGCACCGCCGGCTCGAGGCCGGCGGGGTGCGCGGACGGCTGGTCATCACCTTCTGACGGCGCCGCCGTTCCCCGCTCGCGCGCGGCGCGCGAGCGGGGGCCGGCGCGACACCGCAAGATGTCGGGGTCAGCGCACACCGCTGACCGACCGGAAGGACTTGTGGTGGCGGGTGGACTGGTAGCGCTCCTGGACGACGTCTCGGTGCTGGCGCGCGCCGCGGCGGCGTCGATCGACGACGTCGGCATGGCGGCCGGGCGCGCGAGCGCCAAGGCGGCGGGCGTGGTGGTCGACGACGCCGCCGTCACCCCGCAGTACGTGCGCGGCCTGGCGGCCGAGCGCGAGCTGCCGATCGTGCGGCGCATCGCGCTGGGCTCGCTGCGCAACAAGCTGCTGATCCTGCTGCCGGCGGTGCTGCTGCTGAGCCAGTTCCTGCCCTGGCTGCTCACCCCGATCCTCATGCTCGGCGGCTGCTACCTCGCCTACGAGGGCGCGGAGAAGCTGTGGGCGAAGGTCGCCGGCCACTCCGATGACCACACCACGGCGGAGGGGGCGCTCCCCGACGAGGACACCATCGTCTCCGGCGCCGTGCGCACCGACTTCATCCTGTCGGCGGAGATCATGGTGATCGCGCTGAACGAGGTGGTCGACCAGGCGTTCCTGGCCCGGGCGGTGATCCTCGCGGTCGTCGCGGTCCTGATCACCGTGGCGGTGTACGGGTTCGTCGGGCTGCTGGTGAAGATGGACGACGTCGGCCTCCGGCTGGCCCAGCTGCCACGGGCGGGCGTGGCCCGGTTCGGGCGCGGGCTGGTGGCGGCGATGCCGCGGGTGCTCGCGCTGCTCACCGTGGTGGGCACCGCGGCGATGCTGTGGGTGGGCGGGCACATCCTGCTGGTCGGCAGCGACGAGCTGGGGCTGCACGCCGTCTACGACGTGGTGCACCACCTGGAGGAGGCGGCGGCCGAGGCCACCGGCGCGCTCGGCTCGGTGGTGGGCTGGCTGGTCAACACGTTCGCCAGCGCGCTGATCGGGCTGGCCGTCGGCGCGCTGATCGTGCTGGTCATGAACCTCACCGTGCACCGCGGCAAGGCCGCCGCGCACTGACGTCCAGCTCAGGTGCCTGGCCGTTCAGCTCAGGTGCTTGGCGGCCTCCCGGCGGGAGAGCGGGCTGAGCTCGTGCTCGGCCAGGAAGCGGCTGACCCAGGCCGGGTCGGTCTTGGCGTGGTCGCGCAGCGCCCAGCCGATCGCCTTGCGGACGAAGAACTCCGGGTCACCGGCGTTGACCTCGATCACCTCGGTGAGCAGCGCGGTGTCGGTGCGCGCCTTGGCGCCCAGCTGGGCGATCACCGCGCTGCGCCGTAGCCACCGGTCCGGGTCGCGGGCCCAGCCGCGCAGCACCGGCCGCACCTGCTCGGGGTGGGCGAGCAGCAGGTCCCGGATCCGCGGGGCCACCCCGTCGACCAGGTCCCACCAGGCGCCGGTGGTGATCATCTCCTGGTACAGCGGCAGCAACTCGAGGGCGGCCCGGGCTGCCGGCAGGCCGGTGAGCGCGATGGCGGCGTGGCGTTCCTCCCGGTTCGCGGCGCCGCGCCAGAGCAGCTCCGCCGCCGCGCCGACGTCGGCGGCCGAACCTGGCGGGTGCTCGCCGGCGGCGGCCCGGACGACCCGGCGGACCTCCGGCAGTCGCACCCCGAGGCAGGGCTCGGCGGTCTTGAGGTAGGCCTGCATGCCGCGGGCCCGCTCCGGGTCACCGGCCGCGGGGAGTGCGTCCCGGACGGCCGCGACGAGCGCGGTCACCTCGGCGCCGGCGGCCATCGCGGCCGACTACCGGCGCCGGGCGGCCATCGGCAGCCACACCGCGAGGCCGAGCAGCAGCATGGCCAGCGGCACGTGCAGCGGGAGGCCGGCGTCGCCGGCCCGCCCGAGGAAGTACTCGGCGACCAGCAGCAGGAGCAGCAGCGCCGTCCCGATGAGCAGGTCGCGGCGGTGCCGCAGCCAGAGCACCGCGGCGATGGTGGCGATCGCGGCCAGGGTCAGGGTGATCTCGGCGCCGCGCTGGTGCAGCGTGTACCAGGTGCCGCCGTCGGCGTCGGGGCGGAGGAAGAGCCCAGCCCACAGGCCCTGCAGCAGCACGCCGAGCGAGGTCAGCCCGATCAGGGCGCTCCAGATCGGGTTGGGCCGTTCGGTGGCGGTCGCGGTGGTGGCGGTCCGGGTGGTGGTGGGGGAGTCGGAGGCGGCCATGCCCCGATCCTGCCGCAGCCTGCCGACCGGACCGGGGGCCATGAGCCTCCCCCCGAGGAGTGACCGATGGCGCACCATCCGGTGGCGCACCGCGCAGTCGGGGCAGTGGTCGGGTCCGGTCGCAGGGGCCGGACCGTTCCCGGAAGGCACCATGCGCACCTCCTCGCTCCGCACCGCCCTCGTCCTCGCCACCGCAGTCGCCGGCCTGGCGCTCACCGGGTGCTCGTCGGCCGGGGCGCCGGTCGACGAGCAGTCGACGCTGAACCGGGCGGCGGCCGATCTCGCCGCCGCGCAGCGCGCCGCCCTCACCCCGCTGGCCACCCGGGTCGGGCTGCTCACCCGGGCCCAGCGGCGGGCAGTGCTGGCCGGGGACGACGCCACCGCCCGCGCGGTGCGGCAGCAGCTCAGCGCCTACGGCGACCTGGCCGCGGCGGTCGACGGCGCGGCCGACCCGGCCGGGGTGCATGCGGCGGTCGACCAGGCCGGGCTCCCGCTCGCGCCGGACGACTTCCCGGCCGTCGACGGCTTCGTCCTGGCCGGCTGAGCGGCCGGCCAGGACAACTCGGTACAGCGACTGCAACCAGCGTCCCACCCGGGGTGCCCTGACGGTCGCCTGAACGGGTGAAGGGCCGGGTGAACCCGTCACGCTTCGTCCACAGGGCCTTCCCGCCGGAACCCGATCTGCCCTTACAGTCGCTGCACTCTGGTGGCATCTGGGCTGTTCGACGGGGGGATCGTGGCGGTTCTGGGCTCGGCGGTCGACGTCGTCGACGGCGAGGTGCGGGAGCTGATCCGCCGGCGCGGGCTCGACCCGTTCGCCGACCCGGCGCCGGTCCGGGTGCTCGTGCGCGACGTCGTCACCGACTACTCGGAGCGGTCGCTGTCCTCGGCGCTGCCGCCGATCGGTGACCCGGAGAGCGTCGTCCGGGACGTGCTGGACCGGGTGGCCGGCTACGGCCCGCTGCAGCGGTTCCTCGACGACCCGGAGGTCGAGGAGATCTGGGTCAACGAGCCGGGCCGGGTGTTCATCGCGCGGCGGGGCCGGTCGGAGCTGACGACGACGGTGCTGCGCGCCGGGGAGCTGGCCGACCTGGTCGAGCGGATGCTGCGCACCTCGGGTCGCCGGATCGACATGTCGACGCCGTTCGTCGACGCGATGCTGCCCGACGGGTCGCGGCTGCACGTGGTGATCCCCGACGTCACCCGCCGGCACATGGCGGTGAACATCCGCAAGTTCGTGCTGCAGGCGCACAGCCTCGACGAGCTGGTCGCGCTGGGCACCATCACCACCCAGGCCGCGCGGTTCCTGGAGGCGGCGGTCGCCGCCGGGCTGAACATCCTGGTCGCCGGTGGCACGCAGGCGGGGAAGACGACGCTGCTCAACTGCCTGTGCGCGGCGATCCCGGCGCGGGAGCGGGTGGTGACCTGCGAGGAGGTCTTCGAGCTGCGCATCCCGCTGCCCGACGTGGTGGCGATGCAGACCCGGCAGGCCAACCTCGAGGGCGCCGGGGAGATCCCGCTGCGCCGTCTGGTGAAGGAGGCGCTGCGGATGCGGCCCTCCCGGCTGGTGGTCGGCGAGGTGCGCCAGGAGGAGTGCCTCGACCTGCTCATCGCGCTGAACTCCGGCCTGCCGGGCATGTGCACGCTGCACGCCAACAGCGCCCGTGAGGCCGTGGTGAAGATGTGCACGCTGCCGCTGCTGGCGGGGGAGAACATCGGTCACGCGTTCGTCGTCCCCACCGTCGCCTCCAGCGTCGACCTCGTCGTGCACGTCGGCACCGACCCGTCCGGCCAGCGCCGGGTGCGCGAGATCGTGGCCCTGCCCGGCCGGGCCGAGGGCAGCGTGGTCGAGACCGCCGACGTCTTCACCTCCCGCGAGGGCCGGCTGGTGCGCGCCGACGGCTACCCGCCGCACGCCGAGCGGTTCGCGGCCGCGGGCTTCGACCTGGCCGCGCTGCTGGGTGAGGCGTGACCGTCCCCGGTGGGCTGCTCGGGCTGGCGCTCGGCGTCGGCCTGCTGCTCATCTGGCGCTCGGGCCCGCGGGCGCCCGTGCGCCGGCCGGGTCGCGCGCGGTCGGGGCGGCGGCAGCAGCTGCTGGCCGCCGCGGGCCTCACCGGCATCAACGGCGCCCAGCTGGTGGCGCTGCAGGTCGGCCTCGGGCTGGTGACGTCGTTGCTGGTGCTGCTGACCACGGCGACGGTGAGCATCAGCGCGGTCTTCGGCGTCTTCGGCGCGGCGGTGCCGCACCTGCTGGTGCGGCGACTGGCCGCCAAGCGCCGCGCGGACCTGCGCGAGGTGTGGCCCGAGGTGGTCGACAACCTGGCCTCCGGGGTGCGGGCCGGTCTCTCGCTGCCCGAGGCGCTGGGCGCGCTCGCCGTCCGCGGGCCGGAGGTGCTGCGGCCCTTCTTCGCCCGGTTCGCCGCCGACCACCGCTCCAGCGGGCGCTTCACCGACGCACTCGACCGGCTCAAGGACGATCTCGCCGACCCGGTCGGCGACCGGATCGTGGAGACGCTGCGAGTGGCCCGGGAGGTGGGCGGCAGCGACCTGGGCCGGGTGCTGCGCACGCTGGCGGCGTTCCTGCGTGAGGACGCCCGTGCCCGGGCGGAGCTGGAGACCCGGCAGGGCTGGGTGGTGCAGGCCGCGCGGCTCGCGGTGGCCGCCCCCTGGGCCGTGCTGCTCCTGCTCGCCACCCAGCAGCAGACGCTCACCGCCTACGACACCCCGACCGGGATGGTGCTGCTGCTGGTCGGCGGCGCCGTCTGCCTGGTCGCCTACCGGTTGATGAAGCGGATCGGGCGGCTGCCCGAGGACGTCCGGGTGCTCCAGTGAGCGCGGGTCTGCTGGGCATGCTGCTCGGGCTGGCGGCGGCGTCCGGGGTGCTCCTCGCGGTCTCGTTCTCCCCGCCGTTCCGGCAGGTGCGGCTGGTCGACCGGCTCGCGCCCTACGTGCACGACACCCCGGCGCCGTCGCGGCTGCTCGGCACCGCGACCCAGCCCGGCATGCTCACCGCCGCCCGGCGGGTCTTCGGCCCGGTCCTCGCCGACGGGGCCCGGCACGTCGACCGGCTGCTCGGCGGCCGGGTGGCGGTGCGCCGGCGGCTGGACGCCCTCGGTGCGGAGACCACGGTGGAGGACTTCCGGGTCGAGCAGGTCGTCTGGGGCGGGCTCGGCCTGCTCGGTGGCGCGCTGCTGACCCTGGTCGGGTCGGCGCTGGCCGGTTCGGTGAACGTGCTCTCGGCGGTGCTGCTGTGCGTGGCCGGCCTGGTCGGCGGGGTGCTCGGCCGCGACTGGTGGCTCACCCAGCAGGTGCAGCGCCGCGAGGAGCTGCTGCTGGCCGAGTTCCCCGTGGTGGCCGAGCTGCTGGCGCTGGCGGTGACGGCGGGGGAGAGCCCGGTCGCGGCGATCGCCCGGGTCACCCGGCTGTCCGGTGGCGAGCTGGCCCGCGAGCTGGGCGCGGCGCTGGCCCGGGCTCGCGCGGGGACGCCGCTGGTCGAGGCGCTGCAGCAGCTGGCCGACCGCACCTCGCTGGAGGCGCTGGCCCGATTCGTCGACGGCGTCGTCGTCGCCATCGAGCGCGGCACCCCGCTGGCCGATGTGCTGCGCGCGCAGGCCGCCGACGTCCGGGAGGCCGGCAAGCGCCGGTTGCTGGAGGCCGGTGGCCGCAAGGAGATCGCCATGATGGTTCCGGTCGTCTTCCTGGTGCTGCCGGTCACCGTCCTGTTCGCCCTGTACCCGGGCCTGATCAGCATCGTCTCGCTGGCGCAGTGACGCCGGTGACCGAAGAGGAAGGACGACAGATGCGCTTCCACGCGTACCTGACCGCCACGCTCGCCACCCTGGTGGCACGGCTGCAGGACCGGCTGGACGACGGGGATCCCGAGCGGGGCGATGTCCCGGGCTGGGTGATGATCACGGTGATGACCGCGGCCCTGGTGCTGGCGATCCTGGTCCCGTTCCGGGAGGCGATCGTCACCGCGGTGAGCAATGCGCTGTCCTCGGTCACGACCGTTCAGTAGCCACCCGGCCGACGACGGTGAGCGGGGGAGCGCCGTCGTCGACTTCGTGCTGGTCGGGGTGCTGATCCTGGCGCTGCTGCTGGCGGTGCTGCAGGTGGCGGTCTACGTGCACCTGCGCAACGTGGTGGTGGCCAGTGCGGCCGAGGGGGCCCGGTACGCGGCGAACGCTGACGTGCCGGCCGAGGTCGGGGCGGCGCGGGCGGTGGAGGTGATCGCGCGGGCGACGTCGGCGGGGACGGCGGCCGGGCTGGACTGTGCCTCGGTGGAGGAGACCGACGAGACCGGGCTGACGCTGGTGGTCGTCCGGTGCTCGGGGGCGGTGCCGTCGCTGATCGGCGGGCTGGGTGACCTGCTGCCGCTGTCGGTGACCGGCCGCGCGGTCGAGGAGACGCGGTGAGGTGGCTGCGGGCACGGCTGGGGCAGGGCGACGGTGAGCGCGGGTCGGCGATCGTGGAGTTCGTGTTCGTGGCGCTGGTGGTGTTCCTGCCGCTGGTCTACGTGATCGCGGGGTTCTCGGCGGTGCAGCGCGGGGTGTTCGCGGCGAACGCGGCGGCGCGGGAGGCCGGCCGGGCGCTGGCGACGGCGCCGGACCTGGCGACCGGTCAGGCGCGGGCGGAGGCCGCGGTGGCCGTGGCGGTGGCCGACCAGTCGGTGGCGGCGACCGACGTGGTCCTGGCCTATGCGCCGGCGGGCTCCGGGTGCGGGGCGGCGGGCTTGTACACGCCGTCGCTGGTGCCGGGGGAGGAGTTCAGCGTGTGCGTGACGGTGACCGTGCGGGTGCCGCTGCTGCCGGAGTTCATCGACGCCAACACCGCCACCGGCCAGTTCGTCGTCGAACGCGACCGCTACGTCAACGGCTGAGCAGCCCGCCGTTGTGCACTCGTCGTCGGTTCCCGCCCGCCGAACCGACGACCAGCGCACAACGCCGGTGAAACAGCGCGGGCGAGGGCCTCTGGCTTCCTGCGGTGGGTCTTCGACGACCCGGAGGTCGAGGAGATCTGGGTGAACGAGCCGGGCCGGGTGTTCATCGCGCGGCGGGGCCGGTCGGAGCTGACGACGACGGTGCTGCGCGCCGGGGAGCTGGCCGACCTGGTCGAGCGGATGCTGCGCACCTCGGGTCGCCGGATCGACATGTCGACGCCGTTCGTCGACGCGATGCTGCCCGACGGGTCGCGGCTGCACGTGGTGATCCCCGACGTCACCCGCCGGCACATGGCGGTGAACATCCGCAAGTTCGTGCTGCAGGCACACAGCCTGGACGAGACGCGGGGACGACGCGGTTGTCCCCTGCTGCGATGCCCTGCTCGCGGAGGCGATCGGAGCGAATGCCGGTGTCTGGCGCAGCTGGGTCCGGTACGAGCTGGCTCACGGCGCGACGTCCAGCACGGCGCGCGTGACCTCCTCGCCGTCGAGCAGGACGGGGTCGTTGTGGTTGGCGCCGCCGACCTCCACGACCCGCTGCAACCCGGCAGCGGCCTCGGCGACGGCCCGGCTCTGCTCCGGCGGCACGATCGAGTCCGCGCTGCCGTAGACCACGATGGTCGGGACGTCGACTCGGGTGATCTGCTCGGCCACCGGGAAGCGGTCACGCAGCAGCAGCCGCGCCGGCACGACCGGGTAGTGCACGGAGGCGACGGCCGCGAGGTCCTGGAAGGGCGACCGGAGCACCAGCCCGGCCGGCGGGTGCTCAGTGGAGAGCTCCGTGACGACGGCGGCGCCGAGGCTCTCGCCGAAGTAGACCAACCGCTCTGGTGGCACCCCGGCGTCCTTGACCAGGAAGGACCGGGCCGCCCGCACGTCGCGCGCCAGGCCCGCCTCGCTCGGGCTCCCGGGGTTGCCGGCGTAGCCGCGGTAGTCGAACAGCAGCACGGAGAGCCCGGCGTCCTGCAGCCGCCGGGCCAATGGCTCTCGCAGCCCGCGGTGCCCGCCGTTGCCGTTGGCCACCAGCACCGCCGGGGCGTCGGGCTTGGGCTCCGAGAACCACCAGGCGGACAGCTCCAGTCCGTCATCGGTCTCGAGGACGACCTCCTCCGCACCCCGCGGCACAGTCATCGGCGAACCCTGCGGCAGGTAGATCAGCGCCCGCTGGAAGACCCAGAGCAGGCCCATCACCAGCGCGAACAAGGCGACGACGAGTCCCGCCGCCACCAGCACGCCCCGGATCACGGACCGATCCTCCCACCGGGCGGACGGCCCGATGCCGTTACCCGGGGCACCCCAGAGCCTCCACTGGAACCGGGGCGGGACAGGTGGCGGCGACCGACGTGGCGCTCGCGTACGACCGCTACGTCGACGGCTGACCCGCCCGCCGATGTGCACTCGTCGTCGGTTCCGTCCCGCCGAATCGACGATCGGTGCACAGCGCCGGCGGAGCGGGCCGGGAGGGCCCGCCGGCGGGGGTCGCGGATCGCCCGGTCGGCTCGCTACCGTGCGGGGGCAAGGTCGGCGGGGCCGCGCAGCTGCGGAAACAGCCGATGCACCGGGACGAACGCGCAGGAGCGCGACGGCGCCGCCTGCGGGGATGAGGTGGCAGATGAACCGGTACGCGACGACCGTCCTGGCCGCGCTGATCGCGATCGCGACGGTGCTGGTCCCGGGGTCGGGCACCGCCCAGGCGGTGGAACGGACGATCACCTACACCGTCTCCACGCGCGGCGCGGTCGCCGGCGACCTCGGCCACTTCTCCGCCGTGGCGGCCGACACGCTCGCCGACAGCCGCGGCTGGAGCCTCGGCGGCACGCTCGCCTTCCAGGAGGTGCCCTCCGGCGCCGACTTCGACCTCGTCCTCGCCTCCCCGGCCGTGGTCGGGAACGCCGCTCCCGGCTGCAGCAGCACCTGGAGCTGCCGGGTCGGCAGGACCGTCTACATCAACGACGAGCGGTGGCGGCTGGCCACCAGCTCCTGGACGCTCGGGCTCCCGCTGTACCAGCAGTACGTGATCATCCACGAGGTCGGGCACTGGCTCGGCCTCGGCCACCGGGACTGCCCGGGCGGGGGCCAGACGGCGCCGGTGATGCAGCAGCAGTCCATCTCGCTGCAGGGCTGCCGGGCCAACGTCTGGCCGCGGATCGCCGAACGGGAGCAGGCGGGGCGCACCCAGGGCGTGTCGGTGAACTGGTCGGCGGTCGAGCAGTTGTACCGGGCGCTGGGTCAGGCCGGCGGTCTGCTCGGGCCCCCGGTGACCTGGGAGCAGCCGACCCCCGACGAGTTCGGCCGGTACCAGCACTACGCCGGCCGCGGCGGCGCCTCGATCTACTGGACCCCGGACACCGGCGCACACGAGATCTACGGCGCCATCCGCCACCGCTGGACGCAGCTGGCCTGGGAGCAGGGGCCGCTGGGCTACCCGGTGACCGGCGAGCTGACCACCCCCGACGGCGTCGGCCGCTACAACCACTTCACCGGGAACGGCAACGGGGGCGGGTCGATCTACTGGACCCCGGACATCGGCGCGCACGAGATCTACGGCGCCATCCGCACCCGCTGGGCCGAGCTGAACTGGGAGCAGGGCCCGCTGGGCTACCCGGTGACCGGCGAGCTGACCACTCCCGACGGCGTCGGCCGCTACAACCACTTCACCGGCAGCGGCGGCGGGTCGATCTACTGGACCCCCGGCACGGGAGCGCACGAGGTCTACGGCGGCATCCGCGCCCGCTGGGCCGAGCTGAACTGGGAGCAGGGGCCGCTGGGTTACCCGGTGAGCGGGGAGTACGACGTCGACGGCGGACGCCGCAGCGACTTCCAGGGCGGGTCCATCGTGTGGAACCGGGCCACGGGCACCACCGAGGTGCTGCGGGACTGACCAGCGGCGTCCGGGAAAGCGGTCGCGCGGGAGCAGGCCTCGCTCGTAGGGTCCGGCGCGAGCGGACCGACGACGAGGACCGACGACCGGGGAGCAGCGACATGGGTGGCAGCGGCGACATCTCCGGGTGAACCCCGGGATGTGCCCGGCCGGCGCGGAACCGCGCAGCGGCCGGAGCTCCGTCGTCCTCGTCCACCGCCGGGCCGCTCCGCGCGCCCGCGTCCCCGCAGGGGTCCCGCATGCCCTCCGTCATCTGCTCCGCCCTGTCCTTCAGCTGGCCCGACGGCACCCCCGTCCTCAGCGATCTCTCCTTCGGCGTGGGCCCCGGCCGGACCGGCCTCGTCGCGCCCAACGGTGCGGGGAAGAGCACCCTGCTCAGGCTGATCGCCGGTGAGCTCCGGCCCGCCGCCGGCACCGTCACCGTCGACGGCGTTCTCGGCCACCTGCCCCAGTCGCTACCGCTGGCCGGTGACCTGACCGTCGCCGAGGCCCTCGGCGTGGCGCCGGTGCTGCGTGCTCTGGCCGCGATCGAGTCCGGCGACGCCGCGCACGAGCACTTCGCCACCATCGGCACCGACTGGGACGTCGAGGAGCGCAGCCGGGCTCAGCTCGACCGGCTCGGTCTCGGCGGGATCGCGCTCGACCACCGGCTCGACACCCTCAGCGGCGGGCAGGTGGTCACGCTCGGCCTGGCCGCGCAGCTGCTCACGCGCCCCGACGTCCTGCTGCTCGACGAGCCGACCAACAACCTGGACGGCGGCGCGCGGCGCAGCCTGCACGCCGCGCTCGACGAGTTCCCCGGCTGCCTGCTCGTGGTCAGCCACGACCGGGCGCTGCTCGACCGGATGAACCGCATCGCCGAGCTCGACCGCGGTGAGCTGCGCATCCACGGCGGCGGCTTCACCGACTGGGAGGCCGCCGTGCGCGCCGAGCAGGAGGCGGTGCAGCGCGACGTCCGCACCGCCGAGCAGCAGGTCAAGCGGGAGAAGCGGGACAGGCAGCTGGCCCGGGAGCGGGCGCAGAAGAAGTCCGGCAACGCCGCCCGCACCGTCAAGGACGCCGGGCTGCCGAAGATCGTCATCGGCGCGATGAAGCGGAGCGCCCAGGAGTCGGCGGGCAGGGCCGACGACGTGCACGCCGCCCGGCTCGACGGCGCCCGCAGCCGGCTGGCGGAGGCCGAGCGCGCGCTGCGGGGCGACCAGGCGATCGTGCTCGAGCTGCCCGGCACCGCGGTGCCGGCCGGGCGCACCGTGTTCGCCGGCGAGGGTCTGCAGCTGCGGCTGGGGGAGCGGGCGCTGTTCGCCGAGGACGGCGTGCACCTCACCATCCGTGGCCCGGAGCGGATCGCGCTGACCGGCGCGAACGGCGCCGGGAAGTCCTCGCTGCTGCGGCTGCTGACCGGCGACCTGCCGCCCGACGCCGGGGAGCTGCGGCGGGCCGACGGCCGGGTCGCCCACCTCTCCCAGCGACTGGACCTGCTCGATCCCGACCGCACCGTCGCCGAGGCGCTGGCCGACGCGGCGCCCGAGATGCCGGCGGCGGAGCGGATGAACCTGCTGGCCCGCTACCTGTTCCGTGGCAGCCGGGCCCACCTGCCGGTGCGGGCGCTGTCCGGCGGCGAACGGCTGCGGGCGACGCTGGCCTGCGTGCTGCACGCGGACCCGGCACCGCAGCTGCTGCTGCTCGACGAGCCGACCAACAACCTCGACCTGGTCAGCGTCGGCCAGCTGGTGTCGGCGCTCGCCGCCTACCGGGGGGCGTTCGTGGTGGTGAGCCACGACGAGCGGTTCCTCGCCGAGCTCGGCATCGACCGGTGGCTGCAGCTCGCCGACGGCCGGCTGCGGGAGTCCGCCGCCCCCGCCTGACCTGCCCGCCGTCGTGCGCTCGTCGTCGGTCCCGGCCCGGCGAACCGACGATCAGCGCACAACGGGGAAGGAAGGAGCGGTCAGCCGGCGATGCGGGCGCACTCGGCGCAGCGGTCGGTGCCGGCGAAGGCGAGCCAGTCCTGGTCGGCGACGGCGGACACCAGCACGCCGCAGACCGACTGGTCCAGGCCGTCGACCACCGGGCGGGCGACGGCGTGGGTGACCTGGTCGCTGCTGCGGGGGTCGTGCGCCGTGGAGGCCACGTGGGTGGCGGTGAGGTCGGTTCCGATCATGGAGAGGCTCGCCGTCATGGCGGTGAGCCTGCCGGACGAACATGACGATCTGACGTCGGTTCGGCGTTGATCGCGCGATGGCTCGTCACACCGGCCCACCACCGACGGGGATCGACGCGTCGGCGGCGGTCACCGGGGGTAGTAACCCGCCAGCCCGCGCCGAGGGCGCAGCCGCCACCGCCTCCCGGGAGGTCCACTCATGACCCGCTCCATCCGCGTCTCCACGCGCAACGGCCACCCGCTGGCCAGCCACAACGGTCCCGACCAGGGGACGAGCCCCAAGCGGGACACCGCCGCCCACGGCGATCCCGCCGACGTATCCGGCGAGGATGCCGGCGAGTCGAACGCACCCGAGGTCCGGGGGCTCTTCCAGCGGCACAGCTGGCTGATCCCGGCCACCACCGTTCTCGCCATCATCGCGGCGTTCACGCTGATGATCGTGCTCACCGCGATGGCCGGCGGCATGTCCTCGTTCGGCGGTTGAGCGGTCAGCGCCGCACGGCGTCCAGGTAGCGCAGCACCGCGCTGACCCGCCGGTCGGTGGCGTCGGTCGGCGGCAGGTCGAGCTTGGCGAAGATGTTCCGGATGTGCTTGTGCACCGCTCCGTCGGTGACCACCAGCCGGGCGGCGATCGTCGCGTTCCCCAGCCCCTCGGCCATCAGCGCCAGCACCTCCCGTTCGCGCACACTCAGCCGGTCCAGCCCGGCGTCCGGCCGGGAGCGGGTGAGCAGCTGGGCCACCACCTCCGGGTCGATCGCCGTCCCGCCCCCGGCCACCCGGTGCAGCGCGCCGAGGAACTCCTCCACCCGGCCCACCCGCTCCTTCAGCAGGTAGCCCAGCCGGCGCGCCCCGCCGGCGAGCAGCTCGGTGGCGAAGGCCTGCTCCACGTACGCCGACAGCACCAGCACCGCCAGCTCAGGCTGCCGGCGCCGTGCCTCGACCGCGGCCACCACGCCCTCGTCGGTGTGCGTCGGCGGCATCCGGACGTCGACGATCGCGACGTCCGGCCGGTGCGCGTCGACCGCGGCCAGGAACTCCGCCGGGTCGCCCGCGGTGGCCACCACGTCCAGCGACTCGGCGCGCAGCAGCAGCGCCAGCCCCTCCCGCAGCAGCGCGTCGTCCTCGGCGATCACGATCCGCACGGCAGCTCCACCTCCAACGTCGTCGGCCCGCCCGGCGGGCTGTCCACGGTCAGCACCCCGTCGTGCGCCTCCACCCGCCGGCGCACGCCGGCCAGCCCCGAACTCCCGCCCCCGGCAGCGCCGCCCTCGACGGCGCCGCCGTGCCCGTCGTCGGTGACCGCCAGCCGGAGCCGGTCGCCGATCCGGCGCACCGTCACCCGCACCGCGGTGGCGCCGCTGTGCCGGGCCACGTTGGTCAGCGCCTCGGCCACCACGAACCACGCGGTGGCCTCCACCGACGCCGGGCACCGGCCCGGCACGTCGACGTCGACCGTGCACGGGACCGGGCTCGACGCCGCCAGCCCGCTCAGCGCCCCGGCCAGCCCGCGGTCGACCAGCACCGGCGGCAGGATGCCCCGGGCCACCGACCGCAGCTCGGCCAGCGCCTGCTCGGCGGCGTCCTGCGCCCGCTCCAGCAGGTCCTCGGCGCCACCCGGGTCCCGGTCCAGCGACCGCCGCGCCGCCCCGAGCAGCACGGTGACCGCGACCAGCCGGTTCTGCGTGCCGTCGTGCAGCGACCGCTCGATCCGCCGGAGCTCCGCCACGTGCGCGTCCAGCGCCGCGGCCCGGGTGGTGGTCAGCTCGGCCACCCGCAGCGACAGATCGGTACCCGGCGGCGGCCCCAGCAGCCGCCGTCCGGCCCGGTTCTGCAGCCGGGCCATCCCCGGGGTCGCGCCGACGGTCAGCGCCGCGAACCCCAGGCCCAGCAGCGACACCGCGACGGCGTCGGCCCAGCTGGACACCGGCCACCACCACGGCGAGCCGAACTCCTCGGGCGCCAGCGCACGCCAGTACAGCGGGTAGGTGAGGTCGCGCACCGCGTAGATCGGCAGCGCGATGCCGATCAGGTCGAAGAGCAGCCCCAGGGTGCCGTGGACGGCGACCCAGGCCAGGTCGCGGTGGACGGCGGGGTCGGCGACCGCCGCGCGCCAGGACGACGGCACCGGCCCCGGACCCAGCACGTCCGGGCCCCAGCGGCTCAGCCGGGCCCGTTCCTGGTCGGCGAGCCGGCGCACCACCCGCAGCGCAGCCGGCACCAGGAAGAGCCCCACCCCGACCAGCGACAGCGCGGCGACCACCAGCAGCCACAGCAGCAGGCAGAACGCCAGCAGCGCCGTCCCGAGGCCGCCGCCTATCTGCTCCAGCGCGGCCAGCACCGACCGGCCGCCGCCCCAGCGGGTGCGGGTGGACGGCGGGGGTGGCACGGCCCAGACGCTAGGGCGGCGAGGACCTCACGTCACGCGGATGCGCCCAGGAGTACAGCAGGCTGTACCTCCAAGAGGGCAGGTCAGGGGATCGAAGCCGGGCCGGTGCCGGACGAACCTCGAGGGGACACCACACCCCCAGGAGGACCCCGTGCCCGACCCCTACCGCCTCGACGACCGGCCCCACCCGCAGACGCAGCCCCGGCCGGCCCCGTCGTCGTCCACCGAGCCCGCCACCAACCCCGTGCGTGCCCTGCTGTGGGTGCTGCTCGCGCTCAGCGTCGCCGGCAACAGCCTGGCCTCGCTCGGGGTGCTGCCGCTGGCCCTCAACATCGCCTTCGGGCTGGTCACTGCGGCCTGCGTCGCCGGGCTGGTCGTCGACCACCTCCGCCGGCGATGAGCGCCTCCCTGACCGCGCCCGGTGACCGGCGCGCGGAGCTGCCGGAGCCCGCCGTGGTCCTCCGCTCGGTGAGCAAGGTCCACCCCGGCGGCGTCCGCGCCCTCGACGACGTCTCCCTCACCGTGCGGCGCGGCACCTTCCTCGCCGTCATGGGCCCCTCCGGCTCGGGCAAGAGCACGCTGCTGCACTGCGCCGCGGGGCTGGACACCCCCACCGACGGCGAGGTGCTGCTGGCCGGTGCGGAGATCGGCCGGCTGGACGAGGCCCGCCGCACCGAGCTGCGCCGGGACCGGATCGGCTTCGTCTTCCAGTCCTACAACCTGCTGCCGGCGCTCACCGTCGCCGACAACGTCACCCTCCCGCTGCGGCTGGCCGGTGCCCCGCTGAAGCGCGACTGGGTGCGGTACCTGCTGGACCGGGTCGGGCTCGGTCAGCACCTCGACCGCCGCCCGTCCGAGCTCTCCGGCGGCCAGCAGCAGCGGGCCGCGATCGCCCGGGCCCTGGTCGCCCGGCCCGCCGTCGTCTTCGCCGACGAGCCCACCGGCGCACTGGACCGGGCCAGCGCCGCCGGCGTCCTGGGGCTGCTCCGCGAGCTGGTCGACGAGCTGCAGCAGACCGTCGTCATGGTCACCCACGACCCGGCCGCCGCCGCCGAGGCCGACCGCACCGTGGTCATGGCCGACGGCCGGATCGTCGACACCCTCGACTGGCCGACCGCGTCGGCCCTGGCCGCGCGCCTGGTCGCGCTCGGGGAGGGCTGAGCCGTGCTGAGCCTCGCCCTGGCGATGGCCCGCCGCCGGCTCGCCGCGCTCGTCGCGGTCTTCTGCGCGGTGCTCGGTGCCGCCGCGATCGTCACCGGCACCGGCGTCCTGATGGAGTCCGGGCTGCGGTCGGACCTGTCCGCCGGCCGGCTCGCCGGGGCCGACGTCCTCGTCTCCGCCGACCAGACCGTGCGGCCGCCGGAGGACCTGCCGATCGCCCTCCCCGAGCGCGCCCCGCTGCCCGCCGACCTGGCCGGCCGGCTCGGCGACCTGCCCGGGGTCACCGCCGTCGCCACCGACGTCAGCTTCCCCGCCGCGCTGCTGACCGGCGACGACGCAGTCGTCGGTGCCGGCGACCCGGCGCAGGGTGGGCACGGCTGGTCCTCCGTGGGCCTGCTGCCCGGCGCCGAGGTGACCGGTGCCGCACCCGACGGCCCCGGTGAGGTGGCGCTCGGTGCCGACCTCGCCGAGGCGGCCGGGTTGGCCCCCGGCGACCCGGCCCGGGTGGTGGTCGACGGCGGCCGCCCGGTCGGCGTCCGCGTCACCGCCGTGGTGCAGCCCGACGGCGCGGGCATCCTGCTCGCGGACGACGCCGCCGCGATGCTGCGTGGCGACGGCCCGCGGGCCGGCACCGTCGACCTGATCGGCCTGCAGGTCGAGCCCGGCACCGCCGACGACGTGGCCGCGGCCGCCCGCCGGCTCGTGGCGCCGCAGGGGTTCGAGGTCGCCACCGGCGACGCCCGCGGCGAGCTGGTGCAGCCCGAGGCGGCCGCCGGTCGCTCGCTGCTCGTCGTCCTGGCCGGCTCGCTGGCCGGGGTGCCGCTGCTGGTCGTCGGGTTCATCGTCGCCGGGGCGCTCAGCGTGAGCATCGCCGGTCAGCGCCGGGAACTGGCGCTGCTGCGCGCCGTCGGCACCACACCGCGTCAGGTGCGCCGGTTGGTCGCCGCCCAGGCGTCCCTGGTCGGCGCCGTCGCCGCCGTCCCGGGGCTCGCGGTGGGGTACTGGCTGGCCGGCCAGCTGCGCCGGTTGCTGGTGCACCTGGGCATGCTGCCGGCCGAGCTGCCGCTGACGGTCTCCCCGCTGCCCGCGCTGGCCGCGGTGCTGCTGGTGCTCGCCGTCGTCCAGGTCGCCGCCCGCTCGGCCGCCTGGCGGGTCTCCCGGGAGCCGGTGACCGCCGCTCTCGGCGAGTCGCGCACCGGACCGAAGACGCCGTCGCGGACCCGCACCGTGGCCGGCCTGGCGCTGCTCGCGGCCGCCGTCCCGCTGGCGGTGGCCCCGCTGCTGGACCGCTCGGTGCTCGGCGCAGCCGGCACCTCGCTGGCCGGCATCGTCGCCGCCATCGGCCTGGCGCTGGCCGGCCCCGCGCTGCTGCGCGCGGTCACCGGCCGGGTCGTCCGGGTGCTGCCCGCGCGGATGTCCGCGCCGAGCTGGCTGGCGGTGGCGAACCTGCACGGCTACGCGCTGCGCTCGGCCGGGGCGATCACCACGCTGGCGATGGCGGTGGTCTTCACGCTGACCTACGCCTTCTCCCAGACCACCGTCAGCGGGGCGGCCGGGCAGCAGGCCGTGGCCGGCACCCGGGCCGACACCGCCGTCGTCGCACCGGCCCTGGGCGGGGTGCCCGCGGACCTCGCCACCTCGGTGGCGGCCGTGCCCGGGGTGGAGGCCGCGGCGCCGGTGAGCGCCACCACCGTCCTGTTCGGCACCCGCCTGCTGGGCGACGTGACCGTCGAGCCCGAGTCCGCGCTCGTGCTCACCCCGGACGCCGCCGGGGTGCTCGACCTGGGGGTGCGGGAGGGCGACCTGGCCGACCTGCGGGGCGAGACGGTCGCGGTCGGCCGCGGGGTCGCCGAGGTGGGCGAGGAGCTGCCGCTGATGCTCGGCGACGGCACGGACGTCGAGGCCCGGGTGGTCGCCGTCTACGACCGCGACCTCGGGTTCGGCGGGCTCGCGCTGTCGGCGGACCTGGTCGCCGGGCACCGCACCACCGACCTGGCCGACCAGGTGCTGGTGCGCACCGACGGCAGCTCGGGGACCGCCGACCGGCTCGCGGCGCTGACCGGCGAGCATCCCGGCGTCGTGCTGGACGACGCGGCGGCCGGGACCGAGCAGGGCGTGCCGCCGGAGGTGTGGCTGAACATCGCCGTCCTCGGGGTGCTGCTGGGCTACGTGCTGCTGGGCATCGCCAACGGGCTGGTCGCCGCCACCGCCCACCGCGCCGACGAGCTGGCCGCGCTCCGGCTGACCGGCACCACGCCGGCGCAGGTGCGCGCGATGATGCGCCGGGAGGCCGGGCTGATGACGTTCGCGGCGGTCGCGGCGGGGCTGGTGGTCTCCGCCCTCCCGCTGGCGCTGCTCGGCATCGGCTTCCTCGGCCACCCCTGGCCCGCCGGGCCCTGGTGGCTGCTGCCGGTGACCGCCGCCGTCGTCGCCGCGGTCGCGTTCGCCGCGATCGAGGTGCCCACCCGCGTCGCGCTGCGCACCCCGCCGACGGCGGCCCTGGCGAGCGCGGGATGACCGGGCCCAAAGCCCCCGGCGGGAGGTCCCTCGGGCCCTCCTGCCGGGGGTGGGGCGCTCCTAGCGTCGGGGACGGGTCCAGCGGGGACCCGGTCCGGGCGCCGAGCGACGCCCGACCCGGCACAGGGAGTGGTCATGAGCGTCGACACCGAGCAGCGTCCCGTCCCGGTGGAGCAGCCGGCCCAGCGGCCGACGGCACTGCCCACGACGGAGAAGCCGGGGCTGGAGGACCGCGGCGGGGTGCTCGTCGCCGGGGTGCTGGTCTTCGCCGTGCTGGTGTTCGCGGCGATGGTCGCGCTGACGGTGCTGGCCGGCGGGGACGGTTACCCGCACTGAGTCACCCGGACCGGGCCGTTCGGCCGGTCACTGGCCGAGGTCGCGGTTCTGGCTGTGCTCGCTGAGCTGCGCCGCCTCCGGATCGGGGCACGGGCGCGGCGGTCCCGCGGTGGCGTGCGCCCAGCAGAGCCGGCACAGCTGGGTGCCTTCGGGCTCGCCGAACGGGTGGCCGCCGAGCGCGCGCACCTCCACCCACCCCACGGCGGATTCCGCGGGAGACTGGGTCCCGCACTGGTCACATCGGTACAGCACGGTCATCGTGGTGCCTCCAGGACGAGGAACGCCGGTGGTCCTCGGGAGCGGTGCGGGGAGGGGGCTCAGGCGGTGGGCAGCAGCTCGGCCAGCTCGGCCTCGAACCAGGCGTCGTCGAGGTCCTCGACCTCGTGCAGTTCGAGCTCGGCGAGCAGGGCGCGGGCGGTGGCGAGGTCCATGCCCCGACCCTGCGAGGCCCAGCGCACGGGAGCCTCCAGCGATCCGCAAGGAAACCGCAATCCACCGCCGGGCTCAGCCGCCCCGGTGGACCTCCGCACGCACCACGCCCAGCAGCGCCGTCCGGAGGGCCTGGTCGGTGTGGTCGCCCCGGTCCAGCGCCTCCCGCGCCGGCCCGGGCAGCCGGCTGACCGCGAGGTCGTCCAGCCACACGGTGTCCCCGCCCACGTGGCGGCCCAGCCGGAGCACGTCGCCGTCGCGGTGCACCAGGTACTCCTCGCCACCGAGCTCGATCGTCGTCGATCCACTCATGCCCCGGCCCCTACCCGGTGGCGGCGGCCGGCTACACGCGGGCGGGATGCCCGGGCGCGTCGTCCGTCACTCTTTCCGGGCGTGCCGGCGCGGCGTGCCTCATGCTCGGAGCGGTGGCGCCGATGGTCTCGGTGACACCGGGACCCGATCCTCGACGCCCGACGACCCCCAGCCCGGAGGTGCACGTGCCGCCAGCGACCAGGGTCTCGCTCCTCCCCGCCGACGTGCACGCCCGCCGGCACGACGACCAGGTGCAGGCCGGCCTGCTCGCCGGCGTGCTCGACGCCCTGCCCTCGCCCACGGTGCTCATCGACACCGACGGCACCATCCTGCTGGCCAACTCCGGGTGGACCGAGGCGGCCGACGTGCTCGGCGTGGACGAGCTGCGCGTCGGCGTCGGCGGCAACTACTTCCAGATGGCCCTCCGCCTGAGCGAGGACGCCCGGAACCGGCAGCGGGTCAACGAGCTGACCGCGCTGTCGCAGGGCCGGCTGGAGAAGGTGGCCTCCGACTACGCGCTGCCCACCCCGGCGGGGGTGCGGTGGTACCACCTGCAGGCGGCCCGGGCCGACCAGGCCGGCCGGGTCGTCGTCACCCACACCGACGTCACCTCCCGGGTCCAGGCCGAGCGCGACTCCGCCTGGCAGGCCCGTCACGACCACCTCACCGAGCTGCCCAACCGGGCCCACCTGCACGAGCTGATCACCGCCGAGCTCGCCCGGCCCGACCGCGGCCCGGTCACCGTGCTCTTCCTCGACGTCGACGGCTTCAAGGACGTCAACGACACCCTCGGCCACGAGGTCGGCGACCACCTGCTGCGGCAGCTGTCGGCCCGGCTCACCGGGCGCACCCGCGCGCAGGACACCGTGGGACGCCTCGGCGGCGACGAGTTCGTCGTGCTGTGCCGGGACTGCGACGTCGACGGTGCCCTGACCCTCGCCGAGCGCTTCCGGCGCACCTTCGACGAGCCGTTCCAGCTGGCGGGGGAGCGGGTCACCGGACTGAGCGTGAGCATCGGCATCGCCACCGCCGGGACGGAGCACGTCCGCTCCACCGACCTGGTGCGCGACGCCGACCTGGCCATGTACGCGGCCAAGGCCGGCGGCCGCGACCGGGTCCGGGTCTTCACCCCCGAACTGCGGTCGGCGGTGCAGCAGAAGGTGCTGGTCGCCGGCGAGCTGCGCCAGGCGATCGACGCCGGGCAGCTGGTGCTGCACTACCAGCCGGTGCTGCACCTGCCCAGCGGCGAGGTCAAGGGCGTGGAGGCGCTGGTCCGCTGGCAGCACCCCGGGCGGGGCCTGCTCATGCCGGCGGACTTCATCCCCGCCGCGGAGCAGAACGGCGTGGTCGTGCGGCTGACCCAGTGGGTGCTGGCCGAGGCGACCCGTCAGGCGGTGGCCTGGGACCGGCTCGGGCTGCCGCTGGTCACCGGGGTGAACATCAGCGCCGCGCACTTCGCCACCGGCACGCTCGTCGCCGACGTCGACGACGCGCTGACCGCCGCCGGGCTGCCGCCGGAGCGGCTGCTGCTGGAGCTCACCGAGACCAGCGTGGCGGAGGACCCGCTGCGCGCCGCCGCGCAGTTCGCCCAGCTGCGGGTCGCCGGCGTCGAGGTCTCCATCGACGACTTCGGCAGCGGGTTCTCCTCGCTCAGCCAACTGGTGTCCATCCCCGCCGGGTTGCTGAAGCTCGACCGCAGCCTGGTCGCCGGCACCCGGGTCCGGCGCAGCGAGTCCGCCGCGGCCATCGCCGCCGTCGTGGGCCTGGCCTCGGCCTGCGGGATGCACAGCCTGGCCGAGGGAGTGGAGACCGCCGACCAGCTCGCGCTGGTCACCGAGCTCGGCTGCACCTACGCCCAGGGCTTCCACATCGGGCACCCCATGCCCGCGGCTGACCTCACCGCGTGGCTGCAGCGCCGGCAGCACACCCGCCGTCCCGAGCAGCTGCAGCGGCGCTGACCGCCGGGCTCAGCCGGGCTCGCCGCGCCGCTTCCGCCGGGCGATGACCACCAGGTCGACCAGCGCGACGGCGGCCAGCACGAACAGCACGATCGGGAAGACCAGCGGCACGTCGATGGTCAGCGTCAGGATCCCGAAGACCGTGCAGATCACCAGGCCGAAGGCGGCCAGCACGAAGCGGAGGGTCAGCGCGCTCTGCGCGGGAGCCGCCCCGCCGATGCCGGCGGTGGGGTCGTGGTGGTCGGGGAGGCCACGTTCGTAGTCGGTGCGGGAGCGGTCGTCTCGAGGTTCGCTCATGCCGTGCCGACGTACCCCGTCGCGGGGCGCACTACCCTGGATCGACGTGGCCGCTGACTTCTCCGTCGTCCTGGACGAACTGAACACGACCCTCGGGTCGATCGAGGCCGTCCTGCGCGTCGACGACCTCCGCACACAGATCGCTGAACTGGAGGAACAGGCCGCCGCACCGGACCTCTGGAACGACGTCGAGGCGGCGCAGGCGCTGACCTCCAAGCTCTCCTACCTGCAGGGCGACCTGCGCCGGGTCGAGGAGCTCCGCAGCCGGCTGGACGACGTCGCGCTGCTGCACGAGATGGCCGCCGAGGAGGACGACGCCGCCACCACCGCGGAGACCGAGCGCGAGCTGACCAGCATCCGGAGCGCCATCGAGGAGCTGGAGGTGCGCACCCTGCTGTCCGGCGAGTACGACGCCCGCGAGGCGCTGGTGACGATCCGCTCCGAGGCCGGGGGCGTGGACGCCGCGGACTTCGCCGAGATGCTGCTGCGCATGTACCTGCGCTGGGCGGAGCGGCACAAGTACCCGACCGAGGTCTACGACGTCTCCTACGCCGAGGAGGCCGGCATCAAGTCGGCGACGTTCGCGGTCAAGCAGCCCTACGCCTACGGCACCCTCTCCGTCGAGCAGGGCACCCACCGGCTGGTGCGCATCTCGCCCTTCGACAACCAGGGCCGCCGGCAGACCTCCTTCGCCGGGGTCGAGGTGCTGCCCGTCGTCGAGCAGACCGACCACGTCGACATCCCGGAGAACGAGATCCGGGTCGACGTCTTCCGCTCCTCGGGCCCCGGTGGGCAGAGCGTGAACACCACCGACTCCGCCGTCCGGATGACCCACATCCCGACCGGCATCGTCGTGTCCTGCCAGAACGAGAAGTCCCAGATCCAGAACCGTGCGGCCGCCCTGCGGGTGCTGCAGGCCCGGCTGCTCGTCGTCCGGCAGCAGGAGCAGCGGGCCGAGATGGACGCGCTCAAGGGGGAGGGGAGCAGCTGGGGCAACCAGATGCGCTCCTACGTGCTGCACCCGTACCAGATGGTCAAGGACCTGCGGACCGAGGAGGAGACCGGCAACCCCGCCGCCGTGCTCGACGGCGACATCGACTCCTTCATCGAGGCCGGCATCCGCTGGCGCCGGCGGCACGACGCCGAGGTGTCCTGAGGGCGGGCCTCGCTGCCCGCGAGCTCGTCACCGGCCCCGAGAGGCTCGCCACACCGGCGGACGGGAGCGCACGCTGGGTGACCGGGTTGCCCGGTGCCGCCGGGGTTCGTCACGGTGCGCGCACACAGCTTCGGGGCGCGCCGGGCAGCGGGGCGGTGCCGGGGCTCGCGGCAGGTACCGTGGCGCCTCGTGATCGAATTGCAACACGTCACCAAGATCTACCCGACCAGCCCCCGGCCGGCTCTGGATGACGTCTCGATGCAGATCGACAAGGGCGAGTTCGTCTTCCTCATCGGCTCCTCGGGTTCGGGCAAGTCGACCTTCCTCCGGCTGCTGCTGAAGGAGGACAGCCCGACCAAGGGCGTCATCAAGGTCAACGACAAGAACCTGAACACCATGAGCAAGTGGCAGGTGCCCAAGCTCCGGCGCACCATGGGCTGCGTCTTCCAGGACTTCCGGCTGCTGCGCAACAAGACGGTCGCCGAGAACGTCGCCTTCGCCCTCGAGGTGATCAACAAGCCCCAGCGCACGATCAAGCGGGTCGTGCCCGAGGTGCTGGAGATGGTCGGCCTGGACGGCAAGGAGAACCGGCTGCCCAACGAGCTCTCCGGTGGCGAGCAGCAGCGGGTGGCCATCGCCCGCGCGTTCGTCAACCGGCCGCTGGTGCTGCTGGCCGACGAGCCCACCGGGAACCTGGACCCGGAGACCAGCCAGGACATCATGCTGCTGCTGGAGCGGATCAACCGCACCGGCACCACCGTGGTGATGGCCACGCACGACTACCACATCGTCGACTCCATGCGGCGGCGCGTGATCGAGCTGAACGACGGGATCCTCTCCCGTGACCAGTCCCGCGGCGTCTACGGCGTGGGGCGTTGAGATGCGGGCCGTCGAGATGCGGGCCGCTGGGCCCGCCGTGCAGCTGAACGACACGACAGGGAACTGATGCGCGTCAACTTCGTCCTCTCCGAGGTGGCCGCCGGGCTGCGCCGGAACCTCACCATGACGGTGGCCATGATCCTGACCACGGGCATCTCGCTCGGGCTCATGGGCACCGGCCTGCTGATCGCCAACATGATCGGCGACATGCGCGAGATCTACTACGACAAGGTGCAGGTCTCGATCTACCTCACCGACGAGGTCACCGAGGAGCAGCGCGCCTCGATCGAGGCCACCCTCGCGGACTCGCCGGAGGTGGCCAACTACCTCTACGAGTCCAAGGCCGAGGCCTACGAGCGCTTCACCCAGCAGTTCCAGGAGCAGCCGGCGCTGATCGCCAACACGCCCGAGGACGCGCTGCCGGAGAGCTTCCGGGTCGAGCTGGTCAACCCCGAGCGGTACCAGGTCATCGCCGAGCAGTTCCCGGTCGGGGTCAACGGCGTCGAGGACGTCCGCGACGAGGGTGACTTCCTGGACCGGTTGTTCAGCCTGCTCAACGGGGCGCGGAACGCCACCATCGCGGTCGCCGTCGTCCAGGCGCTCGCGGCGCTGCTGCTGATCTCCAACACGATCCAGCTGGCCGCGTTCAACCGGCGCAACGAGACCAACATCATGCGGCTGGTCGGCGCCTCGCGCTGGTACACCCAGCTGCCGTTCATCCTGGAGGCGGCGCTGGCCGGCCTCATCGGCGCGGGGCTGGCGATCGGTGGCCTGGTGCTGACGAAGATCCTGTTCGTCGACAAGACGCTGGCCGGGCCGATCAAGGCCGGGATCATCCCGCCGGTCGACTGGTCGGCGATCGCCGCGATCTCACCGATCATCGCCGCGGCCGGCGTCGGCCTGGCCGCGATCGCCGCCTACGTCACGCTGCGGCTGTACGTACGGCTGTAGCGCCCAGCCCCAGCCGGTGACTTCTGCGATCTCGGGTCCACCTGACACGGGAAGCGCCGAGAGCGCAGAAGTCACCGGCCCAGGGCCCGGGCGACGGCGGCGACCACCTCCTGTGGTCTGCCCAGGACGTCGGCCGAGCTGAACCGCAGCACGACCCAGCCCTCCAGCACCAGCCGGTTCTGCCGACGCAGGTCGGCGACGAAGACCCGACGCTCGCGGTGGACGTCACCGTCGAACTCCACGAGCACCTTCCTCTCCGGCCAGGCCATGTCGCCGAAGCCGATCTGGCGCCCCCGGTCGTCTCGGCCCGCCTGCAGGGCCCCGCGGCGAGCTTGCGAGGCGTGGGGGGCAGGCGGGTCCTTCGACCATGGGGGAGTCGACCCGCGGATCGGCGATCGCCAGCACCCGCCGGGCGCGAGCGACACCGCGACGGGACGGTGCCCGATCGAGCACCTCGCTCAGGTCCTCCGGCCGGCACAGCACGTCGATGACCTGGTCGGTCACCGCGAGCAGCGCGGCCGGCCCGAGCACCGCGGCGAGGTCGCGCCACGTCCGCGCCGGCGACGTCACCGGCATGCCCCACCGCCGCGACACGTCTCCGGGGTCCAGTGATGAGCGGTGCAGGCGGCGGTCCCGCCGGTTCCGGGCCTTCGACCCGACGGGGACGATGAGGTGGACCACCCGGTCGGGCGGGGCGAGGGGGATCTCCACCCGCCACAGCGCCGCAGCCGACTGGTGGCTGATGACCGCCCCGGGAGGCGCTGTCATCAACACCGCGGGCAGGCGGGTGCGCAGTTCCCCGTCGTCCCGCCACGGCAGGTAGGTGTCCCGCGACAGTCGGACCACTTCCGGGTGACGCAGCTGCCAGTCGGTGAGCCCGCCGGCGAGGGCGGTGGACCGGGTGCTCGGCCCACGCAGCGGGGACGGGCGACGCCGGCGGGGCACCGGCAGAGAGTGGCGCGTCGGCCCCCGGGTCCGCTCCCGCCGTCCACAGGCGGTCCGAGTTCTGCGATCTGGTGGCCACCGGCCCTGGGTGGCCACCAGATCGCAGAACTCGCGGCGGCGGGTTCGGAGTTGCCGCCGCTTCGTAGACTGGACGGCATGCCGCGGGAACAGGGGCGCAAGCTCATCGCCCAGAACAAGAAGGCGCGGCACGACTACTCGATCCTCGACACCTACGAGGTGGGCCTGGTGCTCACCGGCACCGAGGTGAAGAGCCTGCGGGCCGGCCGTGCCTCGCTGGTCGACGGCTTCGCCTCCGTCGACGACGGCGAGGTGTGGCTGCAGCACGTGCACATCCCGGAGTACACCGAGGGCACGTGGACGAACCACACCCCGCGCCGCAAGCGCAAGATCCTGATGCACCGCGCCGAGATCGAGAAGCTGATCGGCAAGACCAAGGAGGGCGGGCTGACGCTCGTCCCGCTGGACCTGTACTTCAAGGACGGCAAGGTCAAGGCCACCCTCGCGCTGGCCAAGGGCAAGAAGTCCTACGACAAGCGCCAGGACCTCGCCGAGCGCGACTCGCGCCGGGAGATGGAACGGGCCTTCGGGCGCTACGTGAAGGGACGGCGCTGACCTGATGCGCGGCATCGCCTACGACCGGTTCGGGGACGTCGACGTCCTCCGGCTGCGCGACGACCTGCCCGAGCCGCCGGTGGGTCCGGACACGGTGCTGGTCCGCACGCACGCCGCCGGGGTCAACCCGGTCGACCTCGGCATCCGGCAGGGTGGCCTGGCCGGGATGTTCCCGCACCACTTCCCGATCGTGCCCGGCTGGGACCTCGCCGGGACGGTCGAGGCCGTCGGTCCGGCGGTCGTCGACTTCGCCCCGGGCGACGAGGTGTTCGGCTACCTGCGCCGCGACGACGTGCAGTGGGGGACGACGGCGGAGCTGGTGCCCGCCCCGCAGCGGTGCCTGGCGCACAAGCCGTCCTCGCTCTCCTTCGCCGAGGCCGGGGCGCTGCCGCTGGCCGGGCTGACCGCCTACCAGGCGCTCACCGAGGCGCTGGCCGTGGGCGAGGGTGACCGGGTGCTGGTGCACCGGGCCGCCGGCGGCGTGGGCTTCTTCGCCGTGCAGATCGCCGCCGCCCTGGGCGCGCACGTGATCGGTACCGCCAGCCCGCGCAACCACGGCTTCCTCACCGACGCCGGGGCCGCGCAGGTGCTCGACTACTCGGCCGGGCCGATCAGCGAGCAGCTCGGCGAGCCGGTCGACGCCGTCCTCGACCTGAACGGCGGCGACTCGCTGGTCGACGCCCCGAAGCAGGTGCGCGACGTGTCGCGGATCGCCAGCGTCGTCGACCCCGCGGTCAACGGGATGGGCGGCCGGTACGTCTTCGTGCGGCCGGAGCGGCACGACCTGGAGGAGCTCGGCCGGATGGCCGACGCCGGTCAGCTGCGGGTGGCGATCGCCAAGGCGTTCCCGCTGGAGCAGACCGCGCAGGCCCACGAGATGGTGGCCGGCGGGCACGTGCGCGGCAAGGTCGTCGTCACCCTGGGCTGACCCGCCGGCCGGCGCTCAGGAGACGAGCTTGAGCCCGACGACGCAGCCGACGATGCCGGCGAGCAGGAGCACCCGGGCGACCGAGACCGGCTCCGCTCCCGACCACATGGCGTAGCCGGCGGTCAGGACGGCACCGATGCCCACCCAGACGACGTAGGCGGTGCCGATCGGCAGGCCGCGCATCGAGTACGCGAGGCCGGCCATGCTGCCGACGAGGGCGACGGCGAAGACGACGGTCGGGGTGAGCCGGCTGAACCCGGCCGACCGGCCGAGGGCGGTGGCCCAGACGGCTTCCAGCACGCCGGAGATGACGAGGACGGCCCAGTACACGGTGGCTCCCTGGACGCCGTCTTGTCGCTGTCCGGGTACGGCGCGCTCGTCCGGGAGCCCTGTGCCGGGCCCACCCCGACGGTCCCACACCTGCCGGGGTCGGCGCCGCAGAGCACGGGGTGACGGCAGCCGCCGCCGGCAGCGGCGGGCGCGCTGTTCCACGCCGCGGAGACCGCCGGCCGGGCCGACACGCTAGCGTCGACGCCCGTGCCCGACCTCTCCCTCCCCGCCGGACTGACCGCGCGACCCATCCACCCGGACGATCTCGGCGCCGTGGCGGCGCTGCTCAGCGCGGCCGAGGAGGTGGACGACACCGGCGTGCACGAGTCGCCGGAGGACCTCGCCGGTGGCTGGCTCAACGAGCTGGTGGACCTCGAGCACGACACCCGGCTGGTGACCACGGCCGACGGCGCCGTCGTCGCGTACGCGGCCACCGTCGCCCCACCCACCTTCCGGGACGCCTACGGCGTCCACCTGCAGGGGCGGGTGCACCCGGCGTGGCGGGGCCGCGGGATCGGCCGGGCGCTGCTGGCCTGGCAGCTGACGCGGGGGGAGCAGCTGCACGTGCAGCGGCACCCCGGGTCGCCGGCCCGGCTGACCGCCACCGTCTACACGACCATGCCGTCGCTGGAGGCCCTGCTGCGCCGGGCCGGGCTGGCGCCGGTGCGCTGGTTCTTCCACATGGAGCGCCCGCTCACCGACCTGCCGCCGCGGCGCCGGCTCGACGGCATCGACCTGGTGCCCTTCACCTGGGACCGGGACGAGGAGGTGCGGTTGGCGCACAACGCCGCCTTCACCGAGCACTACGGCTCCAGCGAGCGCGACCTCGCCTCCTGGCAGGTCATGTTCACCGGCATGCGGACCTTCCGCCCGGACCTGTCGGTGCTGGCCGTCGAGGACGGCGAGGTGCTCGGCTACACGCTGGCCTACGTCTCCGAGACGGCCGCCGCGGTCACCGGCTCCCGGGAGAGCTACTTCGGCCAGATCGGCGTCGTCCCCGCGGCCCGGGGGCGCGGGGTCTCCAAGGCGGTGATCATCGAGGCGCTGCACGTGGCCGCGGCGCACGACTGCCAGACCGCCGGGCTGGAGGTCGACAGCGAGAACGTGTCCGGGGCGCTGGGGCTCTACGAGAGCCTGGGGTTCACCACCGCCCGCACCCAGGTCTCCTGGTCGCGGCTGCGCGACCCGGTCACCGCGGGCTGAGCGGCGTACCGTCGAGGTGATGCGGAGCACCGTGCGCGCCCTCGCGGCCACCGGCCTGGCGGTCGGCGCTGCCCTGGTCGCACCCTCCGCGGCCGCCGCCGCCGAACGTCCGGCCCGTGACGACGCCGTCGGCTACGACGTCTCGTACCCGCAGTGCCGGACGGAGCTGCCCGACGACGCGGCCTTCGCCGTCGTCGGGGTCAACGGCGGGCTGGCGACCAAGCCGAACCGGTGCCTGCCCGAGCAGTGGGTGTGGGCCACCGAGGCCGGCGGCGAGGTGCCCGGTCAGCCGCCGGTGCAGTTCTACGTGAACACGGCCAACCCCGGCCAGGTGCGCGACCAGGTGACCACCTGGCCGGAGCGGGGCAGCAACCGGTACGGCGACTGCGACGGGGCGAACAGCGCGGCCTGCTCCTACGAGTACGGCGTCGCCCGGGCCGCGGGCGACGTGCGGATCGTGCTGCGGGCCGCGCGGGAGCTGGCCGCGGCGGACGACGACGCGCCGGCCGAGATCGCCGCGGTGCGGGACGTCACCGATCTGGTCGGGTACCGCTGGTGGCTCGACGTCGAGACGATGAACACCTGGCAGCTGGGCGGTGCCGACGCCCAGCGGAACAACCGGGCCACCCTGGAGGGGATGACCGACCACCTCACCGCGCTGGGTGGGGAGGTCGGCCTGTACTCGACCGGGTACCAGTGGCGGCAGATCGTCGGGGCGGTCCCCGAGAGGAGCAGCCTGACCGGGCTGGACAGCTGGCTGGCCGGGGCCGACGACCGCGAGGACGCCACCCGGATGTGCCGATCCGACCCGCTGGTCGACGGCGGTGAGGTGACGCTCGTCCAGTACGTCGTCGGCCGGCTCGACCACAACCGGGCCTGCGCCCCCGCCGAGGACTGAGCCGCCGCGTCACCGGGTGTTCCTCACCCGGTCGGGCGCCCGGGGGTGCGTCGTCCACCCCGGGCGTGTCACGATGGTCGACGGCCCGCTGACCCATGCCGGCCGCTGGGACCTTCGGGAGGTGACTGGTCGTGCGCAACGAACCCCCCAGTCACAGTCCCGAGGTCCCCTCCTGCTGACCCGCCCGGTCATCGACCGACCCGGCGGCCGCGCAGCGGGGACCTCCTCGCTGTCCGCAGCCCAGCAGCCCCCCGGGAGTCCGTCGTGAACGACCGTCGCCGCGTGTCCCGCACCGGCCACCGCAGCGCGCTGGCCACCCTGGCCCGTCTGCCCCGCCCCGCCACCGTGCCGTCGCCCGCGCAGGAGCGGCCGGCGCCCGCTCCGGAGCCACCGCTCCGCACCTCCAAGATCATGGACAACGCCGTCTACGCGGCCGGACGCCGGATCGCCACCCCCGACTCGGCGGCCGAGAGCCACGAGTGGCTGACCGAGGGCTTCGACGACCGCATGGTCTGGCTCGGGCTCTACCGCCCCCAGCCGGCCGAGCTGGGGGAGCTGGCCGAGCAGTACGAGCTGCCCGACCTGGCCGTCGAGGACGCGATCCAGGCCCACCAGCGGCCCAAGTTCGAGCGGTACGGCGACACGCTGTTCGTCGTCCTCAAGGCCGCCCGGTACGTCGACTCCGCCGAGGAGGTGGAGTTCGGCGAGCTGCACCTGTTCCTCGGCAAGGACTTCGTGGTCACCGTCCGGCACAGCGAGTCGCCCGACCTGGCCCGGGTGCGCCGGCGGCTGGAGAGCACCCCGGAGCTGCTGGCCCGGGGGAGCGAGGCGGTGCTCTACGCGATCCTCGACGCCGTCGTCGACGGGTACGCCCCGGTGGTCACCGGGCTGGAGAACGACATCGACGAGATCGAGGCCGAGGTGTTCCGCGGCGATCCGCAGGTGTCCCGGCGCATCTACGAGCTGTCCCAGGAGGTCGTGGACTTCCAGCGCGCCTGCCAGCCGCTGACCGGGATCCTCGCCGCGATCACCGCCGGGTTCGAGAAGTACGGCGTCGACGAGGAGCTGCGCGGCTACCTGCGGGACGTCGCCGACCACGTCACCCAGGTGAACGAGCGGATCGAGGGCTTCCGGCTGCAGCTGCGCGACATCCTGACGGTGAACGCGACGCTGGTGGCGCAGCGGCAGAACGACGAGATCCGCGAGCTCACCGTCACCAGCATCGCCCAGGGCGAGGAGGTCAAGAAGATCTCCGCGTGGGCCGCCATCCTCTTCGCGCCCAGCCTCGTCGGCGGGGTGTACGGCATGAACTTCGAGAACATGCCGGAGACCGACTGGGAGTTCGGCTACCCGATGGCGCTGGTGCTGATGGTCATGGTCAGCGCGGCGCTCTACCTGGTGTTCAAGCGACGGGACTGGATCTGAGATGGCCGACGTGCTGAACGCCGCTCCGCCGGAGCGGCTGGAGACCGACGGCGTCGTGCTGCGGGCGATGACGGCGGCGGACTGGACGCTGGAGCAGGCGCTGTCCCGCGACCCGGAGATCATCCGGTGGACGACCCACCCGCCGGACCTGGACGAGGCGACCGCCCGGCAGCGGATGGCGGACGTGGCCGACCGGGCCCGTCGGCGGCTGGGCCAGCGGTACGCGGTGTGCCCGCTCGAGGGCGAGGCCGTGGGCGAGGCGGTCGGGATGGCGGCGCTGACCGTGGAGCGCTCGCCCGAGCCGTCGGTCGGGTACGCGCTGCTGCCGGCCGGGCGGGGGCGCGGGCTGGCCGCGGCGTCGGTGCGGCTGATGACCGACTGGCTGCTGTCGGTGGGCCACCCGCGCGTCCAGCTGGGGATGCTGCCGGACAACGAGGCCAGCGCCGCCGTCGCCGCCCGGGCCGGCTACCACGACCTCGGGATCGAGTCCGCACCGCGACCGGACGGGTCGGTGGCCCAGGTGCGCTGGTGGGAGCGCTGCGCCTGACCGCCGGGCCGGCCCGCGGGGACGGCGCCGGGGCGGCGGGAACATCCCGGCGGTGGCACCCGTTACTCTGGACGTACAACTACACAGGGGGGCGATTGGTCTCGACTGCGGTCGTTTGACCAGGGGAAGCGAGCCGAGGAAGGCAACGATGATCTCGTTAACCATCCGTTGCAAAAAACACAAGCGCCGATTCCAATCAGCGCGACTTCGCTCTCGCTGCCTGACGGCAGCTAGGCGAGTCTGTCAGCCCGGGTTCGTCATCGGCCCGGATCCTGGCATCAGCTAGATGACTCACCGCACGCATCGGTCGCGGTTGCGTGTGGGACACCAAACAGCGACTGGGCCCGTCATCCCGACTCGTTCGTGAGATCGGGAGGGCCGAGCAGAGGCAGAGCGAACTGCGCTCGGAGAAGCCCTGGTGATGCGTCGCAGGACGCGGGTTCGATTCCCGCCGCCTCCACCCCCCGCACCACCACGAACCGCCCCGGACCCCACGGTCCGGGGCGGTTCGTCGTCTCGTGCACTTGCCCGGCACCACTCCTGCAGCCGAGGCGCCCGAGTCCTGAGATCCTCTCTCCGACGGCGCGACGTCGGCCGGTGCGCCCTGGGCGTGCCGGCTCGGTGGACCAGGACACAGGAGGGCGCATGAGCACGACCGAGGGGCGAGCCGCGGGGCAGCCCGATCAGGAGCGCCGCCGGGGCGGGTTCAGCTCCAGGCGCGTCTTCATCCTGGCGGCGATCGGGTCGGCGGTCGGGCTCGGCAACATCTGGCGGTTCCCCTACGTCGCCTACGAGAACGGCGGTGGCGCCTTCCTGCTGCCCTACCTGGTCGCGCTGCTGACCGCCGGCATCCCCTTCCTGCTGCTCGACTACGCGATCGGCCACCGCCACCGCGGCTCCGCACCGCTCTCCTTCGCCCGGCTGCGCCGCGGCACCGAGGGGCTCGGCTGGTGGCAGGTGGGCATCTGCTTCGTCATCGCCGTCTACTACGCCGCGGTCATCGCGTGGGCGCTGCGCTACACCTTCTTCTCCCTCGACCTGGCCTGGGGCGCCGATCCCGAGGCATTCTTCTTCGGCGAGTTCCTCCAGGCCGGTGACGTCGCGGTCACCGCCGACGTGGTGCCCGGGGTGCTCGTGCCCCTCGCGCTGGTCTGGCTGGCCGTCCTGGTGATCATGGGCCTCGGCGTCCAGCGGGGGATCGGCGTGACCTCGCTGGTCTTCATCCCGGTGCTGGTGCTCGCCTTCGTCGCCCTCGTCGTGCAGGCGCTGCTGCTGCCGGGCGCCGGGGCGGGGCTCGACGCGCTCTTCGCACCCGACTGGTCGGCGCTCATCTCGGCGCCGGTCTGGGCTGCCGCGTTCGGCCAGATCTTCTTCTCGCTGTCGGTCGGCTTCGGCATCATGATCACCTACGCCTCCTACGTCCACCGCCGCGAGGACATGGTCGGCTCCGGCCTGGTCGTGGGCTTCTCGAACTCCGGGTTCGAGCTGCTCGCCGGCATCGGGGTGTTCGCCGCCCTGGGCTTCATGGCCCAGGCCACCGGCGTCGCGGTCGACGAGGTCGCCAGCGGTGGGATCGGGCTGGCCTTCATCGCCTTCCCGGCGATCATCAGCGAGGCCCCGGCCGGCGCCCTCCTCGGCGTCCTCTTCTTCGGGGCGCTGGTCATCGCCGGCATCACCTCGCTGATCAGCGTGATCGAGGTGGTGATCTCCGCGGTCCGCGACAAGCTCGACACCGGCCGGCTGACCGCGACCCTGGCGGTCGGCGTCCCCGCCGCGGTGCTGAGCCTGGTGCTCTTCAGCACGACGAGCGGCATCTACGTGCTCGACGTCGTCGACCACTTCGTCAACCAGTACGGCATCCTCGTCGTGGCGCTGGTGAGCATGCTGGTCGTCGCCTGGGTGCTGCGGGCCCTGCCCGGCCTCGGCGCCCACCTCAACGTCCACGGCCGCCCCCGGGTCGGCACCGGCTGGCGGCTGCTGACGAGCGTCGTCGCCCCGGCGGGCCTGGCCGTCGTGCTCGTCCTCGGGCTGCGGGCCGACCTCACCGCGCCCTACGAGGACTACCCCGACTGGCTCCTGCTGGTCCTGGGCTGGGCGCTGGTGGTGGCGCTGCCGCTCGTCGGCTTCCTCGTCGCCCGGCTGCCGTGGCGCGCCGGGACCCACCTGGACGGACCGCCACCGGGGTCCGATCCGGCGGAGCCGCTGCACGCGTCCCGCGGGACGGACCAGACCCCCCGCAACCGCCCGGTGACCGGGCCCGACGAGGAAGGCCGGCCATGAGCACCGACGCGATCGTGATGATGGTGGTGGCGATGGTCGTGATCTGGGGCGGTCTCGCCCTGGCCATCGCCAGCCTGCTGCGCCACGGCGCCGTCGAGGACCGCACCGAGGGCCCGCACCGGGACCTCTGACCTCTGTCGCTGTCGACCGTCCGCCACGCACGGTAACCGGCTGCCGGATCGGCCTCTTCGGCACGAGCGCGGTCCCCGGGGAGGCACGCGGTCGCAACCTGCGGTTAAGCTGCCGGTCCTTCGACCAATGGCGGATGTTCGCTCGCTGTTCACACACGACACCCCGTGTCGTGCTGGCGTCCGCCGGCACTGGGAGTGACATGTCGACCAGCCTCAGCAGCCCGGCCCGGCGGTCGCCGGCGGTCCGGCGACCGGTGCACGCGACCGTGGCCGGGATCGACCGGGACGCCGTCGACGACGGGCTGCCCCGCCCGCTCGCGCGCGCCGTCGCCTGGACCCCGGTGGTCGGGATCGGCGTGGCGGTCGTCCTCCTCGCGGTCGCTCGCCCGCTCTACTACACGGTGCTGCGCGAGGACAACCTCGTCGAGTGGCTGCAGTTCGCCGTCTGCCTGCTCGCCGCGGTCCTCGCCGTTGCGGCGGCCGCACGGTTGGCCGGCCGGCGCGAGCTGCTGCCGGCCGCGCTGCTGCTCGCCGTGGCGCTCGGTGCCTTCCTGCTGGCCGGCGAGGAGATCTCCTGGGGGCAGCGGGTCTTCGCGTTCACCACCCCCCAGGAGCTGGCCGCGGTGAACCAGCAGGCGGAGGTGAACGTCCACAACGTCCGGGTGGCCGGTGAGTTCAGCCTCCAGGCCGTGTTCAAGGCGGTGTCCTGGCTCATCGGCGTCGTGGGGCTGGCGCTGGCCCTGCTGGTGCGCGGGCCCCGGCCGCTGCTGCACGGCCCGTTCTGGGCGCGGGTGACCCCGCCGCTGTGCGCCGTGCCCGGCTTCCTCGGCATGGCGCTGTACTGGCCGGTCGCGCTGGTCCTCCCCGTGGTGCCGCCGCTGACCCGCTTCCAGGAGTGGGTGGAGTTCGGGTTGCACCTGGCGATCGCCGTCACCGTGCTGTGCGTCTACCTGCGATCGGCGCGGCCGGCCGACGCCGCGGGCCCGGGGCATCACCGGCGGACGTGGGCGCTCCCGGTGGTGACGCTGGCGGTCGTCGTCGTCCTGACGATCGTCTTCGCCGCGCTGACCGCCCACCACGGGATCGTGCCGATCAACGCCCGTACCTGACCGGCTCTGCCGGCGGCCCCGGGGTCGGTGCGTGGGTGCGCTGCCGGCGCGGGTAGGACGGGCGGCATGGAGTTCCGACACCTGGGCCGCAGCGGCCTGAAGATCAGCGAGATCACCTACGGCAACTGGATCACCCACGGCGGGCAGGTGGAGGCCGACGCCGCGAATGCGTGCGTGCACGCCGCCCTCGACGCCGGCATCACCACCTTCGACACCGCCGACGGCTACGCCGGGGGACGGGCCGAGGAGGTGCTGGGCGCGGCGCTGGCCGGGGAGCGGCGCAGCGGCATCGAGATCTTCAGCAAGGTCTACTGGCCGACGGGCGAGGGCGCGAACGACCGCGGTCTGTCGCGCAAGCACGTGCTGGAGTCGATCGACGGCTCGCTGCGGCGGCTGGGCACCGACTACCTCGACCTCTACCAGGCGCACCGCTACGACTACGAGACGCCGCTGGAGGAGACGATGCAGGCCTTCGCCGACATCGTCCGCAGCGGCAAGGCCCTCTACATCGGCGTCTCCGAGTGGCGGGCCGAGGAGATCCGCGCGGCCAAGGTCCTCGCCGACGAGCTGCGCGTCCCGCTGGTCTCCAACCAGCCGCAGTACTCGGCGCTCTACCGGGTGCCCGAGGCCGAGGTGATGCCCACCTGCCGCGAGCTGGGGCTCAGCCAGATCGTGTTCTCCCCGATCGGGCAGGGCATCCTCACCGGCAAGTACCAGCCGGGCCAGCCGCCGCCGTCCGGGTCACGGGCCACCGACGAGAAGGGCGGCGGCGCGAACTTCATCTCCCGGTGGATGACCGACGACGTCCTCACCCGGGTGCAGGAGCTGCGCCCGATCGCCGACGACCTCGGCCTGTCGATGGCGGCGCTGGCGGTGGCGTGGGTGCTGTCGGAGGAGAACGTCGCCGCGGCGATCATCGGTGCCAGCCGGCCCGAGCAGGTGCGGGACAACGTGCAGGCCTCCGGCGTCCGGCTGGAGGCCGACGTCAAGGCCCGGATCGACGAGGTGCTGGCGCCGGTCGCGGTCACCGACCCGGCGCTGACCCAGAGCCCGAACCCGCGCCCCTGATGACGCGCCCCTGACGACCCGCGCCTGACGCACGGGTCCCCGCCCCGGCCCGGGGCGGGGACCCCCGCTCAGCCGCCCACGGGCGCGCAGGCGAGCGCTTCGGTGTCCTCCCCGTCGGCACCGACGGCGTGCACCAGCAGCGCCGTCCCGTCCTCGGCCAGCAGGGTGTCCAGGTCGACGTTCGCGACCACCGAGCTGACCTCGCCGGTGCCGTCGTCGCCGACGACGAGCTGGGGCAGCTCGACGCCGGGCAGCGCCGCGCCGACCCCGGTCCAGTCGCCGATGAGGGTGGGGTCGTCGGGGGTGGCCGGCGCGTCGCAGTCGGCGGTCTCGTGCAGCGACAGCGGGTGCTCGCCGGGCGGCAGGCCGGTGGCCTCCACCGTCACCTCCATGCCGGTCTCCGCGTCGCTGAACGTCACCCGGCCGGCGCTGCTGCCCTCGGGGTCGACCAGGTAGGCGCTCTCCTCGACCGGGACCGTCGGGTTGCCCTCGACCTCGCCGTCCTCGGAGGTGAAGGTGCCACCGGGCCCCGTGGGGTTGTCACCGCAGGCAGCGAGCAGCAGGAGGGCGGTGGCGGCCGGGACGAGGTACCTGCGCGGCACGGGGAACTCCTCGGGGGTGCGACAGTCGGGACGTCCCGGTGGTGCCCGGCCGATCTGCCCGCGCACCCTGCCGGCCCGCTTTCGTCACCGGAATGTCACCGGCCGACGCCGTCAGCTGGGTCGCTGCTGCGGCTGCGGCGTCGTCGCCGGGCCGTGGCCGTGCGCCGGCCGGTGACCGGCCACCCGCTGGTGCTGGGCTGCCTGGTGGGCGGCCCGCTGCGTCGGGGTGATCCGGGGCAGCTCGCTGGTCAGCCACCGCACCGGACGTCGCTGCGCCGGCCGGCGCGCGGCCAGGAAGTCCAGCGCGATCGCCGCCGTCCACGACTGGTCCCGGCTGCCCAGCGTCTCGCCGGTGATCGGCTCGTAGTACTCCGCGAAGTCGCAGTCGATGAGCTGGGACAGCCCGGCCAGCCGCAGCTGGTTGGCCGCCTCCTGCTCGCCGGAGCGGTTCAGCGCCCACGCCATCAGCCAGTTCAGCACCGGCCACTGCGGCCCGCGCCAGTAGGTGCGCTCGCGGAAGGCGGCCGACGCCGGGGACACCGAGGGCACCACCGGCCAGCGCAGTCGCGAGTGCCCGCACCACCGCGGACCCAGCAGCAGGTCGCGCTGCCGGCGGGTGACCCCCTCGTCGCCGCCGCACAGCAGCGGGGCGAAGCCGGCGGCGCTCTCCACCTCCAGCCAGTGGCCGGTGCGCAGGTCCAGGTCGCGGGCCAGCCCGCTGTCCGGGCTCACCGACCGCAGCACCCCGGTGCGGAACCGCCGGGCGATCGCCCGCGACTGCTCCACGCCGCCGGCCGAGCCGCCGCCGATGCCCAGCTCCTCGCCCATGTCGGCGAGCAGGTCGCTGGCGGCGGCCAGCAGCGCCGACACCAGCACGTCGCCGACGACGAAGTCGCCGGTCGAGCGGTAGGCGGCGTCGTCGTAGCGGACCCGGACCTTCTGCTCCAGCAGCCACAGGTAGCGGGCGTACTCGGCGTCCGAGGGGCGCTGCGACGGGTCGGCGACGTGCGCGAGGTCGGCGCGCACGAACGGCGGCATGTCCGGCTGCGGGTGCACGTTGGCGTAGGGCGCGTCCCAGCGCGGCGAGTCGTCCATCCCGGACTCCCAGCCGTGGTGGATCTCCACCAGCCCGTAGCTGTACGGGTCGCGGGCGGTGGCCAGGTACTGGTGCCAGGCCAGCCACTGGTCGAACGTCTCCCGGACGAAGTCCTCGGCCAGCTGCTGGTCGGTGCCGCCGCGGCGCCGGGCGTCGTGCAGGATCCGGGACAGCGCGATGACGTGGATCGGCGGCTGGCAGATGCCCGAGGTGAGCACGTTGGCCGGGCGGGCGGCGGCCAGCTGGGTGCGCCAGCGCTCGGGACCGGGGAAGTAGTCGCTGGGCTGGTGGAACAGGATGTGCGGGATCATCCCGGTCGCCCACTGCCCGGACAGCAGCGTGCGCAGCTCGTCCAGCGCCCGGGGCACCGACACGGTGGCGATGCCCAGGGCGACGAAGCCGGCGTCCCAGCTCCACATGTGCGGGTAGAGGGTGGGGGAGGCGACCGTGAACCGGCCACGGTCGTTGGCCCGGAGGACGTAGCCGGCCCGCCCCGCCATCAGGCCGACCTCCACCGCACTGGGCTGCGACACGGTCATCTGCGGTCCCGCTCCTCTCGCCGGTCGGTGCGATCCTTCCCCGCCGGGGCGGGGATCGCGCCGCTGTTCACGCAGAAGTCACGAACGAGTCGTTGACCGCTCCGTCCGGGGCGAGTTGCCCCGGTTCCCCCACCAGGGTGCCTGGGCGAGCGCGGGGACGGGCACCCCGGCCAGCACGAGCACCTCGGCCGGCAGCCGGGTGCGGCGCCGTGCCCCGCCCGGGTGAGCCGAGCCCGCCGCCGCTCGCCCCCGTCGCCCGGGCCGGGGCAGGCTGGCTCGCGTCGGCGAACGGTCCACGGACGGGCTGCTGCCGCGACCAGGAAGAGGAGTCGGTGACGGCAGCGACCAGCGACCTCCCCGGTGTGCGTGCGGCGGTGGCTCCGGAGGGCGGCTGGGCGGCGGCGCTGGCCACCGTGCTCGCCGACCCGGCGCAACCGCGGCTGGTGTTCCAGCCCATCGTCGACCTGCGTCGCGGCGTCGTCGCCGGCTACGAGGCGCTCTCCCGCTTCGACGCCGCCCCCGGGATCGGCCCGGACCGCTGGTTCGCGGTGGCCGACGAGCTCGGGCTCGGCGCCGACCTGGAGGGCAAGGTCGTCGCCGCCGCGCTGCGCGCCCGCGAGGACCTGCCCGCGGGCTGCTTCCTGTCGGTGAACGTCAGCCCCCACCTGCTCACCGCTCCGGCGGTCGCCGACGTGCTGCTGGCCGCCCCCGACCTGGGACGGCTGGTGCTGGAGCTGACCGAGCACGTGCCCTTCGACGACCACGAGCGCCTCACCGGGCTGCTCGCCCGGCTGCGCGCGGCCGGGGCCGCGGTCGCGCTGGACGACGCCGGCTCCGGCTACTCCGGGCTGCAGCAGCTCGCGCTGCTGCGCCCGCAGTTCGTCAAGCTGGACCGGACGCTGGTCGACCACGCCGACCGGGACGAGGCGAAGCTCGCCCTGGCCGAGCTGCTGGGCACCTACGCGGGTCGGCTGGACGCCTGGTTGCTGGTGGAGGGGATCGAACGGCCCGAGGAGCTCGCGGCGTTCGTCCGGCTCGGGGTGCCGCTCGCCCAGGGCTACCTGCTCGCCCGGCCCGCCCCCGGCTGGTCGGCGCTGGACCCGGCCGTCGCCGAGCTGCTGCAGACGTTGGTCGCGCGCGCCGGCCAGGCCGACGCGGTCGGCTCGCTGGTCGAGACGGTGCCCGCGGTGACCGTCGGCGACCTGGCCGGTGACCCGGCGGGGGAGCTGGCGGTGGACCTGACCGGTGCGCGGGAGTGGTTCGCCGCCGACGCCGGGCTGGACGTCGTCGTCACCGTCGACGCCGCCGGCTGCCCCACCCACCTCGTGCGGCCGTCCCTGCGCGACGGCGACCCCACCGGTGAGCTCCAGGTCGTGCCGGTCAGCCTGCGGGTGCGACCGGCCGCCTCGGTGGTGGAGGTCGCCACCCGGGCGATGACGCGGGTGGCCGCCCGGCGCTTCGACCCGGTGCTCTGCGTGGACGACGGTGGCCGGCTGCTCGGCCTGGTCCGACCCGAACGGATGACGCTGCGGCTGGCCGCGCTCCAGGGTGGGGCGTCCGCGGTCGACGTCCCCTGAGCAACACCGGCGCCGCACGGCTGCGGCCGAGAGATCATGGAGGAACCCGGTGAAGGAGTTCGACTGCGCCGACGTCGTCCCCGGTTGCGGAGCCAGCTTCCGCGCCCCGACGTTCGCGGAGCTGATCGCGCACGGACGCGTGCACGCCGAGCACGGTCACGGCAAGGGAGCCGCGGACATGCCCGAGGTCGACGCCGCCGTGGGGCGCGCCATCCGCGACGTCGGCTGAACCCGGGCCGCTAGGCCGAGCTGCCGTCGGGCCCGCGGTGGGCCTTGACGACGACGAGGACGTCCTCGCTCTGCAGGGTGCCGATCAGCGGGTCGTCGAAGCGCAGCGTGCGGCCGCCCCGGGTCACCGAGAGCACCACGTCGCGCAGCTGACGGGGGCCCAGGCCCACCTCGGGGTGGGTCACCGTGCGCTGCTGCAGGTCCAGCCCGCGGCCGCTGGTCAGCAGGTCCTCGACCGCGGCCACCACCCGGGGCTGGTCGGTGGCCAGGCCGAGCAGCCGGCCCGACGTCGCCGCGGTGGTGATCACCGTGTCGGCGCCGGACTGGCGCAGCAGGCTGGCGTTCTCCTCCTCGCGGACGGAGGCGGTGATCGGCACCGTGGGGTTCAGCTGCCGCACCGTGAGCGTGATCAGCACCGAGGCGTCGTCCCGGTGCGCGGCGACGACGACCGCGCGGGCCTTCTCCACCGCCGCGCGGCGCAGCACCTCGGTGCGCCCGGCGTCACCGAGGATGCCGGTCAGGCCGGCCTCCGTCGCCTCCTCGATCATCCGGGCGTCGGTGTCGACCACCACGATGTGGTCGGGGTCGGTGCCGGTGGTCAGCAGGGCGCGGATGGCGCTGCGGCCCTTGGTGCCGTAACCGCAGACGACGACGTGCTGGCGCACGCGGGACCTCCAACGTCGGAGCCGGAACTCCTCCCGGGAGCGCGTGGTGAGCGCCTCCAGGGTCGTTCCGATGAGGATGATCAGGAAGAGCACGCGAAGCGGCGTGATGACGACGACGTTGACCAGCCGCGCCCGGTCGGTGAGCGGCGCGATGTCGCCGTAGCCGGTCGTGGAGAGCGACACCGTCGTGTAGTAGAAGGAGTCCAGCAGCGACACCTCGCCGTCGACGTCGTCGTAGCCGTCGCGGCCCAGGTAGACGATCGCCACCGTGCCAAGCAGCACGAGGGTGGCGGCGAGCAGCCGTCGCACCACCTGGCGGGACGGCGGCTCCTCGGCGTGGGGGAGCTGGACGCCGGTGTGCTCGCCGGAGTTCAGCACGGCGCCGACGTCTTCCTGGTCACCGGGGGGACGATAGCGACCGCAGGTCGCCCGCACTGCTCAGGCGGGGTGCCCGTCGTCGCGTGGCGGCGGGGACGGGTCGGCGCCGGGCTCCCGGCCGAGGTGATCGAGCACCCGCTGGAGCAGCCCGTGCAGGGTGGCCGCCTCGGCCTCGGTGAGGCCCAGGGCGTCCGGCCGGCCCAGCTCCCCGAGCACCGGCCCGGCGGCGGCCAGGGCGGCGTGCCCGGCGTCGGTGAGCCGCACGTCGATCCGCTGGCCCCGGCGGACCTCCTCCTGGCGCTCGATCCAGCCGGCGTCGGCCAGGCTGCGCAGCAGCGCGCTCATGCTCTGCGGGGTCAGCTGGAGCCGGCGCGCCAGCTCGGCGGAGGTGAGCACCCGGTCCCGGGCCAGGTGCACCAGCACGAAGAAGGTGTGCGTGCGGAGCCCGACCCGGGCCAGCTGCCGGGCGAACAGGCCGCTGACGACCGCACCGGCCCGGGCCAGCGCGTAGGCGGGGATGCCGGCGGGGTCCCGGTCCACCCAACCGGGGACGCGGGGGAGCGGGCCGTCTCCCTCCGGTGGGTGCTCCATGGGAGGAGACCGTAGGTGGCCCGGCTGGACGCGACCGTGGTGCGCGGCGCCCACACCCCGGCGCTGGTCGCCGCGGCCGGCGCGCTGCACCGGTGGCGGCCGCCGCGGCGGGGGCGGCGCCGGGCAGGATGGCCGGATGACTGAGCAGCGCAGGGCCCTGGTCCTCGGTGGCGGCGGCATCACCGGCATCGCCTGGACGACCGGCGTGCTCACCGGCCTCGCCGACGCCGGCATCGACCTGACCGACGCCGACCTGGTGGTCGGCACCTCCGCGGGCTCGGTGGTCAGCACCCAGCTGCGCAGCGGCGTGCCCGTCGCCGAGCTGTTCGAGCGTGAGGTGGCCCCGCCGCGGCCGGGGCCGACCGCCCGGCTGGGGCGGCGCACGCTCGCCCGCTACGGCCTGGCGATGCTGGTCGCCCGCCGGGACGACGCCGCCTTCCGCCGCCGGGTGGGGGCGCTGGCCGTGGCCGCGGCCGACGCCGGGGCCACCCCGTCGGAGGAGGACTGGCGGCAGATGATCGCCGCCCGGCTGCCCGGCACGGAGTGGCCGGACCGGCCGCTCCTGCTCACCGCGGTCGATGCGGAGAGCGGGGAGTTCCGCACGTTCACCCGCGGGTCGGGCGTGGAGCTGCTCGCGGCGGTGGCGGCCAGCTGCGCCGTCCCCGGGGTCTACCCACCGGTCACCATCGACGGACGCCGCTACGTCGACGGCGGGATGCGGTCGGCGGCCAACGCCGACCTGGCCACCGGCTGCGACCGGGTCGTCGTGATCGCCCCGGTCGTGAAGGGCATCGGGCCGGTGGCCGGGGTCGACGCGCAGGTCACCGGGATGGTCAGCCGGGTCGCCGTCGTCGCGCCGGACCAGGGCAGCCGGACGGCGATCGGCAAGAACGTGCTCGACCAGGCGGCCCGCCCGGCGTCCGCGCGGGCCGGTCGGGTCCAGGCCGCCGCGGTCGCCGCGGAGGTCGCCGAGGCCTGGCAGTGAGGACGGCGTCCGGCACCGGCTGAACTGTCACCGGGGGCCAGCGCTGGGTGACCGGCTCGCGGGGTGTGCGCGTGGCTTCACCGGCTGTTCCGCCGGGGTTGGCGCGGCTGCCGGGGCTCCCCGCTGGGATCGGGCGGCGGGCCGGCGGCGACGGTCGCCACCGGAGCCCGCAGGAGCACCCATGCGCACTGCCATCCGGCTGCCGGCCACCGTGGTCCTGGCCCTGGTCGCCGTCCTGATGTCCCTGGCTGCCCCCGTCCCCCTCGTCGCGACCGCCGCCGCGGGCGGCGGGGACCACGACCACGACCACGGCGCCGAGGAGCTGCTGGTCATCGGGCACCGGGGTGCCTCCGGCCACCGCCCCGAGCACACCCTGGCCGCCTACCAGCTGGCCGCCCGGATGGGTGCCGACTACATCGAGTGCGATGTGGTCAGCACCGCCGACGCCGTGCTGGTGTGCCGGCACGAGAACGAGATCTCCGGCACCACCGACGTGGCCGACCACCCGGAGTTCGCCGACCGGCGGACGACGAAGACGGTCGACGGCGTCGAGCTGACCGGCTGGTTCACCGAGGACTCTACCCTGGCCGAGCTGAGGACGCTGCGCGCCGTCGAGCGGCTGCCCGAGGTGCGGGAGGAGAACACGCTGTACGACGGCTTGTTCGCGGTGCCGACCCTGGACGAGTTCCTGGAGCTGCGCGCGGAGCTCAGCCGCGAGCTGCGCCGGGAGGTGGGGGCCTACATCGAGACCAAGCACCCCACCTACTTCGACGGGATCGGGCTCTCGCTGGAGGAGCCGCTGGTGGCCGACCTGGACGAGGCGCACCTGGACCGTCGCCGGTCGCCGGTCTTCCTGCAGTCGTTCGAGACGGCGAACCTGCGCGAGCTCGACGCCGCCGGGGTGCGGGTGCCGCTGGTCCAGCTGCTGTCGGCCACCGGCGCACCGGCCGACCTGGTTGCCGCCGGTGACCCGCGCGGCTACGCCGACCTGTCGACCGCCGAGGGGCTGGCCGGGATCGCCGAGTACGCCGACGGCGTGGGCCCGGAGAAGAACCAGGTCATCCCGCGCCAGGAGGACGGGACGCTCGGCGAGCCGACCGGGTTCGTCGAGGACGCGCACGCGGTGGACCTGCTGGTGCACCCGTACACGTTCCGCAACGAGAACACCTTCCTGCCGGCCGAGCTGCAGGAGGGGGAGGACCCGGCGGCCTACGGCCGGGCGATCGAGGAGCAGCTGCTGTTCTGGGCGGCCGGGGTGGACGGCCTGTTCACCGACAACCCGGACACCGGGGTGCTGACCCGGGAGCTGTTCCGGACCGGGGCCGGTTCGGCGGCCGCCTGAGCCACCTGGACGCCGGTCCCGGTGCTCCGGGACCGGCGTTCAGCGCTCGTTCAGGTGGCGTAGCAGGGTCTCGCCGATGTCGCGCATCGCGACGACCTGGGCGGGGGAGAGCTGGTCGAACAGGTGCGCCCGCACGCCCTCGACGTGCACCGGCGCGGCGGTCTGCAGGGCGGCGAAGCCCTCCTCGGTGAGGACGGCGAGCTGACCGCGGCCGTCCTCGGCGCAGACCTGGCGGCGCACCCAGCCGCGCTCCTCGAGGCGGGAGACGGCGTGCGAGAGCCGGCTGCGGGAGGACAGGCAGCGCTGGGCGAGCTCGCTCATCCGGAGCTGCCGGCCCTCGGTCTCCGACAGCTGCACCATGATCTCGTAGTAGGCGTGCGAGATGCCGGTCTCCCGGGTGAGCTCGCGGTCCAGCCGGTCCTCCAGCAGCATCCAGCTGTACATGTAGGCCCGCCAGGCGCGCTGCTCGTCGGGGTCGAGCCAGCGGGGGGCCGGGGGGTCGGCCTGGGCGGCGCCCGGGGTCGACGGACGCTGGGGGGACACGTCGGTGCTCACCCCCCGAGGGTACTAGCGGAATACTCAAGCTCTCAACTACGCTGACTCCCGACGACATCGTCAAGCGCTCAACCAGTTGGAGGGTCACCATGGCCAGCACCACCCAGATCCCCGGTTACGTCGTCGGCACGTGGGACATCGACGCGTCCCACTCGACCGTCGGCTTCGCCGTCCGCCACATGATGGTCAGCAAGGTCCGCGGCTACTTCCGCGAGTTCTCCGGCGTCATCACCACCGCCGAGGACCCGTCGCAGTCGACCGTCACCGCCACCGTCGACATGGACTCGATCGACACCCGGCAGGAGCAGCGCGACGCCCACATCAAGTCGGCCGACTTCTTCGACGTCGGCAACCACACCGTGATGGAGTTCCGCTCCACCGGTGTGCGCAACAAGGGCGAGGACTGGGTCGTCGAGGGCGACCTGACCATCAAGGGCATCACCAAGCCGGTCACCCTGGACCTGGAGCTCAACGGCTTCGGCCCCGACGCCTACGGCGGCACCCGCGCCGGCTTCTCCGGCAAGACCTCCATCTCCCGCAAGGAGTTCGGCGTCGACATCGACATGCCGATGGACGGCGGCGGCGTCGTCGTCGGCGACAAGATCGAGGTCGAGCTCGAGATCGAGGGCGTGCTCCGCACCGCCTGATGAAGGACCTCCCTCCTCCCCGCCACTCGCAGGCTCGCGGCGGGTCCCTGGAGGAAGGCCGACCGCTGGGTGCGTCCCACCGCAGCGGCACCATCCGTTGACGAGGGTCCCGGGCACCGCCCGGGACCCTCGTCGTCTCCGCAGTCGAGGCCGCCGCGCGGGGGTGGAGCTGCTGGGACACTGGACGGCATGTCGACCTCCGCTCTCGCCCGCGTGCAGACCCGACTCCCCTCCGCCGTCCTCGCCGCGCTGGGTCTCGCCGCCGGCTTCGGCATCGCGCAGGGCACCGGCGTGCGGGCGCTGGGCGGGATCGTCTTCGCCGCGGGCGGGCTCGGCGCCGCCTGGCTCTGGTACCGCCGCCGCGGCGCCGCCGTCTCGGCCGGCCTGGCCGTCGCCTACGTGGCGGCGTTCGTGCTCGCCCACGTGCTGGCCCTCGGGGTCGGCTGGCCGGCCTGGCTGGCCGTCGGGCTGGTCACCGTGCTGGTCGCGGCGCTGTCCTGGGTGGTCGCCGACCGGCCCGCGTCCTCCGTCTGAGTGCAGGGCCGGCCCGACGACCTGGGACGGCCCCGGTCCAGCGGCTCGTCCCGAGCCTGCGAGGGATGAGGGGGACCGGGGTCCTTCATCTACCATGGGAAGGTCTCTGCCGCACTCGCGGTTGAGTCCTGATGTGCGCGCCGCTGCGCGCAGACTCCCGCGACCCCCTGAGGTGCCTCTCCGCATGCCCACCCGCAACGACCTGCGCAACGTGGCGATCATCGCCCACGTCGACCACGGCAAGACCACCCTGGTCGACGCCCTGCTCCGACAGGCCGGTGCACTGGGCCGGGCCAAGGGCGAGGGCACCGACAACGACTCCACCCAGGACCGGGTCATGGACTCGATGGACCTGGAGCGCGAGCGCGGGATCACCATCCTCGCCAAGAACACCGCGATCCACCTGCACGACGACGACGGCAACCCCGTCGTCGTCAACATCGTCGACACCCCCGGCCACGCCGACTTCGGTGGTGAGGTCGAGCGCGCGCTGTCCATGGTCGACGGCGTCGTCCTGCTCGTCGACGCCTCCGAGGGCCCGCTGCCGCAGACCCGCTTCGTGCTCCGCAAGGCCCTGGCCAAGGGGATGCCGGTCATCCTCGCGGTGAACAAGACCGACCGGCAGGACGCCCGCATCGAGGAGGTCGTCGACGAGACCTACGAGCTGTTCATGGAGCTGCTCGAGGACGCCGGCCTGCCCGCGGAGACCCTCGAGTTCCCGATCGTCTACTGCAACGGCCGCACCGGCCAGGCCTCGCTGAACAAGCCGGAGAACGGCACCGTCCCGGACAGCCCGGACCTCGGCCCGCTGGTCAAGACCCTGCTCGACACCGTGCCGGCGCCGGAGTACGACGCCGAGGAGCCGCTGCGCGCGCAGGTCACCAACCTCGACGCCTCCCCGTTCCTCGGCCGGCTCGCGCTGCTGCGCATCCACTCCGGCGAGATGAAGCGCGGCCAGCAGGTCGCCTGGTGCAAGGCCGACGGCACCATCACCAGGACGAAGATCACCGAGCTGCTGGTCACCGAGGGCCTCACCCGCACCCCGGCCGACAGCGCCGGCCCCGGCGACCTGATCGCGATCGCCGGCATCGAGGAGATCATGATCGGCGACACCCTCGCCGACCCGAACGACCCGCGCCCGCTGCCGGCGATCACCGTCGACGAGCCGTCGATCTCGATCACCATCGGCATCAACACCTCGCCGATCTCGGGCAAGTCGGGCAAGAAGCTCACCGCCCGGCTGATCAAGAACCGCCTCGACCAGGAGCTCGTCGGCAACGTCTCGGTGCGCATGCTGCCCACCGAGCGCCCCGACACCTGGGAGATGCAGGGCCGTGGCGAGCTGGCGCTGGCCATCCTCGTCGAGCAGCTGCGCCGCGAGGAGTTCGAGCTCACCGTCGGCCGCCCGCAGGTGGTCACCAAGGAGATCGACGGCAAGCTCCACGAGCCGGTCGAGCGGGTCACGATCGACACCCCGGGTGACTACGTCGGCACCCTGACCCAGGCGCTGGCCGTCCGGCGCGGGCGGCTGGAGAACCTGGTGCACCACGACACCGGCTGGGCGCGGATGGAGTACATCGTCCCCTCGCGTGGCCTGATCGGGTTCCGCACCGAGTTCCTCACCGAGACCCGCGGCACCGGCGTGCTGAACCACAACCTCGAGGGCTACGAGCCGTGGCTGGGCGACATGCGCGCCCGCCCGACCGGCTCGCTGGTCGCCGACCGCACCGGTGTGGCGACGACGTACTCGATGTTCTCGCTGCAGGAGCGCGGCCAGATGATGGTCGAGCCGGGCACCGAGGTCTACGAGGGCATGATCGTCGGTGAGAACTCCCGTCCGGACGACATGGACGTGAACATCACCAAGGAGAAGAAGCTCACCAACATGCGCAAGTCCACCTCCGAGGAGCTGGAGCGGCTCATCCCGCCGCGGCTGCTCAACCTGGAGCAGGCACTGGAGTTCTGTGCCGAGGACGAGTGCGTGGAGGTCACCCCGGGCGCCGTGCGGGTGCGCAAGGTCGAGCTCGACCAGACCATCCGCGGCCGGTCCAAGAACCGGAAGCCCAAGCCCTGATCGGCTGAACCCGAACCGACCGACGCCGTCGTCCCCACCTCGGGGGCGGCGGCGTCCGTCGTTCCCGGGCTGTCACGTCGACGCACGGGGGCGGGGCGACGAGAGGCGAGGGGCGCGTGTGGCAAGTGTTGTCGTGCCGCCACGCAGTGTGATGACCGGCCGAACGGCTCGGACACGTTGCGCGATGGTCCCCGCGTCGCGCCGGGGTGTCGCGCGCGTCGGCCTACTTTCCGCTCGGGAGACGTGCGCCTGGCAGGGGAAGGCCGGGCGGCGTCTGGGGGAACTGTGCGGAGGGTGGTCGGAGAACCGATGACGGTGCAGCGGGCAGCGGGCTTCCGGAACGGGATCGACGTGCGGGTGCGCCTGCGGCGGGAAGGGACCCGGGCGGACGTCCCGGTCGACGGGGCCTGGTGGCCGCGCAGCCGGGACCTCGCGGCGGAGCTCCCGGAGCTGGTGGCGGCCCTGGCCGGGCTGGGCGTCCGGGTGGAGCGGTTCACCTACCCGTCCACGGCGTGGCAGCCGGTCGAGCGCCGGATCGCGGTGGCCGGGCGGATCGTGCGCACCGGCGCCTTCACCAGCATGGACCCGCAGCTGGTCTCGCTGACCGTCGAGGACGACCGCCGGCTGGACCTGCTGGTGGTGCCGCCGGAGGCCGACGCGCTGACCGGCGTCCGGGCGCTGCGGCTGGCCGGGCTGAAGGAGAGCTCCGGGACGGCGCAGCGGGTGCTCGCCGCCGCCGGCACCCGGCCCGGCCCGGAGGTCGTCCCGCTCACCAGCGTCCGCGCGGGCTGACGAAGGGCCCCTCTGCCCCCCCCCGCCACTCGTAGGCTCGCGGCGGGGGCAGAGGGGCCTGACCGCGGCTCCACCCGGCCCTGGGCGGCTCAACCCCGCCGGCGGGCCCGCAGCACCTCGTCCGCGTGGTGGTGCCCGCCCTCACCGGCAGCCCGCGGACGGGACTCGGCGACCAGCACCTCCCACGCGCGCGGATCCAGGTCCGCGGCGACGTCGGCGGCGGTGGCGAACCGGTCCCCGCCCCACACCGCGGCCCGCTCCTCGTCCCAGGGGTGGCCGACCCACAGCAGCGTGCCGCCCGGGGTCACGCCCGCGGCCAGCCGCGGGACCAGCTCGTGCCGCAGCGCCTCGTGCGGGTGCAGGAAGTGCGCGGTGACCAGGTCGTAGGCCCGCTCCGGCGGCTGCCACGTGCCGACGTCCCCGCGGACCCACTCGACCCGCTCGGTCAGGCCCGCCCCGGCCGCGTGCGCGGCGGCGCGGGCGAGGGCCACTGCCGACCAGTCCAGGCCGGTCACCCGCCAGCCGCGGCCGGCCAGCCAGAGGACGTCGCCACCCTCGCCGCAGCCGACGTCCAGCGCGCGCCCCGGCGGCAGGTCGGCGACCTCGGCCACCAGCGCGGCGTTGGCCCGCCCGCTCCAGAGCGCCGGGGAGTCGCGGTACCGCTGCTCCCAGGACGCCAGGTCGTGGCCGTTCCCCTGTGGCCCGTGCTCCTCCACCGGTCCTCCTTCGGCTCGCATGCCGGCGGTCACCGGGCACCTGCCCCGGCGCCGGCCTCGGTGGAGGATGCCGCCCGGCGGGCCGCCACGGCCAGCCGGGTGTCCTCGGCGATCAGGTCGCCGTTGAGCCCGGCACCGGCCTTCAACCCGGCGGCGGCCGCGCCGATCACCTGCGCCATCAGGTCGGTGACGTTGCCGGCCACCCAGACCCCGGGGACGTCGGTCGAGCCGACCGGCGTCGCGGGGACGGCGCTGCCCGCGACGTGCCCCATCACCTCCATCGGCTCCACCGGCAGGCCGAGTGACTCCAGGACGGCGGAGCGGGCGGTGAACGTGGGGGCGACGACCAGCGCGTCGCGGGGCACCACCTGGCCGGAGGCCAGCCGCACACCGGTCAGCCGGTCGCCGTCGGACTCGACGGCGGTGACCTCGCCGACGACGACCGAGATGCCGCGCGCGGCCAGCTGCTCCCACTCCTCGTCGGTGGGCTCCGCCCGGGCGTGCAGGAAGAGGGTGACGTCGTCGCTCCACTGCCGCCACATCAGCGCCTGGTGCACCGACATCGGGCTGGTCGCCAGGATGCCGATCGCCTGGTCGCGCACCTCCCAGCCGTGGCAGTACGGGCAGTGCAGGACACCGTGCCCCCACTGGTCGCGCAGGCCCGGCACCGCGGGGAGCTCGTCGACCAGGCCGGTGGTCACCAGCAGCCGGCGGCCGAGCACCGACCGCCCGTCGGCCAGCCGCACCTCGAAGCCCCCGTCGACGGGGGCGGCGGAGACCGCGTCGCCGTCCAGGAACCGCCCGCCGTACCCGGCCACCTCGGCCCGCCCGGCGGCCAGCAGCTCCCCGGGCGGGGTGCCGTCCCGGCCCAGGTAGTTGTGCATCTCGGCGGCCGGGGCGTTGCGCGGCGCCCCGCCGTCCACCACCAGCACCGACCGGCGGGCCCGGCCCAGCGCCAGTGCACCGCTCAGGCCGGCGGCGCCGCCGCCCACCACCACCACGTCGTACCGCTCGCCCATGGTCGCGCTCCTCGTCCCCGGGCGGCCGGGTCTCGGCCGCCGTCGGGTCGAGGGTGCGACCGGTGCGGTCGGGCCGACAACCTTCTTTGCCGAACAGCAAAGGGCCCCGTCCGGTGGTCACCGGACGGGGCCCATCTGCGGGATCGGTGCTGCTACTCCCGGGGAGCGCTCGGGCGGCCGGCGCGGATGCTCTCCAGCGGCTCGGTGGTGTTCGGCTCCCGCTCGGCGCGGGCGAGCTCCTCGGCCTCGGCGGCCAGCGCGGCGGCCTGCTCCTCGGCGCGCTCCCGCCGGTACTCGCGGAACGACCAGACCACCGCGGCGGCCCAGGTCAGGTAGACCACCGTGTAGACGGCGTAGCGGACCGGGTCGGCGGCGTCGACCCAGTCGCTGGTGAGCAGGCTCCGGACGTTGGTCGCCACGATCATCCCGCCCACCCCGGCGCCCAGCAGCCGCGGCGGGACGTAGCGCACCAGCCAGGCGGCGATCGGCGCGGCGATCAGACCGCCGGCGAGCAGGCCGAGCACCCAGAACAGGTTGATGCCCTGGCTGCCGAGGGCGAACAGGAAGCCCAGGCTGGCGGCGAGCGACACCAGGAACTCGGAGGTGTCGATCGAGCCGATGGTCTTGCGCGGCTCCAGGCGTCCGCTGGCCAGGATGGCCGGGGTGCTCACCGGCCCCCAGCCGCCGCCGCCGGTGGCGTCGATGAAGCCGGCCGTCAGGCCGAGCGGGGCGAGGAACCGGGTGCGCATCGGCTTGCCCAGCTGGCGCTTGTCGATGCCGCGGAGGGTGAACCGGACCAGCAGGTAGACGCCCAGGCCCAGCAGGATCAGCGACATCGCCGGCGCGGCGATCGCGGTCGAGACGTTCGACAGCACGGTGGCGCCGACGAAGGCGCCGATCGCCCCGGGGACGCCGATCCTCGCGACGACCTTCCAGTCGACGTTGCCGAACTTCCAGTGCGACAGACCCGAGGCCAGGTTGGTGCCGATCTCCGCCAGGTGCACGGTGGCCGAGGCGGCGGCCGGGTTGGTGCCGATGGCCAGGAGCAGGGTGGTCGAGGTGACGCCGTAGCCCATGCCGAGGCTGCCGTCGACGAGCTGCGCGCCGAGGCCGGCGAGGGCGAGCAGGATCAGGGTCTTCACGAGGAGGGTGCTCCGGGGTCGTGGCGCCGGGCGCAGCGGAGCGCGTCAGGCGGGCTGAACGAGGGGCGCCGCGAACGGCGCGGAGGTCAGCGGCCCGGACAGGTTGCGGTGGCGACCCGGAGCAGGTCGACGTGCAGACGGCTCACCAGCAGCTCGCCCGGGAGGGGGGGCGGGAGCAGGGCCGTCGTCGTCACGGGGACATTCCTACCACTTTGGTGCGGATTGCGGGCAACCGGCTCCCACGCAGTGGGATCAGCCGCGCAGGACGTCGTTCCGGACGGTCAGCCAGGCCGCCAGACCGCCGGCCGCCATGAGCCCGGCACAGGCCAGCATGGCCGTGCGGTAGCCCGCGGTGAACCCGGCCGGGTCGGTGTAGTCGTCTCCCGAGAGCCCCACCGCGACCGGCAGCGCCGCCACCGCGAGCAGGTTGGCCGCCCGGGCGACCGCGTTGTTGACCCCGCTGGCCAGCCCGGCCAGCCGGTCGGGTGCGGCGCCGAGCACCGTCGCGGTCAGCGGGGCGACCACCGCGGCCATGCCCAGCCCCAGCAGCAGCTGGCCGGGCAGCACGCCGGTCACCCAGGTGTCGCCGGCGTCCAGCCCGGACAGCCACAGCAGCCCGGCGCCGGCCACCAGCGGGCCGATGCTCATCCACGGCCGCGGGCCGGTGCGCTGCGCGAGCGCCCCGGCCCGGGCCGACAGCAGGGAGATGACCGCGATCGCGGGGATCAGCGCGGCGCCGGCGGCGGTCGCCCCGTAGCCGAGCGAGGTCTGCAGCTGCAGCACCAGGAAGAAGGAGAAGCCACCGAGCGCCGCGTAGACGGCCAGGGTGCTCAGGTTGGCGCCGGAGAACTGGCGGTCGGCGAAGAGGGTCAGCGGCATCATCGGCGCCCGGGCGCGCTTCTCCCGGACGACGAACGCGGCGCCGCAGCCGAGCCCGGCGACGGCCGCCGCCCAGACGTCGGGCCGGCCCGGGGCCTCCCCGGCGGCGATCAGCGCGTGGGTCACCCCGCCCAGGGCCAGCGCCCCCAGCACCGCCCCGAGGACGTCGAACCGGCCGTGCCGCTCGGTGTCCCGGCTCTCCGGCACGTGCCGCAGCCCGGCCAGCGCGACCACCACGGCGACCGGCACGTTGATCCCGAACACCCACCGCCAGGTGAGCGCGTCGACGAGGAACCCGCCCAGGAACGGCCCGACCAGCCCGGCGACCCCGCCCAGGGCCGACCACAGGCCGATCGCCCGGGCCCGGTCACCGGGCCGGAACGAGGACTGGATGATCGCCAGGCTGCCGGGGGTCAGCAACGCACCACCGATGCCCTGCAGCACCCGGGCGGCCACCAGCTGACCGCCGGTCTGGGCCACGCCGCACACCAGCGAGGCCAGCGCGAACCAGACCACCCCGATGAGGAAGACCCGCCGCCGTCCGTACCGGTCGCCCAGTGCGCCGCCGAGCAGCACCAGCGAGGCCAGCGCCAGGGTGCAGCCGGTGACGGTCCACTGCAGCACCGACAGCGAGGCGCCGAACTCGGCGCCGATCGCCGGCAGGGCGACGGTGACCGCGGTGGCGTCCAGCATCGCCATCGCCGAGGCCAGCACGGTGGCCAGCAGCACCCACCGGCCGGCGGCGGTGCCCAGGGCCACCGGGCCGGCGGGTGGTGCTGCCGGCGGGGCCACGTCCGCCGAAGCTAGCCGACGGCGGCTAGCCGACGACAGCGTGGGTGACCACGTACGCCAGCGCCGCCACCCCGGCCGCGGCGGGCAGGGTGACCACCCAGGCCACGACGATGCCGCCGGCCACGCCCCAGCGCACTGCGGAGAACCGCCGGGTCGCGCCGACGCCCATGATCGAGGTGGTGGTGACGTGCGTCGTCGACACCGGGACGGCGAAGACCGTCGCCGTCGTGACCATCACGCTCGAGGCCACGGTCTGCGCGGCGAAGCCGCCGGCCGGGGTGAGCTGGATGATCCGCCGGCCGAGGGTGCGCATGATCCGGAAGCCGCCGGCGTAGGTGCCGGCGCTGATCGCGATCGCCGCGGCGAAGACCACCCACAGCGGCACCTCGAAGGTGTCGATCTCCCCGGCGGTGAGCAGGGCGAGGGTGATGATGCCCATCGTCTTCTGCGCGTCCTGCATGCCGTGGCCCAGCGCCATCGTCGCCGAGCTGACCACCTGGGCGTAGCGGAAGCCGCGGTTCGCCCGGTGCGCGTTGGCGCCGCGGAAGGTCCAGAGGATCGCCAGCATGACCAGGTAGCCCAGCGCGAACCCGACCAGCGGTGAGAGCACCATCGGGATCAGGACGTCCTCCAGCACGCCCCTCCACTGCACCGAGTGGGCGGCCGCCAACGTGGCGCCGACCAGCCCGCCGATCAGCGCGTGCGAGGAGGAGGAGGGCAGCCCGAAGTACCAGGTGGTCAGGTTCCACACGATCGCCCCGACCAGCGCCGCGAAGACCAGTTGCAGGCCCTCGAAGCCCGCGGGTGCCTCGATGATCCCGGCGCCCACGGTCTGCGCGACCTCGGTGGAGATCAGCGCGCCGATCAGGTTCATCACCGCGGCGAGCGCGAGGGCCACCCGCGGGGTGAGCGCCTTGGTGGAGACGGCGACGGCGATCGCGTTGGCCGCGTCGTGGAAGCCGTTGGTGTAGTCGAAGGCCAGGGCGACGACGACGATGACCGCCAGCGCCGGGAAGAGCGGGTCCATGCCGGGGTCAGGACTCCTTGACCGCGATGGTCTCGACCACGTTGGCCACGTGCTCGAAGGCGTCGGCGGCCTCCTCGAGCTGGTCGGCGACCTCCTTGAGCTTGAGGATCTCCAGCGCGTCGAACTCGCCGGAGTACAGCCGGGACAGCAGCCGGCGGTACAGCTTGTCCGCCTCGTTCTCCAGCCGGTTGACCTCGATCCAGTAGTCGGCGAGGTCCTTCATCGAGCGCAGCCGGGGCATCGACTCGGCGGTCACCGCCGCGCAGCGCTGCAGCAGGGCGACCTGCTGGCCCATCTCCGCCGGCAGCGTGCCGAGCTTGGTGAGCACCACCAGGTCGGCGGCGGCCTCGATCGCGTCCATCACGTCGTCCAGGTCGCTGGCCAGGTTGTAGATGTCCTCCCGGTCGAACGGGGTGACGAAGCTGGAGTTGACCTGCCGGAAGATCGCGTGGGTGGCCTGGTCGCCGGCGTGCTCCAGGTCCCGCAGCCGCTCGGCCAGCTCCTCCCGGCGGGCGTGCTCGTGCACGAACTCGCTGAGCACGTCCGTGGCGGTGACCAGGTTCTCGGCCGACGCGGTGAACATGGCGTAGAAGCTCGAGTCGCGGGGGGTGAGGCGGAAGGCCACGCGGTGCTCCGGGGATGAAGGGGAGTGGTGGCCGCTGCCCGCTCGGGCGGGCGGCCGCAGGGGAGCATAGGTCCGCCGCCGTTCACCCAGCGTTCACCGTCAGTCCATCGGGTACGTCGGGGTGCTCTGCGCCACAGCGGGAACCGGCGGGCGTCCCCGCACGACTGACCTCCCGTGCAGCACGCCGGCCGGGGGAGGACCCGAACGTGAACCGGGTCGTCCCCGCCCTCCTGCTGCTGGCGGGGCTCCTCGTCGCCGGGCTCGGGCTCGACGTGCTCACCGCCCGCCCGGCCGCGGCGCACGCCACCGTCGTCAGCACCACCCCCGCCGACGGCGCCCGGCTGGACACCGTCCCGGACGAGGTGACCGTCGAGTTCGACGAGCCGGTGTCGCTGGGGGCGGGCTACGCGCGGGTGTTCGGCGCCGACGGCGAGCGGGTCGACTCCGGCGCGGCGGAGGTCCGCGACGACACCCTCACCGTGCCGCTGCGCGACGGCCTGCCCGAGAGCGGCTACCTGGTCACCTACCGGGTGGTCTCGGCCGACGCCCACCCGGTGTCCGGGGCCTTCACCTTCGCGGTGGGCGACGGCGAGCTGCTCGCCGTCGACGCCGTGGCCGACGACGGCGACGTCCACCCGGTGGTCGCCGCCGCGCTCCCGGCCGCCCGCTGGCTGGGCTACCTCGGCCTGGCGCTGGGCCTGGGCATCCCGCTGGCGCTCGCGGTCTGCTGGCCGGGCGGCTGGGCGGTGCCGCTGCTGCGCCGGCTGGCCCTGGCCGGCCTGGGCGCCGTGGCCGTCGGCGCGCTGCTCGGGGTGCTGCTGCAGGGGCCGTACGCGGCCGGCAGCGGACCCGGCTCGCTGCTCGACCCGGATCTGCTGGGCGCCACCCTCGGCACGGCGCACGGGCTGACCCTGGTGCTCCGGCTGCTGCTGGCCGCGGCGCTGGCCGCGCTGCTCGCGGTCGGCTGGCGCGCCGGCCGACCGCCGGCCCCGGGGCTGCTGATCGGCTCGGCGGTCCCGGCCGCCGCCCTGGTGCTGGCGACGGCCGCCGTCGGGCACCCGGTGGCCGGTCCGCTGCCCTGGCTGGCCGTGCCGGTGGCGGCGGTGCACGCGGCGGCGATGGCCGGCTGGCTGGGTGGGCTGGCCGCGCTGTTCGCCGGTGGGCTCCGCCTGCGGGCGGGCGCCGCGGACCGGGTGGGGGAGCTCGCGCTCGCGCTGCCCCGGTGGTCCCGGCTCGCCGCGGGGCTGATCGCGGCGCTGGTGGTCACCGGCGTCCTGCAGTCGGTGCGCGAGGTCGGCTCGCCGTCCGGGCTGGTCGGCACCCGCTACGGGTGGCTGCTCCTGGCCAAGCTCGTGCTCGTGCTCGGGGTGCTGGGCGCCGCCCTGGTCAGCCGCGACTGGGTGCACCAGCGGCTGGGGGAGCGACGGCGGGCCCGGGTGCCCGCGGGGGGTCCCGGGGAGCACCTCGGGGTGCTGCGGCGCTCGGTGCTGGTCGAGCTCGCCGGCGCCGTCGTCGTCCTCGCGCTGTCGGCGGTGCTGGTCGGCACGCCGCCCGCGCGGGCCGCGGTCGCCGACCCGGTGGAGGTCACGCTGCCCCTGCAGTCGGCCGGCGGAGCGGACGGCACGGTGCAGGTCACCCTGGCCCCGGCGTCGCCCGGGCCGGCCACGCTGCACCTCTACCTCTTCGACGACGACGGCCGGCTCATCCAGCCGCAGGAGATCACCGTCACGCTCACCGAGCAGCAGCAGGAGATCGGCCCGCTCGACGTCGAGCTGGCCGGCGCCGGGCCCGGCCACTACGTCGCCGACCCGGCCCTGCCGACCGCCGGCACGTGGACCCTCGCCGTCACCGTCCGGCTCGACGAGTTCACCGCCCGCACCGCCAGCACCACCTTCCCGGTGCGCTGACCAGCCCCCGATCGAGGAGAACCCGCATGTCCCCGTCCCGTTCCGTGCGCCGGCTCGGCGTCGTCGTCCCGGTCGCCCTGGCCACGCTGCTCACCGTCGGGGTGGGCGCCGCCTCCGCGCACGTCACCGTCTCCAGCCCCGACGCCGAGCCCGGTGGCTACGGCAAGCTGACCTTCCGGGTGCCCAACGAGAGCGACACCGCGAGCACGGTGGGGCTGCGCATCCAGGTGCCGCCGGAGGCGCCGCTGGCCTCGCTGCGGGCGCAGCCGGTGCCGGGCTGGACGATCACGTTCACCCGCAGCGAGATCGACCCGCCGGTGGAGGTGCACGGCACGGAGGTCGACGAGGCGGTCTCGGTGGTGGAGTTCCGCGCCGTGGACGGCGCCGGCATCGAGCCCGGTCAGTTCCAGGAGTTCGCCCTCTCCGGCGGGCCGTTCCCCGACGCGGAGCAGCTGGCCTTCAACGCGGTGCAGACCTACAGCGACGGCAGCGAGGCGGCGTGGATCGAGCCCACCGTCACGGGCCAGCCCGAGCCCGAGCGCCCGGCGCCGGTGCTGACGCTGTCCGAGGGGGCGGCCGACGGCGCCTCCGGGCCGGCGGCCACCCCGGACGAGGTGACCGCCGCGGACGACGGCAACGGGCTCGCCGTCACCGCGCTGGTGCTCGGCGTCCTCGGCGTGCTCACCGGTGTCGGCGGTCTCGCGCTCGGTCTGGCCGCGCGCCGACGTACCGTGTCCTCGTGAGCTCCCGGACCCTCCCTCCCCGGTTCCGTCCCGCCCTGGCGGGGGTGCTGTCGGCGGCCGGCCTGCTGCTGGCCGGCTGCGGCGGCGACGCGACCGCGGACGGCTCCGGCGCGGCCGGCGGCCACGACCACGCGGCCGGGGTGGAGCCCCCGGCGGTCGTCGAGGGTGGCGACACGGGGCCCTACTCCGGCATCCACCTGAAGGACCCGTACCAGAAGCCGTCGTTCACCCTGACCGACAGCGCCGGGCAGCCCTACGACTTCGCCGCGGCCACCGCCGAGGGGCCCACGCTGCTGTTCTTCGGCTTCACCAACTGCCCGGACATCTGCCCGACCACGATGGCCGACGTCCGGCTGGCGCTGGGCGACGTCGATCCCGCGGTGGCGGAGCGCACGAACGTCGTCTTCGTGACCACCGACCCGGCCCGGGACACCCCCGAGGTGCTGGGGGCGTACCTGGACCAGTTCGACGCCGAGCTGCCCACCGAGTTCGTCGGGCTGACCGGCGACCAGGCGCAGATCGACCAGGCCCAACTGGCCGCCGGGGTGCCCCTCGCGCAGAACGGCGGCGAGGCGCACTCGGCGCTGCTGCTGCTCTACGGCACCGACGGTGAGGCCGACGTCGCCTTCGACGCGGGCAACACCAGCCGCGACATCGCCCACGACCTGGCCCTCGTCGCGGCCGAGTGAGCGGCACGACCGGATGAGCGCGTCGGCGTCGCGCCCCTGGGGTGCCCGGCTGGGCGTCGTCCTGCTGGCGGCGCTGGCGGTGGTGGTCGGGGCCCTCGCCGGGCCGGCGCTCGCGCACGTCGGCGGGGGAGCCGCCGGCAGCGACTTCGACGGGCGGGTCACCTCGGTGAGCCCGCCGCTGCCCGGGCTGAGCGTCCGGGTGCTCGACTTCGGCGACACCCTCGAGGTGGTCAACGAGACCGGCACCGAGGTCGCCGTGCCGGGGTACAACGACGAGCCGTACCTGCGGATCGGGCCGGACGGCGTCTGGCGCAACGCGCTGAGCCCGGCCAGCTACCTCAACCTGGACCGCTACGGCCGCGCGCCGGTGCCCGACGACGTCGACGTCACCGCGCCGCCGCGCTGGGAGCAGGTCTCCACCGAGCCGCAGTACGTCTGGCACGACCACCGCACGCACTGGATGAGCGAGGGGCTGCTGCCCCCGGCGGTCGCCGCCGATCCCACCCGCACGCACACGGTGGCCGAGTGGACCGTGCCGATGGCCGTCGGTGGCACGCCGGTGGTGGTCGCCGGCGAGCTCACCTGGAGCCCGCCGCCGCCGGCCTGGCTGGTCTGGCCGGTCTACGGGCTGCTGCTGGCGGCCACGGTGCTGGCCGGCTGGCGGGCGGGCACCCCGCGCCCGCTGGCGGTCGCGCTGGGCGCCGGCGGGCTGGCGGCGCTGGTCCACGCGCTGGCCACCCCGGATCCGCCGGTGACGGTCGCCTCCTACCCGGGCGCGTTGGTCTCCGCGCTGCTGCCGGCGCTGCTGGCGGTGCTGGTCGCGGCGATCGGCATCCGGGCCGCGCTGCGCGGCCGCGGGGTGCTCACCGGGCTGATGGCGGTGGTGGGCGGGTGGTTGCTGCTGGTGCAGGGCGTGCCCGACGTCGACGTGCTGTGGACCGCGCACACGGTCACCCGGGGGCCGGAGCTGCTGGGCCGGGCCGCGGTCGCCGTCCTGGTCGTCGTCGGGCTCGGCCTGGTGATCGGCGGTGCGCTGGCCGCCCGCCGGTTCCGCGACGACGTCCGGGGGCGCCCGGCGGCCGACACCCCGGTGCCCGCACCGGTCGGCGGCTGACGCCTCGCCGTGCGCCGGGTCGACGTGTCGACACGTCGACATGTCGGCCCGTTCCTGACCGTCGTGGAGCAGTCACGCGGCGTGTCTTGATGAACACGCCGTCAGACAAATTACAAAGCTGCAACTCGATGTTTCGATGACTGCCGAACCGCTCCGGCGCGCAGGCGCCGCCATCGAACTGAGGGGCACTGCGCATGGCTTCGAGGCACGTCGGCAGCGTCGTCGAGGGAACCCGACGGACGGTTGCCGAGGTCGTCGCCGAGGTCTCGCCGAACACCGCCGAACGCGCCGCCGTCCGCCCGTCCGCGGTGCAGCGCCGGCGGCCCGGCGCGCTGCTGGCGGCGCTCGCCATCGGTGGGCTGGTCGCCTTCCTGGGCAGTCACGCCCTGCCGACGGCGGTGGCCGAGCCGGTCGAGGTCGCCGCGATGCTGGCCGCCGACTCGTCGCTGATCGACGAGGAGGCGGCGCTGATGCCGCAGTCGTCGATCAGCGAGGCCGAGGCCCGCGTCCGGCTCGCCGAGGTGGCCGCCAACCGCGCCGAGCGCCAGGCCCGCCAGGAGGAGGAGGCGGCGGCCGCCGCGGCCGCCGCGGAGGCCGCCCGCCCCAAGGCCGTCTCCCCGCTGGGGACCTACCGGTTGACCAGCTGCTTCTGCCAGCGCTGGGGCACCATGCACTGGGGCATCGACCTCGCCGCCCCGATGCTCACCCCGGAGTACTCGGTGGAGGACGGCGTCGTGCTGCGGGCCGGCGCGGCCAGCGGCTACGGGCTGGCGGTGTACATCCTCGGGGAGAGCGGTGACGTGACCGTCTACGGCCACATGGAGAAGATCCAGGTGCGCGCCGGCGACGTCGTCGAGGCCGGTGACCAGATCGCGCTGCTGGGCAACCGCGGGCAGTCGACCGGGCCGCACCTGCACTTCGAGGTGCACTCCGGCGGGCTGGAGGGCAAGCGGGTCGACCCCGTCAAGTGGCTGGCCGCCCGCGGCGTCGAGCTGTAGCCGCCGCTCAGGCGACGGGTCCCGCCCGTGACCGAGACCGTCAGAGGTCGCGGGTGGCGGCGGTGACGAGCGTCGGCAGCACGAGAGCGACGTGGAAGGGCAGCAGCAGGGCGCCCATGAGCACGTTGTCGCCCGGTGCCGGCCAGTCCGCGAACAGCCAGACGGCGGCGACGAACAGCTCGGCGGTCAGCAGGCCGAAGCCGACCCAGTAGGCGCGGGCGTAGGCCTCGCCGCGCAGCTGCCACTGCCGCTCGTCCAGCGCCTCGGCCGGGAGCTCCTCCACCCCACGGGTGCTGGCCTTGAGGGCGCCGAGGAGCAGGACGAAGGCGATCACCACGACCGCCATGCCGACGACGAAGACCACCGGAGCGCGTTCGGCGATGAGGACGAGGCCGGCCTCCGCGACCAGCAGCCCGCTGAGGACGGCGACCAGCCGGCGGCGCGTGCGCGGGGTGCGGAGTGACTCGAACTGCGGGTCGTCGAGGCGGGCGGCGCGACGCTGGGTGCGGGTGGGGGTGCTCATCGGGACTCCTGGGTGCCGTAGACCTGCTCGGACAGGGTGCGGAACGGGGTGAGGGAGAAGACCGCCTCCATCGGGAGGCCGAAGACCGCGGCCAGCCGCAGCGCGAGGGTGGCGCTGGGGCTGTACTCGCCGCGCTCGAGGTAGCCGATGGTCTGGTAGTGCACGCCGACCGCGTCGGCCAGCTCCTGGCGGGACATCCCGCGCTCCGTGCGCAAGACGGTCAGCCGGTTGTACAGCTGAGGTTCCTCGGAGCGTTTGCGCGGTGGCATGTAGCAAACTTACTACAGAGCGCGGTTCGCACGCTATCCCAGATCCACGTCCCGCTCTGGCCGGTGGATGCTGCGGGTCCGGGTGGAGATGGTTCCCTGGCGGGGCGCTGGGAGACTGCACCTCCGTCGGGTGAGCGTGCCCGGCCCCCGCTGAGCCGACCGTCCAGGAGGAGATCACCCCGATGGCCCAGCACGAGGACACCCCGGCCGACCGGTTGCTCGAGGTCGCGGCCCGGATCGCCGACCACCTGCTGGACGTGCAGCGGCAGGTCAACCGGCGGATCGACGCGATGCACGCCGAACTGCTCCCCGGTGTCCGCGAACAGCTCGGACTGCCGGACCCCGACGTCGTCGACCTGTCCGGCCTGGTCAACACCCGGATCGCCGGCCTGAGCATCGTCGTCACCCCGGAGGCCGTCGCCTCGGTGGTGCCGCTCCCGGAGCCGGCCATCGCCACCACGCGGGCCGGGCGCGCGGCGATGGCCGAGATCGTGAGCGGCCGGAGCGGGCGCCTGGCGGTGATCGCGGGACCGTGCTCGATCCACGACCCCGTCGCCACGCTGGAGTACGCCGACTTCCTCCGCCGGATGCGGGCCCGCTTCGGGGCCGACCTGGAGATCGTGATGCGCACGTACACGGAGAAGCCGAGGACGGAGGTGGACTGGAAGGGCTTCGCCTACGACCCGTACCTCGACGGCTCCAACCGGATCAGCGTCGGGCTCGTGGCCACCCGGATGCTCATGGCCCGCATCACCGCGACGGGGGTGCCGGTGGCGGCCGAGCCGCTGAACGCCCTCACCCCCCAGTACGTCGACGGCCTGGTGACCTACAACGGCGTGGGCGCGCGCAACGTCACCGACCAGACCGCCCGCGAGCGGGTGTCCGGGTTCTCCGCCGTCGTCGGGTTCAAGAACTCCCCGGAGGGGAGCATCGACGCCGCCATCTCCGCCGTCATCGCCGCCCGGGCGCCGCACGAGTTCCTGGGCGTCGACCGCCACGGCATCTCCGCCCAGCTGTCGACCACGGGCAACGAGACCGGGCACGTGATCCTGCGCGGTGACAAGGACGGCCCGAACTACTCCGCCGCCCACATCGCCCGCACCCGTGAGCGGCTCCGTGCGCGCGGGCTGCCGGAGGTGCTCGTGGTCGACGCCTCGCACGGGAACAGCCAGAAGGACCACCTGCGCCAGATCGACGTCGTGCGCGACCTGGCCGGCCAGATCGCGGGCGGGGAGACGGCGATCCGCGGGGTGATGCTGGAGAGCAACCTCGTCGCGGGGCGGCAGGACCTCGACCAGCGGCGTCCCGACGCGCTGGAGCACGGCAAGAGCGTCACGGATGCCTGCGTGGACCTGGCGACCACGGAGACCCTGCTCGACGAACTGGCCGGCGCGGCCCGGGAACGGCGCGAGCGCGGCGGTACGGCCGGCTGAGGGCCTGGCGCGACGACGGCGGCGCGTGCGCGGGACCGCCGCGAACGGCGCGGTGCCATGATCCCGCTCGTGAGCCGGGCGTCCGAGGACTCCAATCGGCGGATGCTGCGGGCCCGGGACGCGATGGACCGCGCCTACGCCGAACCGCTCGACGTCCCGACCCTCGCCCGGATCGCCCACGTGTCGGAGGCGCACTTCATCCGCACCTTCAAGGCCACCTTCGGCGAGACGCCGCACCGGTACCTGCAGCGGCGGCGGGTGGAGCGGGCGATGGTGCTGCTGCGCAACAGCGAGGAGACCGTCACCGACATCTGCATGGCCGTGGGGTTCGCCAGCCTGGGCACGTTCAGCCGGGTGTTCGCCGAGATCGTCGGCGAGCCGCCGAGTGTGTACCGGCGGCGCGGCCCGCTGGCGCCGGTGCCCAGCTGCTTCGGCATGCGGTGGCTCCGGCCCAGCACGGACAGCGCAGTTTCGGAGAAGCCCGGGCACGACGCCCGCCCCTAGCGTCCTGACCATGCTGAACTCGATCACGATCACCTCCCTCTACGTCCTCGACCAGGACGAGGCGCTGGACTTCTACGTCGGCACGCTCGGCTTCGAGGTGCAGACCGACATGCAGTTCGGGCCGATGCGCTTCCTCACCGTGGCGCTGCCCACCGACCCCGGCCACGCGGTGCTGCTCGAGCTCGCGGCGCCGCCGTCGGTGAGCCCGGAGATCGCCGGCCAGGTGCGCGACCTGGTCACCAAGGGCGCCGGCGGCGGACACCTGTTCTTCGGCACCGACGACGCGCGCAAGACCCACGCCGAGCTCAAGGAGCGCGGCGTCGAGCTGCCGGAGGAGCCGATCGTGCAGCCCTACGGCATCGACTTCGGCTTCCGCGACCCGTTCGGCAACTCCGTCCGCGTCGCCCAGCTGACCCCGCCGCCGTCCTGACCCCCGAGTGGGGCAGAAATGGCCATTACTCCCCCACTCGAGCTCCCCCGTCAGGACGGCGTCAAGGTCGCCACCCCCCGCCGTCAAGGACCCGTCAAGACCCACGTCAGCACTCCCGAGCGCTCCTAGCGTCGCCGCCCGGACGTGGACGACGACCGGTCGTCCGCCCGGATCGGGATGAAGGTGCTCTGGACGTGACCGACGTGGTCTACGTGCTGCTCACGCTGGCGGTCTTCGGGCTGCTGCTCCTCGCTCGACCAGCGCTTCGGCGCAGGGAGCTGACGACACGGCACCCGGTGGGGGACCCCTCCGCCGGGTGCCGTTCACCGCGATGTAGAGTTCTCCACGGCTCGGACGCACCAGACCGGGTCGGCAAGGGGCTGTGGCGCAGCTGGTAGCGCACCACACTGGCAGTGTGGGGGTCAGGGGTTCGAGTCCCCTCAGCTCCACCCCGTTGATCAGGCCGTTCTCCCGCTGGGAGAGCGGCCTGATTTTCTTTGGTGCCAGCGTGGTGGCCACTGCAGCACATCCGGTGCCAGGTCAGTCCCACAGGGCCTCCCCATCCGGGCGGCCGGGTCCTTGTCGAGGGCGGGCATCACGTCGCTGTAGGTGTCGGTCGTGGTGCGCAGTTGCGAGGGCGGGCCCTAGCGTTCGGGGTAGCAGTGCCTGCCGACACCACAGCGAGGATTCCCATGGACCATTCGGTCAGCAGCATGCGCAGAGCTCCCGAGGGATACGCCTGGACCCGCTTCGGTCAGCCGGAGTACACCGACTGGCTGGACGAGAGCTTGTCGTGGAAGCAGACCTGCTACATCGGGGACTGGTCGTTCCTCTGGCAGCACCGTTTCACCGGGCCGGACGTCCTCGCCATGCTGAGCGAGATCACGGTCAACAGCTTCGCGAAGTTCGACATCGGCCAGTCGAAGCACGCGATCCACACCAACGGGAACGGCAAGGTCATCCACGAGGGCGTCCTCACCCGGTTCGGGCCCGAGGAGTTCATGCTGCACGGGCGCGGAGGGTTCTGGGCCAGTCACCACCTGGCCTCCACCAGCTACGACGTGCAGGTGGAGAAGGACGACTGGTTCATCCTGCAGGTGTCCGGGCCGCAGTCGGTCAATGTGCTGGACAAGATCGCCGGCTCTGGGTTGCGCGACACCGGCTTCATGTACGTCAGCACCATCACCGTCGCCGGCCACGAGGTCCACGCCCTCCGCCAGGGCATGGCGGGCGAGATCGGCTTCGAGCTCCAGGGGCCGGTCGCGCACAAGCAGGAGGTGTACGACGCCATCCTCGAGGCCGGGCAGGAGTTCGGGATCCGCAAGCTGGGCGGCCGGACGGCGCCGATCAATCATCTGGAGGCGTGCTTCCCGACCATCGCGACGGACTACATCCCGGCGATCTTCGAGCCGGAGACCGCGGACTACCTCGAGGTGTTCACCGCGTCGATGCCGGCGTTCGCCCAGCCGGCGTACATCGCAGGCTCCTACGACGGGCGCGACATCTCCGAGTACTACCGCAGCCCCGTCGAGCTCGGCTGGGGCCGCAACATCGCGTTCGACCACGACTTCCTCGGTCGGGAGGCGCTCGAGGAGGAGAAGGCCAACCCCCGTCGCACGATCCGCAGCCTGGTGTGGAACGCCGAGGACGTGCTCGACGTGCAGGCGTCACTGTTCCGGCCCGGGGAGAACTACCCGTTCATGGACATGCCGCGTGACCAGCGCGGGTTCATGTGGGCGGACAGGGTCACGCGGGACGGCGAGCTCGTCGGGGTGGCGACCTCCCGCGGCTACAGCTACTACTTCCGGGAGATGCTCTCGCTCTGCACTCTCGACGTCGCCCACGCCGAGATCGGGACGTCGGTGACGGTCCACTGGGGCAATCCCGGAGGCCCGCAGAAGGAGATCCGGGCGACCGTCGGCCCCGCGCCCTACAAGACCGACCGCAGACGAGAAGACCTGCACACCGCCTGAACCTTGCTGTGAAGAGGCGGGCTCCGGTCGGAAGTAGATGAGGTCATGTGGATGCGGACAGCAGGTATTGACCTTGCTGCGGAGCCTGCTGGTACTGCGATCGTGCAGGTGGTCTGGCAGCCGGGCGGTGCGGCCGTAGTTGATCGGGTGCATCTTCGCGCCGATGACGCGGCCATCGTCGGTGCTGTTGCTGAGGCGGACAGGGCGGCGATGGACTGCCCGTTCGGCTGGCCTGAGCCGTTCGTCGAGTTCGTGAATGAGCACCGGTCGGGGCACGTGTCGATACCTACGGGAGATGCGGGCTTGGTCTGGCGCCGAAGGTTGTCGCGCCGGGAGACAGATTTGAGGTGCGAGCAGACCACCGGTGTCCACCCCTTGTCGGTTTCGGCTGACCGGATTGCGGCCGTGGCCATGCGGGGCGCGGGCGTGTTGAGTCGGCTGTCCGACGAGGGCCCGGATGTGAGCCGGGACGGGTCGGGACTGGTGATCGAGACATATCCGGCTGCTGCGCTGCGGTCCTGGGGGCTGCCTCACAAGTCGTACAAGGGTCTGGCGAAGCGTGATGCGTTGCGGGCATCGGTGGAGGCGCTTGTCGCCGCGGCACCCAAGCTGGACCTCGGGGTGGCGCGAGAGGCCATCAGGGACTCGGACGACGTCTTCGACGCCTTGATCTGCGCGTTGATCGCTCGCGCGCGCGTTCTAGGGCTCGTGTCCTTACCTCCAGCGGGCAGCGAGACACGGGCTGGTCGCGAGGGCTGGATGTGTCTACCTGAGCAGCCGCTGATGAAGCTGTTCGTGTAATCGGCCGCTGGTGGGCCTGGCCACGAAGGACTGACTAGCGCCTAACGGCACGGCAAGAGCTGTGATTCAGCTTCGGCCATTTGCTGCATATACAGCTACCTGATGTCGGCGTGAGGGTGACGGCCGGCCGGCGCCTAGCAACCACCGACCAGGCGACGTCGCGATGGGGGCCAGCGGCAGGTCGCCGACCTGCAGGAGGCTGGCCGACATCGACCACAAGGTCGAGATCTGCCTCGTGCACCTCGAGGCCGGCACCGCCGACACGCTCTGGCTCGACGGGCCGCAGTGGAGCCCGCCCCCGACCGCTGATCGAGTCCGACTGACCACGCCGGTGACGCCAGTCCATGCGAGGGGCCGGGTACTGCGATCTCCGTAGTCGGAGCCTGCGCCTGCACGACGACGGGACCCCTGCCAGGACGAAACGCTCCTCGGGACAACCACGACAACTGGGGTGTTCCGACATGGCAGGTCTGCTCGATCGTCTTGGCCGCTTCTCCTTCCGCCGGCGGTGGTCGGTCGCTGTGCTCTGGCTGCTCGTCCTCGCCGGGGCGGTGACGGCCGCCGTCACGTCCGAGGGCCCGGTGAACACCCGGGCGACCATCCCGGGCATCGAGTCGCAGGACGCGTTCGACCTCCTCGCCGAGCGCTTCCCGGACACGCCCACGGACAGCGCATCGGCGACCCTCGTCTTCGTCGCTCCCGACGGCGGTTCGCTGGACGCGCCGGCGAACCGGGCGGCCGTCGAGGCCGCGCTGGCCACCGTCGCCGACAGCCCCCAGGTGTCCCGGGTCGTGCCGCCCTCGGCGGGCACCAGCATCAGCGCCGACGGCTCGACCGGCTTCGCGTCGGTGACGTTCGAGGTGCCGTCGGCGGAGGTCACCGACGAGTCGCGCGCCCTGCTGGAGGAGGCGGTCGAGCAGGCGCGGGACGACGGGCTGACCGCGGAGATGCGCGGCTCGGCGCTCAAGAGCCCCACCAGCATGAGCGCCACCGAGCTCATCGGGGTCGCGATCGCGGCCGTCGTCCTGCTGATGACCTTCGGGTCGCTGGTGGCCGCGGGGCTGCCGCTGCTCACGGCGATCATCGGGGTGGCCATCTCGTTCCTCGGCGTCTGGGCCCTCGCCGGCCCGCTGGGGATGGCGATCACCAGCGGGATGCTCGCGCTCATGCTGGGGCTCGCGGTCGGCATCGACTACGCGATGTTCGTCGTCTCCCGGTACCAGGAGGAACGGCTCACGCACGACGACGCCGAGACGGCGGCCGGTCGCGCCGTCGGCACTGCGGGCTCGGCGGTCGTCTTCGCCGGGACGACGGTGGTGATCGCGCTCGCCGGGCTGGTCGTGGTCGGGATCCCGTCGCTGATGAAGATGGGGCTGGCCGCGGCGGGCGCCGTCGTCGTGGCCGTCCTCGTCGCGCTGACCCTGGTCCCGGCGCTGCTGGGCATGTTCCCGAACCGGGCTCGCTCGCGGTCGCAGCGGCGCGGGGCCCGCACGAACCCCCGCGTGCCGGTGGCCCGGACCTGGATGCGGCTGGTGCAGCGTCGTCCGCTGCTGGTCACGGTGGCCGGGATCGCGGTGCTCGCCGCCGTCGCCATCCCGGCGCTGTCGTTGCAGCTGGGCACCCCCGGCGACGCCTCGCTGCCGACCACGGCCACCGAGCGCCGGGCCTACGACCTGCGGGCCGAGGCGTTCGGGCCCGGCTCCAACGGCCCGCTGACGGTGGTGGTCGACGCCCGCGGTGCGAGCGACCCGGAGACCGCGGTGCCGGCCGTCGCGGACGACCTCGCAGCGATCGACGGCGTGGCCTCCGTGTCGACCCCGACCTTCAACGAGCAGGGGGACACCGCCGTCCTCACCGCCGTCCCCACCACCGGGCCGACCGACGAGCGCACCGAGGCGCTGGTGGAGTCGCTGCGCGACGCCCGCCCGGCCGTGGAACGCGACCAGGGCGTCAGCTACGAGATCACCGGGACGACGGCGCTCGACATCGACATGGCGCAGAAGACCCAGTCGGCCCTGGTGCCCTACGTCGCGCTCGTCGTCGGTCTCGCGGTGCTGCTCCTGCTGGTGGTCTTCCGCTCGATATGGGTGCCCATCAAGGCCGCGGTCGGCTTCCTGCTGTCACTGTTCGCCTCGATCGGGGTGATCGTGGCGGTCTTCCAGTGGGGCTGGGCAGGTGATCTGCTCGGTGTCGAGCAGACTGGCCCGGTCATGAGCCTGATGCCGATCCTGCTGGTGGGGATCGTGTTCGGGCTGGCCATGGACTACGAGGTGTTCCTGGTGTCGCGGATGCGTGAGGCGCACGTGCACGGCGTGCCGGCCCGGCAGGCCATCGTCACCGGGTTCGGGCAGAGCTCGAAGGTCGTGGTCGCCGCCGCGGTGATCATGGTCGCGGTGTTCGGCGGGTTCGCGGCGGCCTCCGAACCGCTGATCAAGATGGTCGGTCTCGGGCTCGCCGCGGCGGTGTTCTTCGACGCGTTCGTCGTCCGGCTGACGCTGGTGCCCGCCGTCCTGCAGCTCCTCGGTGAGCGGGCCTGGTGGCTGCCGCGCCGGCTCGACCGGCTGCTGCCGAACGTCGACGTGGAGGGTGCGTCGCTGCCGGCCGCGCCGGCTCGGACGCCGGACCTGGCGCTGAGCAGCCGCTGATGAGCACCAGGCCGGGGGCGCGGGACGCGGCGGCCGCGCTCGTCGCGTTCCTCTTCGCCGCCCTGGGTACCAGCATCGACACCGAAGGCATCGTCGGGCCGGCCGTGCTCGTCCCCGGCGTGCTGCTCAGCCTGGTGGCCAGCGTCGCCCTGTTCACCGCGGCCCGGTGGCCGCGCGCCGCGACGGCCGTGGCGATCTGCTGCGAGACCGGCGCCTGCGCGCTCGGCTACCTGCCGACGCCGTTGCTGCTGGCCCCGCTGATCGGCTGCCTCTACTGGCTCGCGGTCGTCGGGTCCGTGCGCGCCGTCGCGTGGTGGACCGGGTCCGCGGTGGCCGCGGTGATCCTGGGCAGCTTGACGGACACCCCCACCGGGGGCTCGCTGGTGCTGCGCACCGTCGGCGTCGCCCTGTGGCTGCTGCCGGCGGTGTTCGCCGGCCGGACGGCCCAGGCCCACCGCTCCTACCTCGAGGTGGTCCGGGCCCGCGCCGAGGACGCCGAGCGCAGCCGGGACGACGAGATCCGGCACCGGGTGGGCGAGGAACGCCTGCGCATCGCGCGGGAGCTGCACGACGTCGTCGCCCACCACCTCACCGTGGCCCACGCCCAGGCCGGCACCGCCGAGCACCTGCTGGACCGGCGTCCCGAGCAAGCTCGGGAGCTGGTGGCCGGGCTCAGCGCCTCCACATCGGCGGCGCTCCAGGAGCTCAAGGCCACCGTGGCGGTGCTGCGCACCACCGATGACGACCCCCCGGCCGACACCGTGCCGGCACCGGGGCTCGACCAGCTCGACGAGCTGGTCGAGCCCTGCCGGGCAGCCGGCATCGAGGTCACCGTGCTCCGCGAGGGACCCCTGGACTGCCTGCCCCGGCTGGTCGACGTCACCGCCTACCGCGTCGTCCAGGAGGCCCTGACCAACGTCACCAAGCACGCCGTCGACCCGTCCGTGACGATCACCGTGCGCCGCACCGAGGACACCTTCTGCGTCCACGTCGAGAACACCGGCGCCCGGCCCGGTCCGGTGGGATCGGGCTACGGGCTGATCGGGATGCGCGAGCGCGCGCTCGCGCTGGACGGGACGGTGCAGGCCGGCCCGGTCGGGTCCGATCGGTACGCCGTGACCTTCACCGTCCCGCTGACGCCCTGGGAGGGACCCCGATGATCCGGGTGCTGCTGGCGGACGACCAGGCGCTGCTGCGCTCGACGTTCCGCATGCTGATCGACTCCGAGGACGACCTGACGGTCGTCGCCGAGGCCGCGAACGGCGCGGAGGCGGTCGAGCTCGCCCATCAGCACCGTCCCGACCTGGTGCTGATGGACATCCGGATGCCGGTCCTGGACGGGCTGGCCGCCACCCGGCAGATCTGCGCAGCCACCGACCTGGCGGGCACGCGGGTGCTGATCCTGACCACCTTCGAGTCCGACGAGCACGTGGCGCACGCGCTCCGCGCGGGGGCGAGCGGATTTCTGGGCAAGGACGTCACGCCGGCCGAACTGCTCGCCGGGATCCGGACGGTCGTGGACGGCGAGGCCCTGCTCTCACCGGTCGCCACCCGGGTGCTGGTGAACCGCTTCCTCGCCAGTCCGGACGGCATCGGCGACCTGCCGCGCGGACTGCTCCCGACGTTGACCGACCGCGAGCGCGAGATCACCGGGCTGGCCGCGCACGGCCTGTCCAACCAGGAGATCGCCGACCGGCTGGTCGTGAGCCCGCTGACCGTGCGCACCCACGTGCACCGGGCATGACGAAACTGGGCGCCCGCGACCGGGCCCAGCTGGTCGTCATCGCCTACCAGGAGGGGCTGGTCCGAGCGCCCTGACGGTCGTCGTGGGCAGGGGCGAGCCCGGTCGGCCGTCTCAGTCCCCGATGGGGCACTGCAGGTTGATCGGGTTGCCGTCCGGGTCGCTCACGTGGGCCACCCGCATGCCCCACGCCATGTCGGTCGGCCCGCCGGTGACCGAGCCACCGTGCGAGCGCACGGAGTCCAGCAGCGCGTCGACGTCGTCGACGCCGATCCCCAGCAGGGTCCGGTTGCCGGCGGGCGGCTCGGCCTCCCGGACGAGCCCCAGCACCGAGTCGCCGATGCGCAGGCTCAGGAAGAACGGTGGGTCGCCGTCGTCCTCCGGTGGGGTCCGCTCGACCACCTGGGCGCCCAGTGCTCCGACGTAGAAGTCCCTCAGGCGCTCCGGGTCGGCGGTGAGCAGCATGGGCAGGATCGTGGGCACGGGTCTCCTCCTGGTGGGTCGTCTCGCAGCACTGACTCCGGGAGGAGGGGGAAGTCATCGGCCCGGTCGTCAGCGGGAGTTGAGCCGGGCCGCCTGGCGCGTCAGGTGGTCGCGCTCGGCGGCGTTGGGTGCCTTCGCGGCGGCTTCGGCATACAGCCGCGCCGCCGTCGTCCGGTCGCCGTCCTGCTCGTGCAGGTGCGCCTGGACGGCGGCGAAGCGGGGGACCGAGGCGTCCACCGAGGCGAGCGCGGCCAGGCCGGCGCGCGGACCGTCCGCCTCGCCGACGGCGACCGCGCGATTGAGCCGCACCACCGGGCTGCCGGTCAGCCGGACCAGCTCGTCGTACCACTCCACGATCTGCACCCAGTCGGTCTCCGCGGCCGACCGTGCGTCGGCGTGCAGCGCCGCGATCGCGGCCTGGGCCTGGTACTCGCCCAGCCGGTCCCGGGCCAGGGCGGTCTGCAGGACGGCGACGCCCTCGCTGATCAGCGTGGTGTCCCACCGGTCGCGGTCCTGCTCGGCGAGGGGCACGAGGCTGCCGTCGGGCGAGGTCCGCGCGGCACGCCGGGCGTGGTGCAGCAGCATCAGGGCGAGCAGCCCCGCCACCTCCGGGTGGTCGACGGCGGCTGCGAGCTGCCGGGTGAGCCGGATCGCCTCCGCCGCGAGGTCTAAGTCCCCGGAGTAGCCCTCGTTGAACACCAGGTACAGGACGCGCAGCACGGTGGCGACGTCGCCAGGGGAGTCGAACCGGACGCCGGAGACGGTGCGTTTCGCCCGGCTGATCCGCTGCGCCATCGTCGCCTCGGGCACCAGGTACGCCGCCGCGATCTGCCGGGTGGTCAGCCCGCCCACGGCGCGCAGCGTGAGCGCGACCGCCGACGCGGGTGTCAACGACGGGTGGGCGCACAGGAAGTACAGCTGCAGCGTGTCGTCCGCCTCGGGCACGGGGCCGGACGGCGGCTCGTCGGCGACGGTCTCCTCCCGGCGGCGGCGGGTGGCCTCCGCCCGGGTCGCGTCGAGGAACTTGCGCCAGGCCACCGTGACCAGCCAGCCCCTCGGGTCCCGCGGCGGGGCGGCCGGCCAGCTGCGGACCGCCTCGACCAGCGCCTCCTGGACGGCGTCCTCGGCCGCCGCGAAGTCGGCTCCGCGACGGACGAGGACGCCGAGCACGCCCGGCACCAGGCTCCGCACCAGGACGTCGTCCACCGGTGGGGTCACTCCGTGATGGTGGGTGGCGCGCCCAGGAACGGGCGCAGCTCCAGCCACTCGCGGATCGGCCGACCACCCGGGCCGGGGGCCGCCGAGAGCTCCCCGGCCAGCTCGACGGCGCGCTCGTGGCTGTCGACGTCGATCACCATCCACCCGGCGATGAGGTCCTTGGTCTCGGCGAACGGCCCGTCGGTGACCGGCGGGCGGCCCTCGCCGTCGTACCGGACCCAGGTGCCCTCGGGGGCGAGCGCCTGCCCGTCGACGAACTCGCCGGTCCCGGTCAGCTTCGCCGCGAAGTCGTTCATGTACTGGATGTGGGCCGAGACCTCGTCCGGCGTCCACTGGTCCATCGGCGCGCAGTCGAGCGACTTCGACGTGCTCCGGTAGTGCTTGAGCATCAGGTACTTGGCCATCGCAGCTCTCCTCGGTGCTGGTGCGGCCCATCGTGGCCGCGGACACCCCAGGGACGGAACCGGTCGCGGCTTCTCGACATCGACGGGTGGCTCGGTCGCGACGCGCGCCGGGACCGCCTGGGACGAGTTGCTCGAGGGCGGTGGGTCACCGTGGTCGAACGGGGCTGTCAAGGCCCAGGCGACATCTGTGGACAGGGCGCTGACCTGCGGTTTCATGTTGTCCAGTAGTTCCCGGAGCGGTACTATTCGTACAGACGTTCGAAGCGGCGGGAGGTGCTCGGTGAGCGAGTTGACGTCGGCACTGGACGCCCTGGCCGCCGAGGAGCTGCACGGGTTGTCCGACGGCGAGGTGCTGGCCCGGACGGCACTGCTGGTGGCTGCGCGGAACCGGTTGGACGCCGAGCTGACCCGCACGGTGCGGCATGCGGAGAGCACGCAGGCGTGTGAGCGGGATGCGCTGAAGAGCATGCGGTCGTGGTTGATCGGGCACGTGCGGGTGGCGCCGGCCGAGGCGTCGCGGATCG